>JBFMCE010000100.1:0-13147 GCA_040754655.1 Bdellovibrionota bacterium | reverse complement strand
ATAAGCCCTTCCAATACCGGTCGTTCTTCAATTTGATGCCAGCTGACTCGAAATATGAGTATCCGCTCTCAAAAGCGAAACCTCATGAAAAGCTCGGCAATCGTGAAAAAGAGATCGCACACTATAGGCTGGCCTTCAAACTTTACAATGAACAACAATATGCGCTTGTTCTACGCGCGATTGATTTTTTTGAACGGCAATACTCCGCTAGCCCCTTGAAAGCCGAGCTGGCCTTTTTAAAGGCCAGCACGCTTGTTCAACTGTCACGGCTTTTGCGCACGCCGGTTTACATGAACCAAGCGTTAGACCTATACCGAAGAATCGTGCTTGAAGCGCCAGACTCGAAGAGGGGGCGCGCAGCGCTTGCGTTCTTGGTTCAAGAGTTCATTGAAAAAGGCACTCCCATCGATTCTCTTGAGTACGCTCTTCGTGGCGCTGAGCAGCCTCTGCTCGAAGGCGAAGACCGGAAGGCCTTCGATCTGGCGCGAAGCGTGTTCCGTTTGGCGAGTGCCGAAGCCCTCTTTGCGGTGGGTGAGCTTGATCGCGCCGAGAGGGCGTATCAGAATGTGATTGATCAATCGAATGAGTTCAGCTCTGAGGCCGTTTTTAGAATCGGCGAAGTCTATATGGCGCGCAAGTTCTGGGAGCGCGCAGCCCTGTCTTTCGAGCAGGCCGTTCGCGAACGCGAGAATGATTCAACTCGTTTCCCTACGGCGTGGCTAAACTTGGCCGAGATCTACTTTCAGTTGGGCAAGTATGAGGAAGCAAGGCGAGTCTACAAAGAGTTTGAAAAGAGATTTAGTTCTGACGGGGTTTCCTGGGCGGCTGATTTGCGATTGGCTGAGCTTGAGCAAATCCTGCTGAAAAAATCAGATCGTGGTCAGCATGAGAGAATAGGGAAGCTCTATGAAGAAGTGATCCACCGCAACCCCTATTCGCCTGGCGCGGTTATGGCTGAGCTTCGCCTTTCAAATTGCCATCGAGGTTTGACTAAGAAAGACCGCAACTTCATTTTTTTCTCAAAGTTCTTCGAAGAACGCAACCTGAAGCCTATTGAAAGCCCTCTCGTAGATCCTCTCGAGGTTGAACGTTGGATGGATCTCGCGGAAGCGCGTTTCAACGTAGAGAATGGAAACTACCAACAAGCGCTGAAAAAAGTCGGAGAATACCGGCCCAAGCTCGAGGGCATGCCGCTCTCAGATTCCTTTAAAAAGGTCTTTGCGAAGGCCGTCGTGAATCGGGTCCTTGAGCTTGATGCGCCAGGAAAACATGAGGATTTGTTGGCCGTCGTAAAAGATTATGGGGATTTCGCGCCTCAACCCGCTCAGGTCAGCTATATGCTCGCGATCGCCAAGGCTCAGTTGGAAGCAAAAGACTTCAAAGGAGTCAGTGAAAAGTTAGCAGGCCTGCATAACTCGATTGAGACTGCCACCGATGACGAGAAAGATTCGTATTGGTACCTGAAGGGCAGGCATTCAAGGTTTACCGGTGAGAATGCCTCGCATACGATCGCCCAACTGACTTATATCCGCGACGATGGGAAGTTAGCCGCTGAAAAATACGACGAGCTCGCTCAGGCGGCGCTTGCGAAAGAAGATCTGCGCGCGGCTGTTTCGTATGACAATCGCATCCTGGAAACCGGGCTCGTAAAGAAGTTCCCGGTCGATCGCCAATTCGCGATCACGTTGCGTCGGCTTGAAAACGTCAATCGCCTGCGTAATGCTCGCGAAGCCGTCAAGCTCGCGGAATACGCATTATTCAAGTTTGGCGCTCAAACGCATCTTTCATCGTCGATCTCTCGCGTGAAAGAGCTTTACGCGCAAAATCTTTATGATTCTTCAAATTTCAGCGGCGCTGTGGGTGCCATTGACGATCTGCTTAGGTTTAAACCTGATCACCCACGTCGAGGAGAGTTCGAGTTCATGCGAGGTAAGTCGCTGGCTTCGCTTGGACGCGATAATGAGGCAATTGCGGCATTCCGCAAGCTGGCACAGACAGCCAATAACGATATCTGGAAGAAATCCGCACAGGCTGAACTGGACCAACATGAGTGGGAGACCGATATTTCAAAACGAATGAATGAAAAAGACAGGAGGTCGAATCAATGATTGAAATACAAACGAACGATACCAAGGTGAAAGACATCGTAAAGCTTGCCGAAACGGTGGCTCCTACGAAATCTTCCGTGTTGATCCAAGGTGAGCCAGGGACAGGCAAGGGAACAATGGCGAAGTTCATTCACGAGCGTTCTGAGCGAGTGAATGGCGCTTGTGTGACGGTGAATTGTGCCCAGCAACCTGAAATGTTGCTTGAGACCGAGCTTTTTGGTTTCGAAAAGGGCGCGTTTGCGGGAACGGTAAGCGAAAAAAGAGGTAAATTCGAGCAAGCCAACGGCGGCTCGCTGATTCTCGACGATGTGTCTGAGTTGACGCCAAAACTTCAAGCGAAGGTACTGAAAGTCCTTGAGACTGGCCTGGTAGACCGGATTGGTTCAAAGACCGGCGTGAATGTCGATGTTCGCATCATCGCTATCTCGAACAGGAACTTGGCCGAACTCGTGGCGCAAGGAACTTTTCTTGAAGCTTTGTACTACAAACTCAATAACGTCGCGATCATCGTTCCTCCATTGCGTGAACGCACGGCGGATCTCAAGTTGATCGTTTCTTCTTTGATGGGCCGCATCGCAACGCGTACGGGCCGCAGGGTGTCTGGAATCACTGAAGAAGCGGTTCAGAAACTTGCAAGCCATGGGTTTCCGGGCAATCTTCGCGAGCTTGAAGGCATTCTTGAGCGAGCGATGATGGCGGCCCAGGATGGCCTTGTGCGAGCTACGGACGTGCTGGTGGGGCAAGCCATCAATACGGCGCATCAAGGAGCCGGTGCCCACTCAGTTGATTGGGAAGCTGAAGCTCAATGGGCCCCAGGTCGTACTCTTGAGCAAATTGAACGCGCCGTGATCTTGAAGTCGCTTGCGTTTCACAATGGCAACCGAACTCACACCGCGCGTGAGCTTGGCATCAGCATTCGCACGCTGCGCAATAAACTGAATGAGTATCGAAAAGCCGGAATTAACGTTTGAAAATCAAGCGGCAATAGTTAGACTTCTATGGAAGGCCGGCTGCAGGCAGTGGGATGCAGCTGGCCTTCTCTTTTCTAGGGGCCAAGTTCTAATTCAACAAAATCAGTTTGAACCGAAGAGCAATAGCTCGTGCTTCCAGGATTATCCGATACGATTCGCACCCAAACCAGACCACTCGCATCTTTAAACGCAGAAGGTTCAGTGAAGGTCTGAGCTAACGTCGACTGGCCGACGGTATTCATTCCGATCGTCGCCCACTGCGAGCCTGATCCTGAATCGTATCTCCAGGCTTGTACCAGCCAGAGAGGAGGAGACGATCCTCCTCCGTGCCCCAGAGTCGTTGTTGCGCCGTTGCAGGTCGAACTATAATGACCGGCCGCTCCGACCCAGGAAATCTTCATTGTACCGTAAGACGCAAGGTCAATGGCGCTAAGATCCCAGGTGACGTAAGTCACTTGAGTATCGAAGTTGACCCCGACATAATCGCATTCGGTAAAAAGCAGAGAGCTGTCTTGGCTTGCGACATAGGCATACTCGGTGCCGATGACTTCGGTCATGCCTGAAAGGCTTGGTGTATTTGTGGTTGTGATGATTGCATCGTCAACGAAACAAGAGCCCGAGCTGTTGCGATAAATCTTTCCATCTTGGGCAGATCCCGACGGAACAAACCTCAACGTGGAGTTTGAACTTCCACTTGTGCACGTAAGGTTCGATGACGATCCTGAATATTGAATAGGAATGGTTACCGCTGTGCTCTCACCGAGATTCTTCGTGACCGAGCCCAGGAAATAACCTGTTACGGTGTTGGATGCGCTTCCACCACATTCGGCAGCAGCCGGATAAATGCCGTAAACATCGATGCTTCTAGCGGGACCTGGCGGAACATCGAGCTCAATAGTCGAGCCCCGTTGGACCAACGGCGAAAAAATCCCAAAACCGCGTCCACGCATATTGTCATTTGAGCTGCATTGCCTGTTGATGAGAATGTTTGAGTTGATGCCCGATCCACTGACATTGATCGCAAAACAATTGAAGTCGGATGTTTGTGTTGGTGCGGCCAAGACGTCGAGCCCAGCACGCTGAACTGACTGATCCTCTAATATTATCTTTAAACTTGTTCCTGCTTGGCGCACAGGATCATCAAGCGAACATGCCGAGGCGAAAGCGCATGCAAAAGCTCCCAAGCGGAGTAGACGTTTTAGAGAGATGTTTTCCCGAGTCTTCACCAATAAAAGGATAGGTTCGCCAGACACGAGTATCAATACTGAAATCTTCGGTGTAGAAATTTTGGTTGTATGGCGATACCTGATTTTGAAGAGTTGAACCGTAGCCTTGCGTCTCAATCAAGAGTGGCGATCGTTGATCGACCGACGCCGGTCCGAAGACTCTCAAAGCTTTTCCCCAACGACGAAGTCTGGCTGAAAGACGATTCGGTGACTCATCCGGTCTATGGTGGCAACAAGCCCCGAAAATTAGAATATCTGATTGCACAGGCGCTCAAGAACAAGCAGGAAGTGGTGACATTTGGCTTTGAGAATAGCAATCACGCTTTGGCAGCTGCCTATCATTGCAAACTGCGTGGCGTGCCTTGTCATTTGATTTTAGTCAAAGCGCCTTCGAAAATGAGTGACTCTGATCGACGGTTGCTTGAGACAAAAAAACAATTGGTGAGAAAGTACGCTCAGTCTATTCACATTGTGGATAATTTCGCCGCTGCTTTTGTGGCGGGCACTCTGAAATGGTTTTCAAGGTTCAAGAAACTCATGGTCATTCCACCGGGAGGAAGCAACGCAGTCGGCACATTGGGTTATGTGCAGGCGGCGATTGAATTGGCGGGGCAGGTGCATCAAAGGAAATTGCCTGAGCCTGAAAAGCTATTTGTCGCTTTGGGAACGGGGGGAACCGCGGTCGGCCTCGCTATAGGCCTTCGAGCAGCGGGCCTTAAAACGAAGGTTCATGCCGTTCGAGTTGTGCCGGGAAGTAGAACTGAATTGCCAGCGCTTAAGAGGCTTGCAAGGCGATCAGGCAAGATTCTCCGGCTGCATCCCGAGTGTTTTGATCTCGAGAATCTTGTGGTTGATTCTTCGGCTCTTGGGGCCGGTTATGCAGCACCGACTGAAGAGTCGGAGTTGGCTGTGCAGGAATGGGCCAAAGAGGAAGCTGTTGAACTTGAGACAACGTATACGGGTAAAGTCGCGGCGGCGCTAAAACGAGAGTTAAGCAAAAACCCTTCGACGGGTGCGTGCGTGTTTTGGCTCACTTATTCCGCACCGAAGCTGCTGGTCCAGCTTTAGATTGTATGCGATACGGAGAGAATAGGTTTTTTACTGGAGCAGCCGTGACCAGCAAAAAAAATTTACCGATCAATTCAGTTTAGTCACCGATCAATTCAGTTTAGTCGTAGATTTTTTTGTCTCTTACATTGCACCGACTGAAGAGATTTGTTAGCAATCATTGCTTATGGCTAAGGTCACTCTTGATGCAGTTTTCACAGAACTAAAGAAGATCAATACAAAGATTGGCGGTGTTGATAAGAGACTGAGTTCGAAGATTGAGAAAGTTGATAAGCGGCTTGGTGCGAAGATCGACGGGGTCGACGAGAGGCTTAGTTCAAAGATCGACGGGGTTGATAAGAGACTCGGTTCAAAGATCGACGAAGTTGATAAGAGGCTCGGTTCAAAGATCGACGAAGTTGATAAGAGGCTCGGTTCAAAGATCGATGAAGTTGATAAAAGGCTTGGTTTAAAGATCGACGAAAGTGACAAGAAGCTCGATGTCAAAATCGATACATTCAATATAAGCCTTAACGCCAAGATCAACAGCAGGTTTGAGTTTTTGAAAGAACAGATTCAAGAAAATGGAGTGCAAATAAAAAGGCTTGAAACTGTGATGAGGTCTGAATTTGCCAACGTCCATAAAAATCTTAAAATCATCCGAGATCAGACTGCTAATGTTACTGAGCGGGTTGTTGAGCTTGAACGCAGACAAAAAGAAGTTTCTTCATAACAACAAAGGTAGTTTTAGAAACACGGTATAGAAGTCATTTACTGACTAATTTAGTCAACAAAATACCTGTAATTTCAGTCAGTTATTAAAAAATAATTTAAAGTCTTTTTCTCAGATACCCGATCCATTGGGCAACAGTAATAAGGTTTGGACCGAGTAATCGGTCTGGCACGGATAGCCGAAAACCATACTCAACCTGGAAGAGAGTAACGCCTACGAATACGGAGGATAGGGTATGAGTTTCCGGATAGCTACAAACGTGCAGAGTTTAGCTGCACAAAGAAGTTTGGTTCAAACACGTGAAGGTCAAAACCGTTCATTAGACAAGTTGTCTGCTGGTGAACGTATTGTTCGAGCAGGAGACGACGCTGCAGGTCTGGCGATTTCAGAAAAATTGAAAGCTGAAATCAGAAGCTTGCGTCAAGCAAACCGCAACGCAAACGACGGTATCTCGCTCATTCAAACTGCTGAAGGCGGTTTGAGTGAAATCCAAAACATCTTGATCCGCTTAAGAGAACTGTCAATGCAAGCCGCTACTGATACTGTGGGCGACGTTGAAAGAAGCTTCACGAACAAGGAAGTTGAAAACCTTGTTCAAGAAGTTCAACGTATCGCTGAAGTGACGCAGTTTAACGGCAGAAGCTTGCTCAATGGCGTCGGCGAAAAGCTTGAATTCCAAGTCGGTACCCGCAACAACGCAGAGCTTGATCGTTTGACCTACGATACGTCTAAGGCGGATGTTACGACGACAAAATTGAAGTTGCAGGGTATGAACGTGCTTACGAAAGAGTCGGCACAAATTAACCTCAACACAATTGACGATGCCATCAGAATGGTCAACGACAACCGCGCGGATTTCGGTGCTTTGCAAAACAGGTTGCAATCAACGATCAACAACTTGATGATCGCAGATGAAAACTTGTCGGCAGCAAACAGCCGTATTCGCGACGTCGATGTTGCTTGGGAATCTTCTGAATTGACCAAGAAGAACATCTTGGCTCAATCAGGTACTGCAATGCTTGCTCAAGCAAATTCGAACAACTTGCTCGCGCTTAAACTGTTAAGCTAGTGTTTTTGAAACTGTAGTCGAAGTCCTTTTGGAATAAGAGGTTGCGTAAAGGTTAGTCCCAACCCAAAAACGCTTCTTCTCCCAATTGAAAGAAACGAAAATCGGGCATCTGGCGTCCCACCAGATGCCCGATTGCTTTTTTAAGATAACTAAAGGATAGTCGATCAAAACCTATTGCAATATGACCGCTTGTGCCTTTAGGCTCAAGTGTAGATAAGCAGCAAAGACTAATCGAGGAGGTCGCATGTCTGACGAGATCGCTTATTGCGTGAAATGCAAAGCGAAACAACCGATGAAAGATTCTCAAACCGTGACCATGAAAAATGGCCGTGACGCCCTTCAGGGAAAGTGTTCAGTCTGTGGGACTGGCATGTACAAAATCCTTCCAAAAAAGAAGTAACCAAGTGAAGTGGGTTCGCGTTAAGTGATTTGAAGTATGGCCTTAGAAAATCCTTACGCTGCTCGTCTTCAAAATTTTGCTTCTTTCGCCTTCAATAATGAAGATGGTTTTCAGTTCCGTGGCGGGTGGGAAGAATTCTTCCTCACCCGCATGGGAGCTCGTCCTTCACGAGTTGTCTTGGAAATTGGTTGCTCTATAGGCACCTTGCTCTGCCAAGCCGCGAAAGAGAACCCTGATGTGGGCTTTGTTGGAGTCGATTGGAAATTCAAATCGATTTACAAGGCTGCAAGACGCGCTGATTCCGAGAAGCTTAAAAATATAGCGCTGCTGCGAAACCGGGCGGAACTTATCGAGCAGGCATTTGGTTTGGCTGAGGTTGATGAGGTCTGGATTTTTTTTCCTGATCCCTGGGCTAAAAAGTCACAACTCAAGCACCGGCTGATACGACCAGAGTTCCTGGAATCTTTATTCAAAATCATGAAGCCCGGCGCAAAGGTGTTTTTTAAGACTGATCACCCAGGATACTTTCAGTGGATTTTTGCGCTCTTTGGAGTTCAACAGCCGAACCTTCCGGCCTACGACCATGAAAACCCTCAGGAAAAGAGCAAACGCGCGCGCCAGATGAAGGTGCGTAGGCTTGAAAGCGAACAACTACCGGAAGCAAGTGTGGCCGCTCAACAGTCTTTTGAATTGAAGCGGTATTCCATCGATTTTTGGAAAGAGTCGAGGCCGATTGAGGCGATGTTTGTTGAGGCACAATCGAACTTCGAAAGACTTTTTATTAAAGAGAATCTTCCGATTTATTACGTGGAATTGGTGAAGCGAGACCTCAATTCCTAGAGATCTCGCTTCATTGTAGAGAGAGAGGAGTAGTTGGGGACAGGACACTTGATGAATCTCTCTGGTTCAAACTTATTTAAATTTCTTAGATCTTATTGACAGCGGTATACCCAGCCGTACCAGCTCGCAGCCAAAAAGCACCCACGAGGGACGTTGTACGTGGGAGCGCCGACCGTGTAGTAACAAGCCCAGCCACCGACCAGGTTCCACTGCGTTCCGAAGCCTACGAGATTCGTGTAATAAATGCATTGTCCTGCATAACCAGGTTGGGTGTGTTGCGCCATGCCTGCATAGATGCATGCTCCTGTGGTTGCCATCTGGCCGCCAGCGCAGGATTGGCCGTAGCCTGTTGGAGGCGTATAAGCCCCGTTGGGTACGGTACAGGTTGCACCATCACCGTTTGGCGTTCCGCCCGGAGGGCATCCGTATCGGTATTGGCCCGTTGTATGGTCGTAGTAGTTTTGCATCGGAACCGACTGGTATCCAGGGGCGCCGGGAGCGCCGGGCGTTCCGTTAGGATTCGGGTTTTCTTCTTCAGATCCGCATCCACTCAACAGCACCGCGCTTGTTATTGCGGTCATTGCTACTAATAAAAACAGCTTCTTCATAACTTAACTCCAAAGCACTTCAATTTGTTCGTGGTGCCCTAGTGCAGCCACTGTGCCAGTTTTTTTAATAAACTGAAATCATTTATGAATTGATTCTATTAATACTTTTTGAGATGAAAATCGAGTATTTCTTTCATGTCAAGGGGCATGGCAGGTGTAAAAAGGGTGTACAGGCGTCCCTGGTGGGCGCGAGTTCGAGGGACGGGATACTAGCCCATCACATCGACTTGAGCTCAGTCCAGATTTGCTGAACCGCTTCGAGTCTCTTCGGATTGTCGGTGATCATTTCGAACTTGCTGAGCTGCCCTTCGGTCGGAAAGACAGAGCGCTCTTTAGAGAGCGCACCAAGTTCGGCGTCCTTGAGATTCAACACTGGGCTGAAAAACAGGTGCTGTACTTGAGAAACGGCGATGTCTTGCCGCAAGGTAAACCTCATGAACTCTTTTGCAAGGCTTATCGATGGGGCTCCTTTGGGAATCGCCAGCAAATCCACGAAAACCTCGCCTCCCTCTTTGGGAAGCACATACTCGATGTTGGGGTTGTTTCGGTTCTTCACCTGAAGAACATCCCCTGAATAGGCTTGAGCGATCGCAAACTCGCCTGACGCCAAAACGGGTTGCGATTCAGGTGTATAGGCCTTCAAAATCTTTTTCTGGCGTATCAGCAGCGCCTTTGCCTTGGCCAAGGCTTCCACCCTTTCTTCGTTATAAGAATATCCTAGATACTTTAGGGCCGCGCCAACCACGGTGGGGGCGTCATCCAGCATCGTGACTTGCCCCTTGAGTTCAGGATGATCAAAAACCCACGCCCAGGAATCGACCTTGTCTTTGATCCTGGCTCGATTCACGGCAATGCCCGTCGTGCCCCAAGAGTAAGGGATCGTATATTCATGCTTAGGGTCAAAGACGGGTTTTTGAAAACGCCGAGCCAAGTTCTTGAGCTCAGGCCAATCTAAGCTTCCCAATGGCTCGATAAGATCCAGCTCGCGCAAAGCCTTGATCAAATACCCCGAAGGCACGATCAGGTCATATCCTCTAGCGCCTGCTTGGAGCTTTGCCAGCAACTCTTCATTGGATGAGAAATAGTTGAAAACAACCTTTGAGTTCGTAGCCTTCTCAAATTGCGCAATGACCTGAGGGGCGATGTAATTTGACCAGGAATAGATGTTCAAAACCCTGGGAGCCGTCGATGAAACAGCGGGCTCGTCGCTGGTGGGCGAAGGGCTCTGCTCTTTCTTGGTGCAACTGCTCAAGAGAGTGAGCAAACACGCCGCCAAGCCAAACAAAAGTTGAAAACGCATACAATTCATTTCCTCGAGAAAAGTGAGTGGCTTATTTATGAGATGGCTTCCCCGAAATCAAGCCTTTCATGAGTCTCGCCGCAGCCTGAACAAAATAGCGACTGCAGCCAACGTCAGAAAAAGGACCGAAGCTGAGATGGCGTTCATCTCTGGGCTTATCCCGAAGCGCATCATAGAATAGATGCGAAGCGGAAGGGTATCGCTTCCGACCCCGGCCGTGAAGAAAGTCAGCAAAAAATCGTCAAACGACAAAGTAAAACTCAAAAGCGCCCCGCTTACGATCGCTGGCAAGAGCAGCGGGAAGGTGACTTTCCAGAAAATCCTCCACCGGTTCGCGCCCAAGTCGGCCGCGGCTTCTTCTAACAAGGGATCCATGCCCTTTAAGCGCGCTAGGATGATCAAGGTTACATAAGATACGGTGAAGGTCGTGTGAGCCAAGACGACTGAAAAGAGGCCCAGTGTGATATTCAGGAATACGAACCACACGAGCATTGAAAGCCCCATGACAATTTCAGGCAGAACCAAGGGTAAATTCAAAAGTGATTCAAAGGCCACTCTCCCGGTAAAATTTCCCCTGCGCAGCCCCAATGCGGCAAGAGTGCCCAGGGTCGTAGAAAGTAGAGTGGTGCCTAAGCCAATCAGCAAACTGTTCCTGAGCGAAATCAGCAGCTCGGGCTGGCTGAATGCGCGTTCATACCAATGCCAGTAGGTCGGGCCGCCTTGAAAGGAGGTCACGCTGAGTATCGCTAATGGCAAGTAGAGCAAAGAGAACAAGAGAACGGAATAAACAAGCAGAAGAGGTCTTTTCTTAGAAGCCATGAGCCCGTTCCTCTTCGCGCACCGATTTCGATAAAACGACTACGAAGGCGCCCATTGCGAACAAGACGAGAAAGGCGCTTAGAGCACTGCCAAATGGCCAGTCGCGTGACTTCAAGAAGGTCTCGGTGATGAGATTGCCGATATACATCGCTTGTGAGCCACCAAGCAGGTCAGGAATCACGAATTCCCCGAATGCTGGCACGAACACAAACAAACTTCCGGTCACGATCCCAGGCAGGCTTAGAGGGAAGAGGACTTTAAGCGCTACCTGCAGCCGATTGGCCCCAAGATCATAAGCAGCATCCATAAGGGTGAAGTCGAATTTCTCAAGCGATACAAAAAGAGGCAGCACCATGAAGGGTAGGTAGTTGTACACCATTCCAATGCCTACGCCGATTTGGTTGTCGGTCATTTGCAGGGCGCTTGAGATGAGATTGAGTTCGAGCAGGATTCGATTGATGAGCCCCGTTTCTCCAATGGCAAGCTTTAGCGCATAAACCCTGATTACGAAGTTCGTCCAAAAAGGCACGATCACTAATGCAAGCAAAAGTCTCTTCATCTTCTTGGATGATCTGGCCATATAATAGGCCAGGGGATAGGCGAGCAGCAGACAGAGTAAAGTGGTGTAAAGAGCCAATCCCAACGAGCGTCCTACGATTTTAAGATAAATCGGCTCAAACACCCTGCCGTAGTTGCCAAGGTTGAAAACGTATTCAATACGACCATAGTTTCCCTTTTGCAGAAAGCTGTAGATCAAGACGATTCCCAGCGGCACTACCAGGAAAAAAACAAACCAGACAAGGCTAGGCAAAATGCTTCGTGGAAACTTCTTATGACTCAGGGATATTAAGGCTTTTTCCATATCGTTACGTCGTTGTAACCAAGATGCTGTCGCTGGCATCCCAAACAGCATAATACTTCTCGCCCATTTTCAAAGCAGGCATCTTGGTTGCTGTTTGGTTTGCTACGAGCGCTATCAGAGGAGGGAGCTGTTCCGCGATCTGAAGCTTGATTTGGGTCGTTGGACCGAAATAAGTCCGTTCGATCAAAGTGCCGCGCAGCACATTCAATGCGGATCCGGAAGAGGTCGGAGGAGTTGTTTCAAGACCCACGCTCTGTGAAGCCGGAGACGCAGGACTTGAGGGAGCTGTCACTCGAATGCGGATTTTTTCGGGCCTCACGATCAGTCCAACCGAAGAGCCTAATTGAGGTTGATGAGGCCCCTTGGATTCGTCTAGTTTGGTGTAAAGCTGTCCATAGCCTTGTGAGTTCACCGTAAAGACAGGGTGCCTGGTCCCATTCCCTAAAGTACCGGTAAAGAGGTTGCTCGTTCCAACGAACTTTGCAACAAAAGCCGTTGAAGGTTGTTCGTAGACCTCAGTGGCGGTTCCTACCTGTTCAATCTGCCCGTTATTCATGATCGCGACCCGGTCTGAGAGAGTCAGCGCTTCAGCTTGATCGTGGGTTACAAAGATGAAGGTTGTTCCCAATCGTTTTTGGAGCATGCTCAGCTCTTGCTGCATTTGTTCCCTGAGCTTCAAGTCAAGGGCTGCAAGCGGTTCGTCGAGCAGCAAGATCGCTGGTTCATTCACCAGAGCCCGCACCAGGGCCACCCGTTGTTGCTCGCCGCCTGAGAGCTGTTGGATGGAGCGAAGGCCGTAGTCTTCTAATCGCACCATTTGGAGCATGCGTTCCACTTGCCTTTTCACTTCCTTTTCGGGTTTGCGCTTCATTCTCAACCCGAAGGCGACGTTGTCAAAGACATTCAAGTGGGGGAAGAGCGCGTATTTTTGGAAAACAGTGTGCACATTGCGCTTGTGCGGATGGACGTCATTGACGATTTGGCCGGCCATTCGAATGGTGCCGTTAGAGGGCTTCTCGAGACCGCTGATCATGCGAAGGCAGGTGGTCTTGCCGCATCCGCTAGGCCCCAGGATAGAAAAAAATTCGCCTTGTTTGACCGTAAAAGAGAGATCTTTGACGACAACCTTATGGGGTGAGAATGATTTCGAGACCTGCTCAAATT
>JBFMCE010000099.1:0-13659 GCA_040754655.1 Bdellovibrionota bacterium | reverse complement strand
AGCTATTTAAATTATTTTTATTAACCACCTTGGCAATCGGATCGTCGCTCAATACGACAACAGCTCTAGCAGGCGAATTTAACTCTCCACCCAAAGAGGCCTGCGAGCATGCTTTGGTCGCGATGAAGAAGGTCATCGGTACGCAAGGAGGTCCTGATTCCCTATCAAATACTTTATGGGGTCATTTGACGGATTTTTGGAAGAGTGGCCTTCACAAAAACTATTCGCGGCTTTTTCGCGCTCCAACTGAAGCCGACTATTGGGTGAACCCCGAGGGGCGCTTTGAGCTCCGTTTTTTCACACCTTTGGAAATGAGCTCTGAAGCAGTACAGTATAGGGAAGCCTTATTGAAAAGTTTTTACGATCACTTCTCAGGACCTCGTGGCAATTCTGATCTACTAGGGCTCATCGTCAAAAGAACCCCCCCGCGCAGCCATGAGTCTGCGCTAGGCTACCTCGGACGGATTCACCAAGATTTTTTGCAAACAATGAAAAAAATCGTCGAAGGGAAAACAGCCGCACTTAGCCAGGAAGAACGGAAATTCCAACGAGGCATCTCAGCGGTGATGAATGGGCTAAGACAATGGAAGCCAGCCGCAGATCTGTACAAACTGCATAGCGAGTACTTCTTTCTCGACACTGTCTATGGCGAATTCTTGAACTTCGAAGCGACTATTGGCGAGGCAGGCGTCTTCAACCCAACTTACCTGCTTTTAGGCGAATTGCAGATTTATGCACCGAAAGAGTTCGAAAAATTAACAAGTAACCACAATCTTCCCGAAAACTCGCCGCGCTTCTAACGCCTGGTGGGCTTTAGGAAGTTCTTCAAGCTTCAAGGTGGAATCGAGTACGGCACCCAGTTTTCCTTGCTCAAAATGCTTGAGCACTTCACAAAAATCCCCGCGAGAACCGTAAGTGCTTCCCAGCAGCGAGATGTTCTTAAAGAAGACATGCTTCCAATCAATCTTGAGTTCGGCCCCCGCCGTGGCCCCGCAACTCACAAGCCTTCCGCCGCGCTTCAAGCATCGAATGCTATCGGCGAACGTGGGTTCGCCGATATGGTCGACAACGACGTCGACGCCTTGTTTTGCCGTGTGGTTTTTCACAAGCTCGCGGAAAGAATCTTTAGAGGTGTTGATGAACTTGTGCGCTCCCAAGAGTTTTGCCCGCTGAAGTTTTTCCTCAGAGGTCGAGGTCACGAAGATTTGCATCCCAAAGAGCCTTGCGATCTGAATACAGGCGACACTCACCCCGCTTCCAGCGGCATGCACAAGAATGCTCTCACCGGGCCACACCCTGGCCTTGCCCACAAGCATTTGCCAAGCCGTGACGTAAGCGATCGGAATGCAGGCTCCCTGTTCAAAAGAAATCTGCGGCGGCAATGCATGCACTTGACGCTCTTCAACAGCGATATACTCTCGGCAACCGCCATCGGTCGTCTCGCCCAAAAGACCCCACTGAGCGCACAACTGATCAGCGCCTGAAAAACAATGAACGCAATGCCCGCAACTCAAGCCCGGGTTGATGATGACTTTGTCACCAGCTTTAAATTTCTTCGCGGCAAGCCCTGTCTTTTCGACGACTCCCGTGATGTCGCTTCCCGGAACAAGGGGAAGCGGAAACTTATGGCCCGGCACCCCACGTCGCACCCACGCATCGAGGTGATTCAAACCACAAGCACGCACTTTAACGAGATATTGGGTCTCAGCTGGCGCTGGAATCGGACGATCTTCGAAAATAATGCTCTCTGGGGTTCCGTGTTGCTTGATGACTGCTGCTCTCATAGGTATGTTTTTTGGTATGTCTCACCCCTCAAGAGGTGTCAATTGGCATATCATCAGCATCGTATTTCTCGCGTGGGCCCTTTTCTTTGTTGGGCTGCATCACACTCCTGTGCCTACGATCGATGGAGCAGTACGCGCAGTCATGGCGCGAAATCTTCTTCAAACAGGTCAGCTCTTCCCCGCGATCTACGAAGGTGCCCCGCTTCTTGATCATCCACCGCTGTACGTCTGGGTCACTGCGCTGAGCTATAAGATTTTTGGAGTCAATGATTTTGCTTTTAATCTTGTTCCTAGGCTCTTCGCTCTTCTGACCGTTTTGGTGACCGCGCTCATCGGGCTGAAATCAGGTCTTGGCCGAGGAACAGCTTTATTGGCTGCCTTCATTCTGTGTTCTACGCGCGACTTTGTTTTGAGTTCTGTACGCGGTTACATCGAGCCTGTGCTTGAGTTTTTCATCTATTCCGCTTTTCTCTTCATCATTCTCCAACGCAAACGCCGGTCTTTGCTCTTTTCAACCTTAGCGGGGCTCTGCACTTTTCTTGCGCTTTTCTCTAAAGGCCCGGTAGTTTTGTGGCCGCTGCTGTTTTTTGCTTTTCTCCTTGCCTTGCCCAACGCTGAAAACTCACTGACTCTTAGGGCTCGCATCCAGTCTTTATGCGTCTATGTTTCAAGCCTCTTGATTTGCGTTGGGGCTTGGGCCTTTTGGGTGGAGAAGAGCGATCAGTGGCGCTTCTGGCAGCAATATCTTTTCGACCAGGTGCTTGGCAGCGCGCTCACCGGCAGAGCTGGTGCTCAGACACTAGAACCTTTCTTCTTCTTCGATATCCTGCTGAAGTATTATTGGCCGTGGTTGCCTTTGCTGGTTTGGGCACTCGTTCAGAGCTTGAAAAACCGCCTGGCCTTGGTATTTGCCGTTTTTGGGCTAGGATTCTTGGGCGGTTTTTCATTGGTGAAGTGGAAGTTCTGGTACTACATCGCCCCAGCCTATCCGGCGTTCGCGCTCGCAATAGCCGCGGCGCTTCACAAGCGCATTTGGAATTGGCTTGAGCATCCGTTGGTACCCAAAACCCTGCTTTATCTCTCGGTGGTCTGGATATTCATCGGGTCGACCTTCCCATTGAAACTCTACCGCGAGCGAGTGCCCGAGGTCATGGCATTCAAAGAAACGATAAGACGCTCCGAGATCTTAGGACCGGTTTGGTTTGTCGACCACCCGGGCGATCACAATCAAATTGGAACAAGCGGTGAGTGGTACTTTGAACGTTCGGTGCTCAAGGTAAACCCCGTTGAAATCGGGAATTGGAGCAAACAACTGCCCGCTCAAGCTTGGGTCATCACCGGTCTTGAGAAATGGAAGGCTTGCAACGAACGTTGGTGTCAACACTCAACGCTCATCCAAACCGCAGGCCAAAGCGCGCTCGTGCTTTACTCAAGGTCTTGGTCGACGCCCCTGTCAAATTGATCGCCATCCGCATTGAGATCGGTCTCAAAAGTATTCGGCGTGCCGCGAACACGGGGCGCGCCACGAGTGTCTTGATCCGACGTCGAACCAGGATCTCTCGTCGTCGAGCCCGGAAGCCTGCCGGCGCGTTGCTCGAACTCGAACCGATCCCGATCTTCTAAAGGAATATTATTGAGATCTGAGTTCGGAAGCCTTGGCTGCTCTCCGGCGACTCCTCTCCTGACGCGTTCTTCATCTGTCATGGTCGACGTCGATGGGCGTTCAACCAGGGGTTCCGATCCCCGGGAAGTCGGCCCCTGAGATGTGCTGGGATTCGTGACTGCCGAACCTACGTTCGACTGCAAATCCGCTCCGGCATCATTCGATCCGTTGGCGCCAGGTGTAAGGCCTTGGGCGAATGCGGAACCGGTGAGAATCAAGCCGAGAGCAATTTTTCTTTTTATTTTCATTTCGCGAGCCCTCCAAGTTGACCCTATTCCTCTCTTTAAGAGATGCAAGGAAGGTAGAGTCATGAAGCGCTTCAAGGCGTGCGCGCGGCCTTTTAACGAACCTCTTTGAGAACAGAGTCAGCCACTTTTTCGGCACCGAGGCCAAACTTTTCGTAAAGCTCAACAGGCTCACCAGACTCTCCGAAAGCGTCTTGAACGCCCAAACGCACAAGCCGCACTTGAGAAGTGAGCCCCTGATCCGCAAGCGCTTCCGCAACTGCAGAACCAAGTCCGCCGGTGGTGTAATGGTCTTCCACAGTAAACAAATATTGGTGTTCTTTAGCGAGCGCGCGCACGCCTTGAGCATCAAAAGGCTTCAAGGTGTGCGCGTTCACTACTGAAGCATTCAATCCCTTGGCCTTGAGTATCTCACTTGCTCGCATACATTCTTGGGTGCCCGCGCCTGTACCCAAAAGGGCTACTTTTGAACCGCGTCTTAAGACGTCTAATTTTCCAAGTTGCCACTTGTAATTAGAGTCATGCATCGGTGCCAATGCTTGACGCGTCAAACGCAAGTAGGCCGGCTGCTGCAGCGCCGTTTCTGATGACAGCAATTGCACCATCTGGCGCGTTTCGATCTCATCACAAGGTTGCAAGACCACCATCGTCGGCAAACCGCGCATGAGAGACAAATCTTCAAGCCCCATCTGGCTGTGTCCATCATCACCGATCCCGATGCCGGAATGTGTTCCTACGATGCGCACATTCGCTCTCGCGTAAGCAACCGACATCCGGATTTGGTCATACCTACCAGTGACGAAGCAACCAAAGCTGCAGATAAAAGGAACAAAGCCGCTCAAAGCAAGCCCAGCCCCCGTTCCAATCATATTCGCCTCAGCGATGCCGATCTGGAAAAACCTCTCTGGAAATTTCTTTGAGAACATCTCAGATTTCGTCGATTTCGAAAGGTCAGCGTCACATACGACTATCTTCGGATGAGAAGCGCCCATTTCGGCCAAGGCTTCTCCAAATGCTTGGCGTGTCGCTTTTGGCTTCTGTGGTGTAGTCGTCATACCAATCGTCCTCGCACTTCTTCCAGGGCTTTCTGCAGTTGTTCCCGAGTGGGGGCAACGCCGTGCCATTCGATCTTGTCTTCCATGAATGAAACTCCCTTGCCTTTGACCGTATTCGCAATGATCATTCGAGGCCGTCCATTGCGGATGTCGGCTTTTCTCGCTTCTTTCAAAGCGGGCAGCAACTCTTCAAACTTGTGGCCATCCACCACGACGACATCCCAGTTGAATGCGCGCCACTTGTCTGCGATGGGCTCGATATCCATCACGTCTTTCACAGGTCCGTCGATTTGGCCGCGATTGTAGTCGAGAATCGCGGTAAGCCCGCCCAGGCCAAAGTTCGGGGCGCTCATCGCCGTCTCCCAAACTTGTCCTTCTTGAATTTCTCCATCGCCAAGTAAACAATAGGTGTGCCACGGTTTTGGCGAAATGCGCGCAGCCAGTGCCATTCCCTGCGCGACAGAGAGCCCTTGTCCGAGGCTACCCGTCGAAGCTTCGATTCCCGGAAGTCTTGCGCGATCAGGATGACCCTGCAGTCTTGCGCCCGTCTTCCTTAGCGTCATCAATTCTTCGAGAGGAAAATAACCCGTGTGGGCCATTGCTGCGTAGACTGTTGGAACCCCATGGCCCTTTGAAATCACGAAACGATCGCGATCGGGCATGTCAGGGCGTTTCGGATCATGATGCAATTCTGAGAAATACAGAGCCGTAACGATTTCCACACAGGAAAGGCTTCCTCCTGGGTGGCCAGAGCGGGCCTCGGTTAACATTTCTAGAATAGATGCTCGAAGTTTTTGTGCTTGCAGACGTAATTGGTCGATTTGAGGCATAATGTTTCCTTAAGGTGCTGTAACATACTCCCTTCGAAGTTGACAAACACTGGGTCTGAATCTGAAAGTGAAAGAGTGCAACGCGAATCTGGAATACAACAAAAGTGGGCCATCTTAGGAGCTGTAGCTTGCGGAACCTTCATGGCCACGCTCGACTCAAGCATCGTCAACGTCGCGCTGCCCAGCATTACGGCGTCTTTCCGAACCGGCTTGTCTTATTCACGATGGGTCGTCATCGCGTATCTCTTCAGTATTACAGGCCTACTCTTGTTTTTCGGCAGATTAGCGGATGTGATAGGTCGGAAAATTGTCTTTAACATGGGCTACCTCACCTTCACCTTGGGTAGCTTCTTGTGCGGGATCGCGTCAACAATCGATCAATTGATTCTCTTTCGAGGCCTGCAGGGATTTGGAGCAGCAATGCTGATGGCGAATGGACCCGCGATCATCACAGCGGCTTTCCCGACAAATGAACGAGGAAAAGCTTTGGGCACTCTTGCCATGGTCGTCTCAGCAGGACTTGCCTTGGGCCCGACGCTTGGAGGATTGCTTGTCAGGTTTTTTTCGTGGCCCAGCATCTTTTTCGTCAACATCCCGTTTGGGCTCTTGGGTTCTTTCTTGGTGACAAGGTATGTTCCCTCACTGCTCGCAATGACGGCCACCCCGAGCGAAACTGCGATCTTAGAGCGTGAGCGCAAGCTTCCTTTTTTGGTGCGTTTACAGGTTTCAATTAGCAAGCTGCGTTATTTTGATTGGTTAGGCGCTATCCTTTGGATGTTCATTCAATTTGGTTACAGCCTCGCCATCGACCGCGAAAATGTGCTTGGCCTTGCGGGCCCTTTGCAGAAGATCATCATGTTCGGAGCGTTAGGGCTTCTCGCTTTGTTTCTCATCTGGGAATGGAGCATCAAAGACCCGGTTCTTGACCTCACGCTCTTTAAATCGCGGCTTTTTCTCGCTGCAAACATCAGCAGCTTGTTTAATTTCGTTGCGATCAGCAGCCTTACTCTTCTGATGCCATTTTACCTTCAAAACGTGCGTGACTACCCGCCCCATCAAGTAGGCCTCATGATGACCGCGATTCCGCTCACCATCTTTTTCGTGGCTCCTATCGCAGGCAGGCTTTCTGACAAGTACGGATCAAGGGTCTTAAGCACCGTCGGAATGACTTTGCTTTGTTTGACCTTAGGCGCTCTGTCTTTGCCTTGGCAAGGATTGGTGACCAAAAACACCTCAGTGCTCGTTCTCTATCTCGTCGCGTGTGGAGCAGGAATCGGGTTATTCCAATCACCAAACAATAATGCGATCATGGGGGCAGTGGCACGAACGCACTTGGGGGTCGCCTCAGCACTTCTAGCGACCGTTCGCAATTTTGGCCTGGTTACCGGAGCGGCTTTGAGCACGACATTGCTGATGCGCTTTTACGTTGAACAAGCCTCATTCAATGGCCCCTTAAGTTCGCCCGCCCAGAACTTCATCACGGCGATGCGATACACTTTTCTCACCTTGGCCGTGATCTGCTCGTTCGGGATATTCACCAGCATGACGCGAGGACGAAGCAATTAGATGCAAAGAAAAGTAGATCTGGGTGAAGATAAAAATCTCTTCCGTTTAGACCCGAACGCGCAACAAAAGCCGCAGGCGTCGTTCTTGATGGATGATTTGCCCAAAAGCCCCGAGGCCGCCTTGACCGAAGCCCGCGAAGCGACTTGGTCGAATTGGATAAACTCTGATCCGCTGTTGATCGCCCATCTTGATGACGACGGGAAGTCTTATCTTTTCCACATTTCAGAGAACATCAAGAACAAGGTCGTGCTCGTGGATTTTTGGGACTATACCCTTCTGCCATGCAAACGCGCGCTCTCTTATGTGGTCGAGTGGACTCGCCGTTACCAACCAGCGGGGCTAGTCACGGTTGGGGTGCACTGTCCGATGTTTGAATTCGGCAAAGACAAGAAAAACGTTCTTGATGCCATACGGGCCTACGACATCACCTACCCCGTGGTTCTCGACAATAATTTTGATATCTGGAGGAGTTTTGAAAACAGGTATTGGCCAAGACGAATCTTGTTCGACCCTTCGGGCAAACCCCAGAAAGACGTCGTAGGTGAAGGCGATTATGTTGAGTTCGAAAAAAACATTCAACTTCTCTTGAGAGAAATCAGTCCGGGTCTCGCGTGCCCGCCGGTCATCAGGCCCACGCGGAAGATCGACCTTCCAGACTATCAAATACCGGCCACGACCCAAGACATCTTCTTTGGGTTCAAGAGAAAGACTCGTTTCGCAAACGCGCAACCCTTCACAGGCATTGGCGAGGAAATGACGTTCACCGACGAAAGCCAGGGCTCGTACGCGCCAGACCTGCCCTATCTCAATGGAAAGTGGGTGCTCGCCCACGAAAGCATTCACGGGACCAACTCGAAGGATGAGCTTCAACTGGCGATTAATTTCAAGGCCACGGATGTTTACATGGTCGCGCAAGCGAAACCCAAGAATCCTGGAGATGTTTCCCAAGCCGTGAAAGTTCAAATCTGGCTTGATCAGAAACTCGTGTCTGATGACAATCTCGGCGAAGACGCGATGATCAACGAATTTCGCCGTAGTGTCGCTACCATTCGAGACCCCAAACTTTACCACTTGGTAACAGGCCTTGAGCACAAAGAGCACCTGCTCACCTTGAAGGTCGAGATGGATGCGACTGATACACTCGAGATATTCGCTTTATTTTTTGAGCACGGAGCGTAAGCGGGCTTGGCACCAAGTCCGACAGAAGGGTAGCCACCAGACATGGCCCAATGGTGAAAAAGTTATGATCGTTATCGCCGAGCGTAATGATCTCAAGCCCTATCAGATAAAAGAAGCGCAGCAATCGATACCTTGAGTTTAAGATCAAGACTTTGATAAAGTCATTTTCCCAGACTCGTCCACTAAGAAGCAACCAAAACTCTTGATCTGACCTGCTCTTGATTTTTACAAATGCATCCAAGCTGTAATGTGGTTGGCGATCTGGATCGCCTGAATAAGTGTCTCGGAATGCGACCTGACACCGACCTTCAGAATTTACATATACGATCTTATAAATCTGCTCGTTAAATCTTCGCTCTGATCCATGCTGCGGTAACTTGTAATCCTTGCCAACTGCCATCAGCTCATAGAGCTTTCCATTAGACTCTTGAAGCTTATTTTCCGCAATTTCGGCGATTACCTCTCCATCACCGACAAGGCAGCGAGGAGCTTCCAATTTTCCGTTCACTGAGTTCTGGATTGTGCTTTTTGTAGTTTCGCCGAATGAGCTGCATTTTTTCCTGAAACAACCAACCCTGCATAAAGAGGTTTATTGCCGATCGCGCTCCATCTGTGCTGAGTTAGACCTTTTTTCTCCAGCTCCACCCACTTGAATTCTTCGCCCTCTACCCCAAATACTTCAGCCCCCGCTGAAAGGTTCTTTGGCAAAACCAAAACACTTGCGTCTTGAGGGCTACAGCCCAAAAAATTCGTATCCACCAACAGCACATCTATTCCGAATTCTTCCGCCGCCGCAGATCTGATTCAACTGATATTTCCAGGAGAAGAAACATTGCGTTGGTGCACTTCAATTCGATGGTTAAGCATCGCACCATCTGAGCGCGCGAACTGCACATTCAGAAAAGCAGCTAACACCGAAGCTCCTACCAAGAGCAACAAACACCGATGATTCATTACCTTCACTTCACCTCCTCCAACAACGGGAAAGAAACGTTAGTTTAATCATATTAATTGACTATAACAATACACTATAGTACCTCCTACAAGATGCAGTTCGCCTCTACCTGTAGCCGCTTTGTGGCCGGTTTCTTATTATCTTGTCTGCTTGTCGGCAGGCTCGCTCACGGAAACGGTTCCGGCTCGGACTTCCAGATATCGACACGATCCGTTGGATGCGAAGAATACTTGATTGGCGTCAAAGGTGAAGTAAACGACCAAGGAAGGCACAAAAGCGGTTTGGATCTTGAAAAAATTCTCGATGGAAAATCGATAGCCGGCGTAAAGGTTGTCCGAGGACAAATCGATTTTTTGATTTTCCCAAATGGCAAAAAAATCGAGCTTGGTGAAATGATCGGTGAGGGCGATTTTGGGGTAGTTTATTGCTTGGGTTCAAGTTGCAAGTCTGTAATTAAGCTCCCAATCGATAGACACGGTGGTTTTACATTTTCGGCATTAGAAAAAGAACTTGATAATTACGAGAAGTTTAAAAAAACCGGTATTGGTGCTCCGAAGGTTCGTCCGATTTATTCTCGTGATGAGGGCGGGAACAAACGACTTGTCGCCTTAGTAAAGGAATTTGTTGATTTTGGCTCCTTTAAAAACACCGTTGAGACTAAGCAGAATCCTCAGTTGGTGATCAGCCGGCTGCGCGATCTGTACATCAAACTTAAAGAAAACAATCTCAAAATTGACCTCAATGTTTTCGGCAATAATTTGGTTTGGGATAGTCGTTACAACCACTGGGTAGTATTGGATGCTGGCCGCAAAGAAGGAGAAGGAGCTTGGCGAATACCGGGACTGGAAGCATGGAGATTATGGTTTGATCTCAACTACCCCGGTTTATCAGGGGATAATGGAAGGTTTTTTTATGAGCAGTTCATTGAAATAGCACCTACTCACATAAGATTCAGATATTTTCGAAATGCCATTAAGAGCGAAATAAATACAATTTTAGCGGTTGCGAAGGCAAACGGTCTTGAAAAACCATCTGACGGGATTCAACATGGTGAGTATTTTATAGAAACAGCTTCCAGCTTATCCGATGCTTCTACAGACTATATTGATTATAAAATAAATCGAACCCCTCAAGAAGACTCAATTTATAGAGTTGAATTTAGCATGAAGAAATACGGCGAACTTTCAAAATGGGGCTATTCTATTTCCAAGATCGACGGTTCCAAGAGACGTTATTTAAGTGAAGCACTGAACTGGGTTCATTTAACCGAAGGATCGAACGAAAAAATCGCTCACTTTGACCTATAAACGCTTGAAACGAACCAACCGCCAATCTTCCACGATAGCCATTCTGTGGGCTGATAAATAGGGCAACTAATGCTCGACTAAAAAACCGCACAGCGCGCAACTTCGCAGCTCATTCCTCCACCATCGCCCGAATCGCGCGATCAAGCGGCGCGGGCGTATACCCAAGCTCTTGCCGCGCTTTGATCAGGTGATGGAACATGTAAATCCCGTTTACCCTGCGAAGCCTTGCTGAGTTGACCGGGAAATCAAGTCCCGTGACCTTCTCAACGATTCGCAATATCGCCTCAACCGCCGACAGCGCCCATCGCGGTACCATCCGTGGGCGAGACCGAAGATCAAATACTTTTCGCAATTTCTCATGGAATTGGCGGTAGGTTAAATTCACAGAACCCAAAATATACCGCTCACCTGGCCTACCCTTTTCCAAAGCCAATAGAGTTCCTTTCGCCCCATCTCGCACGTCAAGAAAGTCACTGCCCCCATCGGGCAAAAAGGGCCGCTCAGAGCGCGCAAGTTTTTTTACAAACGGCAGAAGTTGGTTGTTCTTCTCACCTTCCCCCAACAGACTCCCAGGATTCACGACAACGACCTCAAAGCCTGGCGCGTTTGCCGCAAGCGCAATACGTTCAGCCTCGTATTTCGTCGTCCAATACGCAAGCCCAAGATCTTGGGCATTGAACGGCGACTCTTCGTTGCGAGGAACAAAACCATGGCCAATCGTGACGATGCTGCTCACATGCACGAATCTCTGAACACCAGCGTTTTGCGCGCACCGGATCATGCGCCGGGTGAGTTCAACATGAACTTCAAACATCTGAGTTTGGTCTTCATTGTCGTAACTCACCAACCCTGCGGCATGGATGACCGAGGCTGCCCTGTCGCAGGCTCGCGTCAGAGCCGCCTCGTCGGTAAAATCAATTTCAAGCGCTTCAACACCTTTAGGATACGTCTTCATCAGCGGATGAAAACTTCCTTTTCGTTTCAACAACAAGACCCGATAGTTTGCTTCAAGAAGCGAGAAGATGAGGTGATAACCCAAAAACCCAGTACCGCCTGTCAGCGCGATAGTTTTCGAACGTGATGAGGTTTGCGAGAGCTCCATCGCCTTTACATAGGCAAAACGCGACAGACCGACAACTTCTAGATTTTATTTCTTTAAAATCAACTTTGCATAATCGGTCACGACTCGCGAGCACTGAGTCGAAGTGACTTCACCCGCCACAACCCGCATGTAAAGTCGGCCACCTTGCGCGAAGCCCTGGGTCTGCCCGCCCTGATAGACGTACTTGGTCACCGTTTGCGTCGTATTTTGTATGGTCCACCATTGGCCAGCCGTCGCATTGTAAATCTGCAACATATTGCCACCGCCGCCGCCCGCATCTGAAAGCGTCGTAGTGCCATCGCATGCCGAGGTGAAACGCCCTGATGCTCCGACCCAAATGACCGTGAAATTCCGATACGTATTCAAGTCGATGCCAGCAAGGTCCCAATAAAACTCTGCCACCTCAGTGTCTGAGCCACCGAAGGTGCATTGCAAAGTCGCCACCGCACCGTCTTCTGCCGCGTAGGCCGAATAGCTTGCAGCTTCGTTCGCACCACCACCAGGAGTAGGCGCCACGCTTGTCACGCTAACTGAAGCATCTTGCGTGCAGCTCGCGCTCGAGTACCGAAAAGCCCTTCCTTGTGCGCCATCCATGGCCAAAGACTTAGAGTCATTCGGACATTGTACGCTGGGCCCGCCGCCGCCATATGAAATAGGAACCGTGATGCTCGTCGCCTCGACGATATTCCTCATCACGCCGCCTAAGAAATATCCCGCGCCTTCTTCTTCTTCGTCACCTGAACCTCCGCCACCACTGCTTCCCCCACTGCCGCCGCAATGATTCGAAGGATAGATCCCATACACATCGATGGCTCTACTTGGCCCCGTCGTAATGTCAACCTCGATGGATTGACCCCGAGGAACGCCATCCGAGGTAAGCCCGAAACCGCGTCCCCTCATATTGTCTGGTGAAATACAGCCATCGAGGTTGTTGCTCTGAGGAACGCCGGGCCCCGTGATGTTAACCGCGAAACAATTGAAATCAGCGATCGATGTCGGCGTAGCTTGGGTCCGAAAAGAACTTGAGTTCGGAAACCAGTTCAGCTGGCTTAAATTCATGCTCAGCTCCTGCGAGCTTGCCTGTTCTTCCAAAATGATTTTCAGCCCTCCTCCGTTCTTTGATGATTGAGGGTCTTCGAATGAGCAGGCGCTGAACGCCACCAAGAAGAGGAGCACCGGAATTTGTCTTTTCATCACTCGATAATTTTCAGTGAATCCCGCAAGAACCGCAAGCAAAGTTAAATAACGCCAAGCATTAAATAATTGATATTGAGCTGTCCCGTTATCTGCTTTTGGCCCACTCAAGGGCAGACTGTACGGCTTTTAAACCCTGCTCATTGGAAAGGCCCTGCATGTGTTGCTCGATCCTTGAAAACAGCTTTTGTTTAAACGGAGCCTCTAACGACGAATTCGAGATGGCGACCGTAAAATTTCGCAAGAAGCCAGCGTATTTCATGCGAGACATCGCAACCCCCCGCATCCGTTCTTTGAAGTCTTGCCGAGTCCATTGGGCTAAATCCATGAAGCTTGCATCAAAGGCCTGATTTTCTTTCTTAAAATGAGCAGTCTCTGGGATCGGATCGTTCCACGGACAAACCTGCTGACAAATGTCGCAACCCGCGATCCACGTTGATGACCGCTCCATCACTTCTTGGGGAATCGGCCCCCGGTTTTCAATGGTGTGGTAAGCGATGCACTTATTGCTATCAAGCACGTGCGGTTTGACGAACGCTTGAGTGGGGCAAGCTTCGATGCACTTCGTGCACTTTCCGCAATGGTCGCGGTAAGGTTCATCAGGAGTGAGCTCAAGATCTGTGAACAAGCCCCCCAGAAAGATATACGAGCCCAATTTGCGGTGGATGAGCATTGTGTTTTTCCCAAGCCATCCCAAACCCGCTCTCCAGCTCCAAAACCTTTCAAAAACTGCGTCTTTGTCTACAAAACCACGAAAACGCGCCCCGTGTTTTTTTTGC
>JBFMCE010000098.1:0-13940 GCA_040754655.1 Bdellovibrionota bacterium | reverse complement strand
AAGTTTGAAGAGTTTTCTCAGATCAACGACATGATCGTTTGCGAGATCGTCGAGTCTTTTAAGAATGAGATGAGAACCGTCGCATTGGCTCTCTACAAAAGCCAAGATCAAGCGCTAGTGCAGAAATTCATGAAGAACATGTCTCCCCCGGTAGCCCATGGTTTCAAAGAAGCGACCGGCGAATTGCACAATGTCACCATAGGTGAACAGACTGGAGCGCGCTACAGGATGATCACGAAATCGAGGGAACTCGAATCGCAGGGCAAATTCGTCTTAAAAAAATACTCGGCCCATTACGCAGACTAGGATTAACGTATTTGGATGGTTTCCCGGGGCAAGTTTTCGCGCACAAGCCCAGCCAAAACCCACTCTTGCTCGCTTTTTTCGCGCCTTGACCGGGCAAATCTAGGCCGTTTTTCTTTGAAGATGAAAGTCTCGTACAACCACGCTTCAGCCATGTGGAGTTTTCCCCATTCCTCGTCTGAAAAGGCGGCGTCAGCAGAAAAATTGGCGATTGCCTTGGCGTCAGTCAACTTGCCGATGTAGCCAAAATGCAAAACCTTGAGCGCGCGAACAAAGGGCCGATCTCCCCAATAGTTGTCCATCTCGGCCAAAAGTTGATCGATGGGTTGTCGGATGCGAATGGCATTCAAAGCCTGCCAGAAAGCGCCCTCGGCGTCATACGGGTGCTTTTGCCTGAATTGGTTTGCGAGCCGAGCCGCATCGGTATACCTGCCTTCAAGAAACGAGCACTGAAGTTCAAGCAGGAGGCGCCTGAAGTCATAGATTCCCCAAGACTCTCCCAGGCTGTGGATGCAATGGTTGAATTGGCGCAGTTGCTGGTGAGCCATTCCCTTGTGCCATCGAAAAGGAATCGCGCTAGGACCAATGCTCAAAGCCTCGGTAGAATTCTTCAAAAGCGCTCTCCACTGACGGTGCCTTAGATGCATAAGATTCTGCACGTAAAGCCAGGCGAGCCTCGCCTCACCCTTTTCTGAACGCCGCTTCAACCGAGCTTTTACCGCCTGGGCCAAGCGCTGGTCTTCTTCAAAAGACTCTCCTTCCTTCTTCAAAAGGTATGCATAGGGGATCAACTCCACCATCCAGGCTTGCAATTGGTTTTTGCTCTGCCCCAGTTCTTTGAGAATTTCAGCGAAACTGGGCTCTGATATCAAGGCATCAAAGGTTTTCAAGGCCGCAGGCTTTGATTGAAGAACCGAGGTTGAAAGCGCTGTTTTCAGGTTGCGATGCAAGACCGGCACTGAACTCATTTCAGGCAATGCATTGATCTTTTCAAACCTTGAAACAAGCTCCATCCCGGCATGGGCGGGATCGATGCCATACGCCCTTAGAAATCGATAAACAATTTCAAGCGCCTCCGCCTCTTCCGAAACCGTGTAGGCCCGCACTCCCACATGAGCTAGAGGATCTCTTCCGACCAGGCTTGTCCAAAGATCGATACGCAGTGGAAAGGCCTGCCACTTGAGGTCTTGAACCCTGTTTTGAACGTGTCCCAACACATCGTGCGCTGACTCAAGCGCCAGCAGGAAGAGAAAAGAATTCAAATCATGAATACGGAGGATCAACCCCGAATGCATGACGATGAAGCCGTGGCCAAAAGGCCAAAACGTCGGATTGACCGTATCAAGCACGTCAAAATGCAGGCGAAGCTTCTCGGGCAAAGGCAACATCGCTCGAAAAGCATCTCCAAACTGCGAAAGAAAACTCTCAAGCCTCGCGCTCTTGCTTCGTGGAAACTGGCTTTGCATGGAAGTGGACTGTTTCCAGGAATGAACCTTCTCCGGAGGCCAAGCCAAGAACTGACTGGCATCAACGACGGCCTTTTCAGATCCAAACGCAAGATTCAAAAAATACAACTGTAACAGTAAAAGCCACTTCACCATTCGACCCCCATGGGCGCGAAGTCTCCGACGCTCAACGCGAGCCTCCTAAATGTGAGTGGTAGCGGGCATCTCGAAACCGTGTCTTTCAACGCCACCAGACTTCGATAAGCCAACTGGCGGCCCTGCACCACCGACCAGCTGCGAGATGAAAACCCTTTCACTTGAATGTGTTCGGGCTTCCAAAGCAACCCGCGCGGGTCGCGGGCCCGGCTGACGAGCACCACTTCAATCCCAAAACTATCGTCGCCTTGAATCTGCTCCCACTCAAGAACAGGACAGCCATCTCTGAGCGCACGCAAAAGAGGATCAGGAAAGGAAACCGGCCCCGCCGTCAAAAGCCCACGCCGCTCAATCTCGACTGGCGCCCGGTAAGCCAGCAATACGACCGTGCGGTCTTGGTACCGGATGATGCGCCCAATTGCCCGCACCTCAAGGTCGCCCAATGGAATGAGTTGGCTTTCTAGCCACAGCAAATAGGGCTCATCACCGCCATGATCACGAATCTGCTTCTCAAGCTTTTCGCGCTCTTTATCGTCTTGTATGAGCAGTTGAAATTCTTTTGAAATGAGCGCTTTCTTTTCATCCAACGCAAAAGGCTCCCAACTGACCTCAAGGCGCCAGGTTCGTTTGGGTTGAAAGGGAAACGAGCTCGAATACTCTTTGACGTTCTCATCGAGCTTCTCTTTTTTTACCCTGGGATTGCATCCCGGGGTGATCAGAGAAAAAAAAGCGAAAAAGAAAAACAATCTTCTTAGCGTGGGAAAAGAGAAAGGCATCTCTTTACAGTTTCAGGAAGATTCGCCTTCAAGTCAAACTCTTGCCTTCAACTTCTTGAGGCGCGCGTGCTGGCCGCTCCGTGCTCTGCGTTACCCCAACTCGGGGACAGGAGCCACTCACCTCGCAACGAAGGCAATCAGGTTTGCGTGCGATGCACCGTGCACGCCCATGGCAGATCAAAAGATGCGCGAAGAGCGTCCATTCCTGCCTGGGCACGATTTGCATCAACTCTTGTTCGACCTTTTCTGGATCTGTTTCGGCCGTAAATCCCAGCCTGCGAGAAAGCCTGCCCACGTGCGTATCGACGACTAGCCCTGGCGTATCAAACGCGTTTCCTAATACGACATTCGCCGTCTTTCTGCCCACGCCCCGAAGCGCGGTCAATTCTTCCAGGGTTCGGGGAACGCTCCCACCGTGAAGCGCCATGATCGATTTCGAGCACTCTACAAGCGATTTGGCTTTGTTCTTAAAAAAACCGGTGCTTTGAATCAGCTTTTCCACATCGTTCAGGCTTGCTCTTGAGAGCGCCTGCGCCGTCGGGTACTTCTTAAAAAGGCTTGGCGTCACCTTGTTCACCCGCTCATCCGTGCATTGCGCCGATAGGATCGTAGCCACTAAAAGCTGAAACGGAGTCTCGTAATTCAGTGAACATTTCGCGTCGGGATAGGTCGCTTTGAAAACCTTCAAGACCTCTTGCATCCGCCGCTGGCGGTCGCTTAACGACTCGCTCTTTTTTTTCTTTGCCAAAGGTACTTCTCCATCTCATCGGCGCCCATCAAATTCAAAATCGATCCACAAGGCACCATGGCTTTTTCGGCCATGTATTCGCCGTAAATGGTGTCCTCCACGCCTTCCACGGCATGAGCATCGGGATTGATGCAAACTTTCGACTTGAACTTCTCAAGCTCAGCGCCCATCCGCCAGTCGATATCAAGTCTATGGGGATTGCAGTTGATTTCAACGGCTACGCCGTTAATAGCGGCCGCAGTCAAACATCGGTCCCAGTCTAAAAGATACGGCTTTCGGCCCAATAACAACCTACCGGTAGGATGTCCCCAGATCGTGATATGCGGGTTCTCAAGCGCTCGAACAAGTCTTTCTGTCATCGCCGTCTGGTCCATCTGGAAACGGCTGTGAATCGAGCCCACGATGAAGTCAAAGCCATTCAAGACCTCTTCATCATAATCGAGCGCCCCGTCTGCAAGGATATCGCTTTCAATGCCATGGAAAATCTTGATCGAGACCTTTTTCTGAAGTTCTTTGATGCGCTTTCTCTGCTCTAAAATGCGTTCTGTTTGAAGTCCCCGGGCGTAGAAAGCAGATTTGCTATGATCTGAAATGCCGATGTACTCATAACCACCCTTCTCTGCGGCATGAACCATCTCTTCCAGAGTTGCATTACCATCACTATAATTTGTATGGCAGTGGAAAAACCCTTTCACACGTCCGTGTTTTTCGAGGCGATAAGCGTCGGAGTGAGGCTTTCGTTTGCTCTCTATCCAAACAGGCTCGAGCCAAGAGATCTGCCAGCCTTCAACGCGCTTAGGGTCTTTTTCAAAAAGAGGGCGCACGCTCTGTTCAGCGCAAAGCCACTTCAAAAGGGCTCCTTCTGGTTTTTCGGCCAACCCCCATAGGACCACCGCGTATCCTTCCGCAAGCGTCCCCGAACAAGACACGAAGTCAGTACCCAAGACCAAATGGGTCTGAATCTGGGGCGCCGAAGACCACTCGAGGTTCTCAACGAGTTTTTCAAAGTGAGCGGGCTCGGTCACGATGCCGATCTCAAAAAGATCGACAATCTCAAGGTGCCTGGCCAAGGCGCCGAGCTTCAAGACTTCACTCGGAGGTTTCTTCGATTTTGGAAGTTTTTTCAGGATCTTCGTCGCCAACGCGTCAGAGAACTCTAGCGCCTCATCTAATCTCAGTTTGCCTTTGCGCGCCTTGAGATCCTCAAGCGAGTTTAAGACCTTTTTTTGGATCGCTGGGCCAAATCCCTTTAACGTGGTCAGTCGATTCTCACGGCATGCGTACTCAAGCTCACCCAAAGTGCTGACGCCGAGCTCTTTGTGCACGATCATCGCCTTCTTAGGCCCCAAACCCGACACCTGCATGAGATCAAACACGCCTTCCGGGATTTTCTCGGTGAGTTCTTTTTTTTGCGCAACCTCACCGGTATCGAGGAATTCTTGGATTGTTTTGCGCAGCCCCTCGCCTACGCCAGCGATCTTCACTTTTCCCGAAGCAATGTCGCTCAAACTTTCGTCAGAGTCGCCGATCGCCTGAGCTCCCTTGCGATAAGCCCTTATCTTAAAGTCATTCTCGCCCACGATCTCCATGGCTTGCGCAAGTTCTTCAAGAAGTTCGACGAATTTTTCCTTTGCCATACGCCACCAACCTAGCGAAAAGAAAAGAGGGTGGCAATCGTGGAGAAATTGATCAAAAACATACTGTCTCAACCAACGGCTCCATTTCGTGAAAGTTGGGTCAAACAAGCCTGCCTGCATTTTTGCAGTCAAGCCGGCTTGCCGGTTTTTGAAGACGAGATCGGAAACCTCTGGGTCGGAGCAGAGCATGCCAACCACCTCAAATCCGCCCGAGTGGTTTTCGTAGCGCATCTCGATCACCCGGGAATTGTGATCGAACAGTTCTATAGAAAGCAAAGCGCGATCTATGCAGCAGGAAAGTGGCTGGGCGGCGGCCCAATGGATATACGAAGTTTTCCTGTAAAAATCTTTTCTGATGTGAATGGTTTGATGCTGCTTGACGGCAAAGTTGAGTCCCACACGAAAGGACCTCGGGGCCCGGATCGGGTGAAAATAAAGATTGAACAGACGCTTCTCGCAGACACCGCATGCACCCCAGAAGGTTTACGGCAATTGGGTCCGTGGGGAGCCTGTCTCTGGTATGGGCACCAAGGTGTTGAGACCGGTGTGAGTAAACAAAAAGAATTGTGGGTCACGAAAGCGGCTGACGATCTCATTGGAGTTTGCGCGCTGCTAAAGGCGTTTGAAAACGCGGGTCACCCGCCTGGCGTCGTGATGCTTCTTTCAAGGGCTGAAGAGTCAGGATTTCATGGCACCCTGGCGGTTCTTGAAAAAGGGCTCATCCAACCCAAGAAAACACTGATGGTCTCGATAGAAACAAGCTCTCAGCTTCCCGGCGCCGAACTGGGAAAAGGCCCCGTTGTCAGGCTTGGTGACCGAGCCACCGTATTCGATCCCGCGTTCGTGTATTGGGTTCAAGAGCGCGCCACGGAGCTTTCAAAGAAAAAGAAAGCTTTTCGTTTTCAACGAAAACTTATGGACGGAGGAACTTGCGAGGCCACTGCCTTTAACTGTTATGGATTCAAAGTCGCGGGCATCTCAACACCACTTCAGAACTACCACAATCTTTCAAAGTCCGGAAAGCCCATGCCCGAGGCCGTGCACACACGGGATGTAGAACAACTTGTCCTGCTTCTCACCCACTTGATGCAAGCATTCCGCCCGGGCCTAACGCGAGAGTTGGGAGCACGAACCTTCCGCGACTACACCGCGCGGCTCCTGAAAAACCAACGCGCCCATGAAAAGTATTTCTGACCAGAGCTACTCTTTCAGATCTTTTCTCATACAATCGCGAGAGATCTCAGTTTCGAGGGCTGAGACTTTTCTATTGAGCCTCTTAGTCATCAGAAGATAGGCCTGAATCACGGCGTCCGAATTCCCGTCCCTGTAAACGGTACGGGTTAGTTCGCCGGCCCTTCCAAGTGCAATCGCATCTCTAACGAGAGCAGAAAGCTTCTCTTCGCACTCCTTCGCGCTCATCTCACTTGCGCCTGCACTTAGTGAAATGAAGAAACCCAATAAAACAAAAAAAGTTCTTTTCATGATACCCCCGTCTCATTCCAAAAGATGCCAACGGATGTCGGCCACGTTACGACGCTCTTGAAAGTGACAACTGCTTATTCTACTTCCTCAGCTCTAGCAAGCACTCGTCGCCTAAGCAGGGGATTTCATCGGGAAAGGCCGACGGATACTGGGCGCCACCTGTCGTCGACGTATCCGTAGTTTGATCGTCAGACTCAGGAGAAGCATTGGATTCTTCTTCAGACCCGGGGCTGTCTTCTTCAGGCGCCCCAAGACAGACTTGAGTCACTGCGGCAACAATTTCGTAACTCAGGAACTGTTCTCGCTCTACAGCAGATGGAAGTTTAAGCAAAAGTTCCTTTTCAAGCTCTTCTGCACTCAGTTCCGGACGGGATTTCAGGGCATTCAGAACAAACGCGGTCTTGAACATCGGCCTGTCTGGCGCCCGATACTGTCCCGCCTTCCAATTCAAAGGCAACCTTGCTTGCACCTCAAACGTAGAAACACGTCCGAGTTTTCTGGCAGGTTCAACCACGATTTCGCTGACAAGAACGAATTCCATTTCCCCGTCTATAAATTTGACATGCAGCTCTTTAACGTTAGGATACTCGATTCGAGGTTCTTTGATCAGTTCATATGCCAAGGCGTTGCGTGACAGAGGTCCGATCAAGATTTCCCCAGTGGCTGACCCGCCCAAATTGAGCCAATGCTGCCCAGATTGAGCCGTAAAATCCTCAACAGAGCTCAGCACTGTCGACTGAGGCAAAGAAAATAACGTCGGACACGTTTTCCCGTCGAATTGGCAGGACCAATCATAACCCTTCCCGGCCGAAGCCGCTCCGTCAAAAGTTTTTGCGTCAAGCGCTCGCGCTATTGCAGGACCTACCTCGGCCAAGACAAGCGGCTTATGATTGCGGATGAATTGTTCAAGTTTAATCTTCAAATGATCAAGGAATGTTTGCGAATAGCGCTCATGCAAATTATGTTGCGCCTGGGCAACCAATTCTTGGTAATCGACCAGATAATTTCGGCTGACGCCTTCATCAGAAAGAATCGAGTTCGAAAGCCCGACCAACGCGCTGTAACTTAAGGCCAATTGTTTCCGAGTTTTTTCTAAGAGTTCTTTGCGCTCAGCCTGAAGGCTCAAAAAGAAATCTTTGTTGTCGGAGGCAAGTTTTTCCTCAAGACGATCACAGATCGAAAATTCGTCTTCTTCACTGGCAAAAGCGCTCATGCTGAGCGCCACGCACAAAAACGCAAATACAAACCGACGCTTTACACTCGAAAAGATAACCATGTCGCGATACTCCTCACCCTATCAAGATGCATCGCGTCTTATCAAAGTGGAGCCCTGGTTTCTAGTCGAAACTCGGTTTGATTTCGAGCCTGACCCCAAGCTGGGCCAGCAGGCTCGTGAGCCAATCCTGCACGGGAATGGGAAGAATTGAACAACGCATGATGTGGATTGGAGGAGGCTTCTTCTTACGGCGAGAGGCCCGCTTGTCATTTTTCTGAAATGCCATAAGCCTGCAAGATGCCAGGTCTTCTGCAGCCACGAGCACGGCAGGAGGAGCCGCCCAGTTTTGTTTCAGGCCTACCAGTTGATCCAATAAAATTGGTTTGGTTTCCGCGGCGTAATCCCAACGCTGCTCGAGTTTCAAGAGCCCATACGGGCTTGAGGTCTTGCCGCACGAGGTTTCGGCAAGCTTCGTTTCCGGAAGCCGCCTCAACCCTTGCGACAGGGTCTTGGCGATCCGTAGACACCGAGCCGGAGCCAGCTTTGTCTCAAATCGCATGTTCTCAGACTCAAAGAGAATCCGGCACCAGCTGCGATGGTTTTTCTCCCAACGAGTATGGCCTGCGAGATGCAGCGGTTTCCATTCGAATTCGATCTTATTGCCGCAGGAGTTGACATGAAGCGAGGCCATGCAGGAATGGGTGCCATACTGCCCCGTGCACAACAGAGGGCTGATGCCTTGAAACGATAAAATCGAAGGATCACGCTCCTCAGGCTTGGGCTCGGCTGAAGGGCTGGGCGAAGGTAAGCCGCTGGGCTGAGGTTGCGTCGACGCCAAAGAGTGCATCGCAACAACGAGAACAAACACCGGCCACAGGCTCATTCTAATACGCACGCATCCTCAACCTTTCCAATGCGCAAGATTCGATCGGCTCGGAATGTTTTCTTGATATTGTCGCGATGGCAAAAAGCCTCGACATACACTCGAAACGCCTTCACCCGGACATCGATCGGCGTGATATACCGGTAATCCTCTTCTGAGTCGTACACGATCGCCACTTTGGCGCTTTGCCCGCAAAGCTTTTCAAGCACCGCGATGCGCGGCGGCAGAAAAAAGGCATGCTTACGCAGCTCCGATCTTTTCGGGTCGAGGAGGAAATATCCTCCCGCAAGATCGATCAACCGGCTTAAGGTGAACCCTTTTTCGAAACTAGCGTAACGATCCGCCGCAACGCCAATGAGCCCTAAAAAAATCCCTTTCAACGCTTCGACATCCGCCATTGCGCGATGAAACCGAACCCGAGGAAGCTTGAAGTGTGTCACAAGGTCTTCGACCCGGTGTTGCGGCAATTCAGGCAAGAGCACTTTGGCCATCATGCAGGTATCAATGACTATTTCGGTGCCAGAAGACCACTCTAGCTTTTCGTCAAAATGCCTCACCTGCCCATGCACCATCCCGACATCAAAACCGGCGTTGTGGGCGACCAAAAAACGAGGCTGCCCGACGAAGCTCAAAAACTCAGAGAACTGAGCCAGGCCTTCGAATATTCGCGGCGCATGAGCCACCATCTCATCTGAGATCCCGTGAATCTTCGTCGCGCCCGCGGGAATCAGCACCGGAGGCTTGGCAAGCGTTTCGAAACGCCTGAGTTCAAAGTCTTCATCAAACGCGATGGCGCCTACCTCAATAATGTAATCGGAGTAGCTAGAGACGCCAGTGGTTTCCGTGTCCCAGGCGACCACGCGAAAGTTTGAAATATTTTCTTCTAAAAGAGTTTCCATCGATTCCACAGCTTCACTCTACCACACTCGATGCGGATGGGGATTTTTCGGAGGCGACTATCGCGCTTGCGGATTGGCTGCCCCATGGTAACCTTGGATGGAAAACCATGTCTGGGAAAAGAGAAGATCGCAAACATTCACGAGTTGAACTGAGCAGCCATCCATTAAAGGGGCACCTTGCCTTGATCAGCGGAAACCAGGTGACGGCCTGTCTGATTTCACTCAAGGATGTTTCGAAGAGCGGTGCCGGTGTTTTCGCGAAGTTCGAAGTCCCTGTCAAAACCCGAGTGCTCTTGTCGATCGAAGGAGTGTCCTTCCCGCCCCTTGAGGGGCGGATTGTGTGGTGCTCGCCCACGCGCGGCGACCCTTCCGCGCCCCTGACCCATCCTTTTCGACTGGGAATTGATTTTTCGCCTGCCGACGATGCAGCCCGGGAAAACCAACTCGCTGTCTATGCCTATATTTCAAAGGTTGCGACGGACAGCACAGAAGAGTAGAACCAGGCTCATGCCGTCAACACGCTTTTTTGAGTTTGCTCAAATGCAAGGATGGGAAACGCTCGAAATCAGCGGTGCCGATTCAAAAGACTTTCTGCATCGATTGACTTCGGCGAATTTCAAAATCCTTCAACCAGGCGAAATCACTCCTGCGACCCTTCTTCAAGCCAATGGCAAGCTTGTCCAGTATTTCAAAGCGATTGCTCTCGGCCCAGCCACTTACTTGCTCTTGCTAGCTCCCCTTCAAGAGGGAAAGGCCGCGGCAAACGGCGGGTTTGAAGATTTTGAGAAGCTCCATTTCATAGAAGACTTGAAGATCTCTCCTCTGCCATCGGAATGGATTTATTTACGCGCCGTCGGTGCTGAAAAAAGCGCCTTGGAAAAGTTCTCACCTCCGCTGGCTGCGCTCTGGGAAGGCAGAGGACAAGAGTCTAGTCGTGCTTTCCACAAAAACCACGATGGCTCTTGGATTGGATGGAACGAGGCAAAGTGGTCTTGCGCGCCCATTGCGTTTGACCTTGGAATTTTGGTGAAAACCGCCCAAGCGTCGACTTTGATTTCTGGGTTGAGGGCCGCTGGTTTTCATCGAGTGCCCTCACTTGAAAAATACCGCATCTGGGCGCGAGACCCCGGTCCGCTCTACGAGCTCACACCTAAAACACTTCCTCTTGAAGCCGGGCTTGACGATGCGCTTCACGAAAACAAGGGCTGTTATCCCGGACAAGAGGTCATTGAACGGATTCGGTCAATGGGACAAGTTCCTCGCGTTTTGGTTCAGGTGTTTGGACAAGGGAAAAGCCCCCTTCCTTCGACGCCGCTGCTCGCGGAAAACAGTGAAGCTGGAACCCTGACCAGTTGCACAGATCATCCTTTCGAATCGGGCTGGGTGGGGCTAGGATATTTGAAACGCACATTCGCAAACACAAACCAAAAGTTTACAATGGCTGATGGACAAACCGTGGATGTGAAGATTGAAAGATCCGGGCTAAAAACTTCTTGATGCACATTAAAAACCGCTTCGCTCCAATCACCATCCTCTTGTTTGCTCTTTTGAGCACGCCTTGTTTTGGCGCGTTCTTGGGAGACATCTTGTCATTGCCCCCGCACGCCAATTACAAGCAGATCTTCACGCCAAACTTTAAGATCATATACCCCGACGAATTTGAACCCGAAGCGAGGCTCTCGGCCCAGTACTTAGAAGAATCTCATGGGTTTCTCTCTCAAACTTTTCAGTATGCGCCTTCGCACAAGACGACGATCATCTTGGCTGACAACCAAGATTTCGCCAACGGAGTGACAAGCGCAGTAGGGCGACAAGGGATCGTGCTCTTTTTGACTGCGCCTGATCCGTATTCTTCTATTGGCGAATATGACCACTGGTTAAGGAGCCTGATCATCCACGAGTACACCCACTACTTGACCCTTGAGCAAAGACGCGGGATTTTTGAGATCGCGCATTATCTTTTGGGTAATCTCGTGTTCCCCAACCACCTCTGGCCCACCTGGCTTGCTGAAGGAATGGCCGTGTACGCAGAGAGCGCTTTCAGCCACGGAGGCAGAGGGCACGGCACTTATTATTCAACACTGACAAGAGACGGGCTGTTTCGCGACGTCCTCGGGAAAAAAGACTTCCTGAAATTTGATGAGCTGATGGGGCCGATCCCGAACTATCCGTTCGGGGAATCACAGTATTTCGCAGGCTACGGGATCATTGAGGAAATGATGTTGAAACTTGGAAAAGATGCGCCCGCACGTTATGCGGAAGAAAGCTCATGGCGCATTCCCTTTTTCCTCAACGGGGCATTAGAGAACATCAGCCCCGCGTCGCTCAAGCCTGAGATCAGCTTTTTCAAACTCTGGACGGATTGGATCTCAAGACAAGCGACTAGGCTTAAACCAGAACTCGAGTGGCTCAAGAGTAGCGGCGCCGAAGATCCAAGATTCCTCACTCAGGCGCAGGAAACGGCCCTCGGCGCAAGGCTCTCACCTGACGGGAAAAAGCTCGCTTACTTTTTGAACTCGAGCCATCAGCGACCATCGCTGCAACTCATCGAGCTCTCGGAGCTGAATGCGGATGCGCACGTGCTTCCCGAGAGCAAAAAGCTCGACGACACGATCTCGGGAGCTGGCATCAGCTGGTCAGAAGATGGAAAAAGAATCTATTACGCCAAGGCCGACTTCAGGGGAAGCTTTGACACCTATAGCGATCTGTTTGCCTATGAGCTTGAATCTGGGCAAGTGACAAGGCTCACGAAACGAGAGCGCGCAAAAGATCCCGACCATTGCTTAGTGCGCGGCAAAGCTAATAACGAAGGTGGTTCGACAGAAACCACGCCTATGCTGGTTTATTCCACTCAACGCGCAAGGGTTTCAGAAGTCAGACTGCTCAACCTGAAGGATGGGTCTATTCGCACGCTTTACCGGGCGAAAGACCACCACCATGTTTCAACGCCTCGTTGCAACCCTGAAGGCACAAAGGCGTACTTCGCTGAGCACTCAACTGAAGTGCTTGAATCTATTTTCTCGGCAGACCTCTTGACCGGAGAGACCCAGCATGTGGCCGGAGGAGGCAAACAAGGATTCGGGGCGCTTTTTCCAAGCCCTACCGTAGGCGGAAAGATTTATTTCTCGCGTGTAAAAGACGGTTACTACGATCTTGCAAGGCTAGATGTTTCAACAAAACAAATTGAAGTGCTCGCGCGCTCTTCCGGCGGGTATTGGTTGCCAAGCGTTTCAAGCGACGGATCAAAACTAGCAGCCAGTTACGTCACAAGCCAAGGCATCAGGGCCGTTTTGCTCGATCAAGAAAAGCTCGAGAAGTTCACCCTGCATAACACCGACCACGCGCCGGTCGCAAAACCAGCGGTGTTTCGGGAACTGCCCGAACACAAGACCAACGTCGACCCCGCGCCCGCGAACCCAATTGATTCGATTGAGACCGATTACAACCTCTTGTCATCGCTTGCTCCGCGCATATGGGCGCCACACCTTCTGTTGTCTGGCGCCCAAACCCAAGTCGGCGCCACCGTCATCGGCTGGGACGACGTCGACCAATTGGAGTACAATCTTTTCGCTTTTTACGACACCATCGCCGATAAGCCCGAAGGCTTCTTTGGCACGTTCCACCGCGTCGGGCCTTACAGATTAGGATTGTCGGCATCATCGCAAGTCACTGACTACGCGGTCAACTCACGTGGTCAAACTCGTTATAATGAAGAGCGCAAACTCACCTTGAACTTGAGCAGGCCCTTCCCAGGAAACTTCACCACCGTGACGCCTAAAGCTTTGGTTGAATGGGCGCGCACCTGGCGAGATGGGGATTTTGAACAGAGGGCATTCGCCTCGAACTTTCGATTGGGCGCAGGTGTCGACTACGACACCAGGCAACGCTACCGGTATTCGGTCTTCAGCGAACGGGGTTCGTTAGGCCAAGCAGACGGGAGAAGATTTTTTTCTCGCGGCGAAGGCGCTTGGAAAGCGCTCGTGAGCTGGGAGCAACTTTTCTCTGTTTTCCCTGACCACAGCGTATTTGGAGTGACTCTTTACGGTGCCGTAGCGCCACGTCCTTTGGCTCATGTGCCCGAATCGGTGGTCAAAGTCGGGGGTTACGGAACCTTGTCTGATCTCGATCCTCCGCTCAAAGGTTATCCTTTGGGTCAATTTCGCACCCAACGCGCAGGCATTATTCACGCAGAATACGGAGTGCCTCTTGCGCAGCTCTTTCAAGGTTTTGACACCTGGCCCTTGTTTTTGCGAAATTTCGGGGCATTCGCATTTTACAATGCCGCGAAGTTAAGGACTTCCGAGCACGGCTACTCACCGCTGATTGATGGCGTTGGCGGAGGCTTGGTGCTCAACACGGTTCTCGGCTACAACCTGCCGTTTCAACTCAAGCTCG
>JBFMCE010000097.1:0-14436 GCA_040754655.1 Bdellovibrionota bacterium | reverse complement strand
GATATATTATATCGATTTATAAGAAATAATTATGAAATAATTTTAACCTAAAATTAAAGGTATGGATAGAGTGTTTTTCAACCTCAATTCGATGCTTCTAGCGACACTCGGCTTAACCTTGGCTTTGGCTGGAACGGGCTGTTCGCCCAAAGGTCTGGGTGGAGGAATAGGTGCAGGCGCAGGTGGGGGCTCAGACGGGATAGCTGGCATATCCGGCCTTGGTTCAGGCAACACAATCGCGCCTCAAGAGCCTCCGGTAGCGGTTGGCAGCGTTGTAACGGTGCTTGAAGATGATCTGCTCACTGGCGTCCTAACCGCGACAGATGCCAATGGCGACGCCCTCACGTTTTCAATCGTGACCAATCCAACCAAGGGCACTGTGATGATCACGAATGCTTCTACGGGAGCCTTTCAATACTCGCCAAACCCCAACGTAAATGGAGCTGACAGTTTTACATTCAAAGCAAGAGACGCATTGGCCGATTCGAATGTTGCCACGGTTTCAATTTCAGTGACTTCTGTTGAAGATATTCCAATTGCCTCAAGCCAGCAGATCACCACTCAAATCAACACGGGAGTTTCGATCACGCTTGCAGCGATCGATGGTGACAGCGATGCACTGACTTATTCGGTCGTGACTAACCCCGCGAATGGCGCTCTTACGGGCACTGCCCCAAACCTCACTTATACGCCCGGTCTCGACTTCGCGGGTTCTGACTCGTTCACTTTTCGAGTGAATGATGGCGATGACTTCAGTAATACCGCGACCGTGTCTATTACGGTGGCCGACTGGCTTGATAACAATTGGACCAAGCGCCGTAGGCTTACCTTCCGGAATGGGGCACAATCTGAGAATCTCACCGACTTCCCGGTTTTGGTCGTACTGAATAGCAGTCGAATCAACTACGCAGAAACCCAGAATAGCGGTCAAGACCTTAGGTTCACTGACACCGATGGAAAGACATTGTTGTCTCATGAGATTGAAAAGTGGGATGAGAACGGCACTTCGTACGTTTGGGTGAAAGTGCCTCGTATTGATGCTTCATCAGCATCAGACTCTATCTGGATGTATCACGGAAATGCAGCGGCAGCCGACGGTCGAAATCCAACTGCGGTTTGGAACGCAAACTTCAGGGCTGTATGGCATCTCAAGGAAGACCCTTCGTTGGGGGCCCGTCAAATGGCCGACAGCACTTCGAATGCTGCGCATGCCGTCGCGAGCGCCACGATGGCCAGCGATGACCAAGTCGCAGGGCAAGCAGGTGGGAGCCTCAAGTTCGACGGCGCAGGCGATGAGCTCAACGATGACGATGGCGAATTTTATGTGAACGGAGTCAATGCATTCACTTTATCTGTATGGGTGAAATCAAACATCACGGGCACCGACAAAGGCATCATCAGCGCGAAGACCCCCAACGGCTCAGACGACGTATTGAGCTTAAGATACGACGTCGATGGAGCAAGCGGGGGTGGCTCGAACGTCATCAAAGCGGGCATCACAGTGGGCGGGGGCAATACACTTCAGCTTGAGAGCGCGTCTGGCGTTCAGACTACGGATTGGCAATACATCGTCATAAGCCGCCCGGCAAACGGCGCTTTGAAGATTTACATCGATGGCGTTCTGAATACACCGACCTTCAATTCGGCCGCGCGTAACGGTGGCATCACAGGCGCGACCAAATTCTTGATCGGCAAGGGCTCGAAAGATTCGGCCGTGAGCTCATGGGACGGTCGAATTGATGAGGTTCGCTTCTCGAACACTGAACGTTCGGCCGCTTGGATCGCCGCGGACAATCTCTCGGTCACGGACCAGTTCATCGCTTTCGGCGCGGAAGCGAGCCAATAGGGGGGCGCCGCGCCTTTCGAAATCACTCAGGCAATTCGTTGAAGAAGTTTGCGATCGCCTCCCTCGAAAGTTTATCGAGCATGTCCATCTTTCGGAAAGAGGTCTTGTCACGCGAATTTCTAACTTCCTTGGCGCTGCCCATGCCTTGGTGAAGAACCGCATTCTGTGCGACGTCAAAGAAGACGATTTGCAGCTTCACATTTCCTTCAATCGCCCTCACCTTTTGATAGCGAGTCCCGATGACGGGTTCTTTTGAACCGCTTTCTTCCGTGAGCACAGAGTCTTCTTCTTCGATCTTGTCAAAACCCTGGCGGTCTTTTGCGCTGAAGTCGAGCACTCGCACCGACATCACGTAATCTGCCCCAACTTTTTGGCCCAGGCGTTGCCAATCACTCTCGTGAGGATAGGTGACTTGGGCATCGAGCACTGAATTGCGATCGACGATCTCAAAACGCCCATGGTCAAGGATTTCGTTCAAGATCGCGGCTTCGACGTGCTTTTTTGACTCGCTCTCTCCGCGGATCTCAACAAGTGCCACACGTTTGCTTTGCAATCTCTTCAAGGTCACCGGCTCCGCCTTCTTTTTATGGGCGCATCCCTGAATTCCCAATTGACTGACCCAGAATAGAAAGACAGTGAAGATACAAGCTAGTGTTTTTCGTGCAATCATGAGGCGCTCCTCTTTAGCGATCAAAGTTGGTGCACCTTATTATGTCAGGAGATGCCGTGAAAATTCAACAGACGCATTTCGAGTCTACCGATCAGACTGAGCTCGCCGGTGAATGGAACTTTCCTGATCCGGTGCTCTATGGAGGTCGACGACCTTTGATGATCATGGCGCATAACCGCGCCGGACGAGACCGAAACTGCAATGGCCCGGCGATTCCTCATTATGACGGGTTTCTCACGCTCGCTCGCGGCTTGACCGCGGCTGGGTACGCTGTTTTTCGATACGACAAAAGGGGTTGTGGGCAAAGTCAGGGCAAGTTTTCCCCGGATGATGAAAGAACTCTGTCGGAAGACCTTTATTGCGCGACTCTGCACGCGATTTCTCACCCTGACGTAGACGACTGGCGCGTTTTTCTTTTGGGTCAAAGCCAAGGCACAAGGCTTGTGATCGATAAGATTGCTGACCTTCAAAGAGCGGCGCTCATCCAGGGCATCGTTTTGCTTTCAAATGTCGTAGAGCTGTCGCATTTCGCTTCAGTTGAAGTGCCTTATCTGATCATCTGCGGGAAAGAAGATCATGCGTTTCGAGAGGTTTCTGAAGCGAGATTGGTGCATGATCCCGTCACCATTGGTTTAGAGAAAGGGCTTGATTCTTGTCTTGGCCTCGTGCTTCCGGGATTAGGCCATTTGCTCTCGCCAGAAGAGCACCACGAGCCTCAAGAAGACAGCCCGCTTCAGTTTTTCAATACGCGAATGAGCCCTGAAGTCATCGATGCCGTTCTTCCATGGCTGAGATCTCGCTCCGAAGCGGAACCTGATGCTGAAGATGGCGCTATCCCGTGGTGGAGAAGCCATTTTGATGAAGAGTACATGCAACTGAGACGCCATTGGGAAGAACCGCAAGCCAGGCGCGATGTTGATTTCATCTTGAAGGAATTGCAGGTTCCCGCGGGCGGTCATATCATCGATTTGGGAAGCGGCTACGGGCGCCATGCCCTTGAACTTGCAAGCAGGGGATTCGCCGTGACGGCGGTTGATTTGTCGGAACCTCTCTTGGCTCAGACGATACGCACCGCAAATGACAAAGGAATCTCGATCATTGGTACGGATTCAGAACCCAAACCAGGGCAGATCCAGATCATTCATGGTGATGTACGCACGATCAAGATGCCCAAGGCCGCTGACGCGCTTTTACACTTTGATTCCGTACTTGGGTATTTTGATGAGGCGGCCGATGATGAGCGCGTGCTTGAAACGATGGCCAGAGTCTTGAAAATCGGTGGAAGAGCCTTTATCGAAACCGGCAATCGCGAATGGTTGGTGAGGGAGCTTCAAGGTACGGGTTACAGCCGCGACTATGAAGAGTCTCCTTATGGGATGTTGCTGCGCGAGATCAGGTGGGACTGGTTTCGTGGAACTACCATCGAGAGACGAAAGATTGTTCGTCCTGATCAAAGCACCCGCAGAGCCGAGCTTCGCATGCGGCACTATACGCTTTCGCAGTGGCGCTCGATGCTCGAAGAGCACGGCCTTAATGTGATGAGAGTCATGCCTGGTGTTCGTGAGCCAGAACCCTTCTCAGGAATTCAGTCCCACCGCATGTGCCTGATTGCGCGAAGAACGTTTCAGCTCCGAGAGTGAATCAGAAGCTTCATGTCCGTGCGAAAAAGCACTTCAGCTTTGTCGGGATGGATCAGGCGGGTTACGATGCCGTCCCCAAAGTTGGTGTGTTTGATGACATCACCCACTTTGAGTTGAGATTTGATCGTGTAGCTGACGCGAGGCGCCTTTTCAGCTTCACCCATGAGCCGCTTCCATTCCGTTTCAAATGAAACGGCTCGAGCGGACTCTGCGGCTTCGGCAGCTTCAGCAGACTTTTTCTTCTTTGCAATAGCGGCTTTCGAAGGCTCTTTGGCGCCTTTTGGACCTTTGTAAGCGTGTTCTTTTTTGCAGGTCTTGCATTGAACTTTCGCTATCTTAGAGCCAATTTGAGCCACAATGACCGCAGAAAGGTCCATCTTGCAGCTCCCGCAGTAGGCCAACACTTCTGAACCAGTACCTGAGGCAGGCATCGCGAATCACTCCGTAAAGTGGTAATTATCTAGTGAATGCCTATAACACCACCACTTGACTCCAAAATCAAGGGCCTCTCAGACGATCCTGGCGTCTATTTGATGAAAGATGCAGCAGGAGGGGTTTTGTACGTCGGAAAAGCAAAGAACCTGAGAGCAAGGGTCTCAAGCTACTTTCAAGAGCAGAAAGATCGAAATCCCAGGACGGAGCTGTTGGTGCGCAGAGTTTCTGACTTTGAAGTCGTGCTTACCGACAACGAAGTTGAAGCGCTGATTCTTGAATGCAATCTGATCAAAAAGTACCGACCGAAGTTCAATGTGCGTTTAAAAGACGACAAATCTTATCCGTATGTGCGGCTTGATCTCAACCATCCATTTCCCCGGCTTGAATACGTGCGGCGGGTAAGAAAAGACGGTGCGAGGTACTTTGGGCCTTATGTTTCAGCCTTTCAGATCAAAGAGGTTTTGAGATGGGCGCAGAAGGCTTTTAAGCTTCGAGATTGTTCAGACAACGAGTTTCGCAATCGCTCGCGCCCGTGCATCTTGTATCAAATGGGCCAATGTTCGGCTCCCTGCGTGGATTACATCAGTGAAGAAGCCTATAGTGAGAACATCAAGACCGTGCTCAAGATTCTCGAAGGCAAAACCAATGAGGTGGTTCGTGACCTCAAAGCGCAGATGCTCAAGGCGGCTGAATCGGAAGAGTTTGAACGGGCTGCCGAGATCCGGGATCGCATTTCCCATATCGAGCAGATCACCCAAGAGCAAAAAATCACGAATCCCGAGGCCGACTTTGATCGTGACGTGGTTCATTTCGCGCGGGCAAAACAAGAAGGCAGGGCGGTGGTGGTGATCATGGCCGTTCGCGAAGGCCGCACGGTCGGTGTTTTTCAATTTCCGTTCGAGGATATCGATCCGTATTTGATCGATGAAGAGTTCTTGTTCAATTTTTTGGCGCAGTATTATGTGAATCGGTACCAAGAAACCCCACAGCTTTTGCCCAAGGAAGTTTTATTGCCAGAGTTGGACGTTGGGGCGGCGGTCGAGCAAGATTCAGGCGATGGCGTGATCCAGCGCGTTTCCCTTAAAGAGCACGCAGCCCTTCTTTCTCGCGCTCTCGGAAAACGAGTGGACTTCAGAGTTCCCAAACGCGGTGAGGCTGCTGATCTCGTGGCGATGGTCCACAAAACCGCAGAGCACCACTTGGTCGAAATCTCTGAAGACATCAGTCATACCTTGGATGACTTGTCTGACGTGCAACGGAAACTGGGTTTGCAAAAGTTTCCCCATCGCATTGAATGTTATGACATCAGTCATTTTCAGGGTGAAGGAACGGTCGCGTCACGTGTGGTCTTGGTTGAAGGCAAGCCTGAGAAGTCTTTGTACCGGCATTACCATGTGCGTGAGGTCGTGGGACCTGACGATTTCAAGAGCTTAAGAGAGGTTTTAGAGCGGCGTTTCGTGAACGACCACTCACTTCCAGATCTTGTGGTCATCGATGGCGGCAAGGGACAGCTTGCTCAGGCTGAAGCTATTTTTCAAGAACTTGGCGTCGTTGGTGTTGAACTCGTTTCTCTTGCGAAAGCTCGCACGGAATCAAGCTTTCAAGACGCCGAAGTGAAAGCTTCAATGGAACGCGTGTTCAAGCCTGGCCAGAAAAACCCGATCATGCTCAAACCTGGAACGGGGTCTTACCGCGTGTTGACACAAGCGCGCGACGAGAGCCACAGGTTTGCGATCACCTTTCACAGGCAAGTGAGGGATAAGAGGATTTTGGGGAAGAAGAGATGAGGTATGCGGCTGCGGCTGGAGAATGGTTTTCAAGAGGGGAAGGTTTTTTTATTAACCTTCAAGACAGCCCAAAACATGAAATCCCAGAGATCGGGCGGCCCTGCCGAGAATCTCGTCGTGGGTTAAGAAATGAAGACTCATTTTGGTTTGTTCTTTCCAGAGCAAGGCTGATGAGAGGTGAATGGCATCAAGGGTTCCAAGCGCGACCGCAAAATTGCCACCGACCCTATCTAAGATTGCGTCCGTGATTTCTATCCATTCGATAGCATCAATCGAATCTCGAAACTCTTCGGCGCTTTTTATGAATTCAGTTTCTGTCAACATTCCACGGGTTCGCAGTCGGTCTAAGGTTCTGAGGCCTTCAACCTTCAAAAGCTTGCTTGCCACTGGTCGTTCAACTTTGGAAAACTCTTTTAAAGCGTTGGCTTGGCCTAGCAAGACGCGCATCATGACTGATGAGTCGATATAAGCGATCACCTTTTTGCTCTATCTTCTAAAAGCAACTCAACGACGTCGAATTTTGAAACTGGCTTCACTGAGAAACGGTACTTGGCCAAAGAAGAAGGGCTTCTTCGAGGGGGAGTCAGCGCAAGAACGGATTCTTTCCTTATCGACGTAAGACGAGCCACAGGTACCCCACGTTCATGGATCTCGACCTCTTCCCCGGACTTTACAAGTCGAATGTACCGGGCCAGCTTCGCTTTGAGTTCGGAAATAGCTGCAATTTTCATGATCTGACCTCTTAAGACCTATTATAGGTCTAATTAAGGTCAGACTCAAGTTGTCTCTTAAAGAGTAAATACTCCCAATAGTTTCAAGTTATTGCCGACAGTTAAGCAGGGTGAAACTCACTGAACTTTATGCAGCCGTTGTCTCACGCGAATGCCGCAATCAGGGCAGCGTGCGGTTTCTTGAATCAAACCGTGCTTGAAATCAGAGAGATGGTTAAAGTGCAGGTGACCACCGCATAAGGTGCATAGAAGATGCCGCTTCATCACTTCACCGGCTTCGCCAAAGCAGTCTTGATATTCTTCGAAACAGAGGGCAGTGGGATCGAGGGAATTTTCAGTCTTGGTATTCATGATTTGCGCCTCCTTGCGACAAAAAATCGAAAAACGCCTTACTTATTCTTGGTTTCGGCACACAGGGCGATGGGCTTGATACGGAAAAACTTGCCTCACCAAGGCGGCTTTGGACCGTGGTACAATGAGAGATTACGAGAGGGTGTTTTTTGAGAATCCTTTTTGCTTTCTCTTTTTACTTCACACTTTTACCTCTGGTTTTCGCACGGCCTACCGGCGACCTTGAAGATGTCAACAAGGCTTGCCGATACCCCGTGAGTACTGAAGGCGCACCGGTAGGAGCGCAAGTCGACGCCGCCGCCAAAGACATCGCGCGCCTAGGGGATTCCCTCTTAGAGCTTTCGATGGAACCTCAATTCGGAGCGCGCAAGATCATGGCGGTGATGTACCAGAGTTGCCATGTGCTTGAGAAAGGCGAGTACGATGACGAAACTCATGGGGGCATTCCTGGCTGGGCGCTGGATGTTTACCCGTCACGGGAATTTCCCGGAAGGTTAGACCGCATCATTCCCGTGCTTTCACCGAAGCTTGAGAGTCGATTGATCGCCAAAGGCGTCATTCCGACCTCGCCTCTCATGGGCGTCATCAACTCTCACTATTATCTTAAGGATTGGCCCAATCCTCGCGCCGCATGCCATGATGCGTACAACAGGTGCATTGAAGGGCTTTGCGAACAGAGCGGCGGAGGCCCGTTGTGCGCAAGCGCGAATTGCCTTGGAAACCCGGAAAGCTGTCTTCCCGAACAGCGCGAGTGCGTGGCCGGATACGAAAGATGCAGTGGCGAAGCGAATCGCTGCGTTGATCTCTCGCGCACACCAGTCCTTTATGAGTTTGGCGCTAAATTAGAGCCATTTGATGCGAACAATAGGGTGATCAACTTGCATACCGAAAAGCATGCCCAGGGAGCTCCTTACTTTGCGTTAGATTGCTCAGGGTTTGTCTCGGCGGCGCTTGCGGCCTCTGGGCTCAGAGTTCGCCCTAACGACGACAGTTATGGCTCTTACGGGATCGGAGCGAAAGACTATATGGATCTTGGAAGAAAGGACGATTGTTTTGAGACGGTGGATTTCAAGAGCTCGAGCCTGAGAGCAGGAGATGTGATTTCGTGGTCGAAGCACATCGTAATGATCGATCAGGTCGGCACCGATCCTTTCGGTTTGAAGGACGTCACTCGTTGCACGCGTGATCAGATCGATCCTCGCAAGTTCAATTTCTCGATCCTCCAGAGTTCGATTTCCGGCAATCTTGGCGTCAATCGCATGGAAGCAAGAAAGTTCTTCAGCAAGAATGGAATCGCAGTGATTGAGTTTTTGGCCCTGCAGGCCTGCAGGGCCAAGCTTTACCGCGAGAACCCGCCTCAAGCGGATCCTCGGCAGAAAAACAGGAGGAAAAAGAAAGAACCTGTTTTTCAAGCCATCGTTCACGGGTATGAAGGCCGCGCAGCTTCAATCATCCGGCACGTCGGGGAAAAAAAGGCCGGATGCACGGCTCCACCCGAGAAGAGGCTTAAGATCTTGAATGACGAGTGCATTCAAGGATGTTTTCGTAAACACTTGCTTAAGGAATTCGGCAAACGCCTTCTTGGGCCGGGCCTTGATTTTTTTCAATCGATGAATGAAGACGGGAGAAGTAGCCAATGAAGTATTTTTTCATCTTGTTGTTCATGGCGTGGTTTTCAGTCTGGAATGCCATGGCTTCCCGGCAAAAGGCGGCTTCCCAGCCTCGGCAGTGTTCTTCTCGCAGTGACGAAGAATTAGCCCGTGATCTTCTGGAATGGGAGCTTTCGGGCCGCAGATTTCCGCATCAAAGCAAGGGCTGCGTGAACAAAGAGAAGTTTCCAAGCCTCAATATTGGTCCAAGCGAGTGCAATGAAGGGGCCTGCAGCGATCTGCGGAACTGGGCAGTGGTTCGCAGCGTGAAAATCAAGGCAGTTGTCTCGAAAGGAGCAACGGTTGTAGTCGAATTCGCAGTTGAAACCGCCAGCGAGCACGGCGCTCAGAAGGCGATCGACGACTCTTTTGAATTCAGCCGTAACCCTTCTTCGAAATCCGATGACTTCGGGTGCGCACAGATCATTCGAGAGCCGCGGCGCTATTACATCAGGGGAAGCTGTATGCCGCCAGGAAAGCTCAAGTACGAGACTGAGGTTGAACGCGAGAGCTGAGCCGGGCTCTTTGTGTTACGGCTCGTCGTCGGCGATTTCCTCGCCTTTGAGCTCGCTTAAGATCTTGTTCAAGTTCGGGCGGAGCAGATGAGTCTTGTTTGGTAGGTATGAATAGTAGATGAGCCCGCTCTTGCCAGTAGAAGCGCCAAGGGTGGCGTTTTTTCCGCCATTGATATCGACCAAAAGAGCCACGTGGCCGCTTTCACGATAGCTCTTATCCGTGTGCAGGATGTAAACGACATAGTCGCCGTTCTGAGCTTCGCCGTCAGTAACGTAATTGAAGTAATCAAAATAACCAATGTGCGTTTGCTCCCAGGTCGCATCGACGCCGCGTTCACCGATTGAGCGCAGGTATTGGGCTTTCTTTTTGATGCGGTCGACGTACTTTTCACGGGCAAGCTGTTTTCGATAAGAGTAGCTCAGGGGGCCTGGCCGCTCTTTCTCGACATCAAGATAGGGCAAGATGATGTCGATCATATACTGGGTTGCAAGCATGGGAAGTTTTGCTTCAACTGACATCGCGTTCTTGTAGTTCCAGCGCACGAAAGAGCGACAGTCGGCGCCGCAAGCCACGTCAAAAACATTGGCGTAGGTTCTGGGGTTGACGCAGATCGGGTCGCCGCCAAAAATATACCCGCGGTAATCAGCCGCCGTCACCGGTGGATAAACGCCACGGCGCCCGCTCTTGGGGTCTTTGTATACCTCGTTGTAATGGTGCAGAAACCGTCTTACGCCCTCATCCCACTGCCAGGAGTGGTCGTTGTGGTATTTCAGGTTCGCTGAGCTTGAGTTTCTGTTCAAGTGGCGACTGATCCTCAACTCCCATTCGCGTGCGTTGGCGATGGCTTTTTCTTTGATCTTTTGTTTCTCAAGCCTGATTTTCTCAGAGCGATCCGGTACGGAAGATTGCGGCTTTTGATCGATTTCCTCGATTTTTTGCTCAATTTTTTCTATTTTCTCTACGCTCTTTTTGATTTCTTCTTCTTTTTGAGCTTCTTCGAGGAAACCCAAGTACTCGGCGCCGCCAAGGTCTTCAAGGGTGATCTCTTGATCGAGCTGAGAGGCATCGTACTCTTCCGCATCCGAGCTCAAACCATTATTGGTTTCGTCGCCACAACCTGACAAAAAAGAAAGGACGAGCACTGTTGCCAGGCTTGCAATTAAGGTTGTGCTGGTCAGAGAAGGTCTTTTCTTCTTCATAGCCACGACGCATAGTGCAACCGGTATACCAGGCTCTGTCGTAGGGATTGGGGCTCATCTAAGCTTGTACTGGGGCATTTGGGGGTATAAGCGCATGAACAGGTGTCAAAGGGTTAGACAGTGAACCCTTTTACGCCTGCGCGTTGGCGATAAGCACTAAGGCTAGAAAGCCCAGGGAAATCCAAAACAAGGTGTTTTTCATGCTTCTTCCATTTTAGAGCCAGATCTTGCCAATCCCAACGAAAACTTTCATGTTAGTCGCCTATGCAGGAAAAATTTTCTCTCTGGAAAGAAAGCTTAGAGCTGGCTTACGGGCGATCCGCTTTTATTTCGAAGGCTTGGTTGGAACGGCGATGGCGCGCTCAACAACGTGTAGCGCGCGGGGATGCGCCGCCTTCTCGCGTTCCGTCTCAAGCCTCAGCGCCTGCATCTGCACCGGCGCCAGTACCAGTACCAGCACAGCTGGCTCAAACTCAAGATTTGCGGCGAGAGCAGGGCCAGTCTGAACAGAGCGCTTCTTTAAAGGCGATTCAGCCTGTTACAGAACGAGCTGCCATTTTGCGGGAAATTCAACAAGAAATCGGCGACTGCCAGCGCTGTAAGCTTTGCAAGACCCGAAAGAACATTGTTTTTGGCGAAGGATCCCCTGATTCTACTCTTATGTTTGTCGGAGAAGGCCCTGGTGAACAAGAGGATCTGCAAGGCAGGCCCTTCGTTGGCAAGGCAGGCCAGTTGTTGGATAAAATCATTGAAGCAATGGGCCTCAGTCGTGAGCAGGTTTATATCGCAAACGTCGTGAAGTGCCGCCCGCCGGGAAACCGTGTTCCTGAACCGGATGAAGCAGGCACTTGTGAGCAGTTTCTTTTCAGGCAAATCGATTGCATCAAACCCAAGGTGATCGTCGCTCTTGGCGCCACGGCATTGCGCTGCTTGTTGGGCGGAGACGTAAAGATCACCAAAATGAGGGGAAATTTCACCGTATATCGAGGCACTAAGCTGATGCCGACTTATCATCCGGCCTTCTTATTGAGGAATCCTGAGGCCAAGAAGGAAGTCTGGGAAGACATGAAGAAGGTCATGGCGGAGCTGAAACCATGAAGCGATTCTCAGTTTTGTGGGTATTCTCGGTTTTCTTTGTTTTTTCAGCTCATGCTTCCTCGAAAGTATACGTCGCGCAAGTAAACGGCGTTATCAACACCGGAACGGTTCGCTATATACAGCGTAGTATTGATTTGGCGACGGCGCAGAATTCTTCTCTTTTAGTCGTGGTCATGAGCACTCCCGGGGGGCTTCTCTCTTCTACTCGGGAAATCGTTCAGAGCATCGGTCAGAGTTCGGTTCCAGTCGCCGTTTATGTTTCGCCGTCAGGAGCGTCGGCCACAAGCGCGGGTACCATCATTACCATGAGCGCTCATGTCGCTGCGATGGCGCCCGGGACGAATATCGGTGCTGCACATCCTGTCGCCGGTCAGGGCCAAGACATCAAGGGTGATATGGCCGAAAAGGCAGTGAACGACACGGTTGCTTTCATCAAGTCTCAGGCCCAGCTTCGCGGTAGGAATGCCGAATGGGCTGAACAATCCATTCGCAAGTCGGTTTCGGTGCCGGCGGACGAGGCCGTGAAGCTTCGAGTAATAGATTTTCTGGCGATCGATCTTGAGAAAATGCTGACCGAGACCGAGGGTAGGGTGGTCGCTTTACCTTCTGGAAAGAAACAAATCGTGGGCGTGGTCGGAAGCGCGGTTGAAAAAATCACGATGACGGCGGGTGAAAGGCTTTTGTCTTTCTTGGGCGATCCTAACGTCAGTTACCTCTTGATGGTAGCCGGCGGGCTTGGGCTTTATGCCGAGTTGACTTCGCCAGGTTTGATCTTTCCTGGTGTCTTAGGTTCGATCTGCTTGATACTGGCATTCATTTCATTTTCTACTCTTCCAATCAATTCAGGCGCCGTGGCGCTTTTGGTCTTGGGCCTTGTTTTGTTTGTTCTTGAGGTTTTCGTCACAAGTTATGGCGTTTTGACGATCGGTGGAATCGTTTCCCTTGTCCTAGGAGCCTTGTTTTTGATGGATCCGTCGACCGGAGACCTGAGGCTTTCCTTGGCTCTTGTGCTGCCTACGGTTTTGGCGATCGGTCTCATTGCGTTTTTTGTCGGCACAAGCCTTCTTCGGGCCCGGCGCGGGGTTTATCGAGGGTTAAGCCATATGGAAGGTTTTGAGGGCGTAGTGCAGTCGATCGATGCCGCAGGCAGGCAAGGCAAATGCCTCATGAGGGGCGAAATTTGGGATTTTGAACTTTTCGATCCTGATCATTCGGTGCATGTTGGAGACCGAATTTCGGTTATTGAGAACAAAGGCTTCAAGCTTAGAGTGAGGAAAGCGTAAATGGAATTCTTATCAGGCGGCGCAATATTATTCATCATGATCATCGGCTCATTCCTTGCGATGGCGGTTCGCATCCTCAATGAGTATGAAAGGGGCGTGATCTTTCGCCTGGGACGCATCCAAGGTGCGAAAGGACCGGGTTTGATCTTACTGATTCCCGTGGTCGATAAGATGGTTCGAGTCGATTTGCGCACCGTAACTTTAGATGTTCCGGCGCAAGATGCGATCACCCGCGATAACGTCACGGTCAAAGTCAATGCAGTCGTTTATTTTAGGGTTTTAGATCCCAACCGCGCTGTGGTCGAAGTTGAGAATTACTTGCTCGCGACTTCGAAACTCGCGCAAACGACGTTGCGCTCGGTGATGGGACAAGTCGAGCTCGATGAACTTTTGTCTGCGCGTGAGGCAATCAACCACAAATTGCAGACAATCCTTGATACCCAGACCGAACCTTGGGGTGTCAAGGTTTCAAACGTTGAAGTAAAACAGATCGACCTGCCAGCCGAGATGCAGCGTGCGATGGCCCGCCAAGCAGAGGCGGAACGAGAACGCCGGGCGAAGATTATCGCTGCCGACGGTGAATATCAGGCTTCTAAAAAACTTTCCGAGGCAGCGGAGGTGATGAATCAAAACCCGATCACCATTCAACTGCGCTATTTGCAAACGATGGTTGAGATTTCTTCTGAGCGAAATACAACCACCTTCATGCCGATTCCTTTGGAATTGATGAAGGGAATGTTTAGTGGCGGAGGGCGTTGAGCTTCGCGCGGGTTTGTTGATGTGTTCCGCGCGTGGGAGGAGATGTTGGGATAGGGTATGATCAACATCTCCTCTCGCAGCGGTCCCATTGAATAACTAACACTGACTATATCGGACTGATTTTGTTTTGTATTAAAAGTATTTTTGTCGGTTATAATGGCGTGGGCAGCAAACTTTTCCCGTTTTGGGATCTTGATCTAAACTGCTGAATTTCTTGACGCTTTTCTTATCGATTGTTAGTCGTGCCTTGCTGTGGCGAACTGGTGGCCGTGCGCCTCGATTGGATCAACGACTCAATCGAGGCCGGGAAGAGTAAAAGGGGGATGTAAAATGGCATCAAGGGAAAAAGTTTGTTTTTCTTTCCGCTCGTTGAAAACAAGGCTGGCGATTCGTAGCATCGCGCTAGCGCTTTCTTCGGCGCTTTGGAGTATCCCCACCCCTGCATTCGCGAATCCGCCTACTCACGATCCGA
>JBFMCE010000096.1:0-14570 GCA_040754655.1 Bdellovibrionota bacterium | reverse complement strand
CGGATCACGGATCACGGATCACGGATCACGGATCACGGATCACGGATCACGGATCACGGATCACGGATCACGGATCACGGATCACGGATCACGGATCACGGATATCGGTATCGGAAAATGGATTCGGTTTATAGTTTACCGAACCCCGAAATCCGTCAACCGTAAACCAAATCCGTTTGCCGTGAAACCGCAATCCGTTACCCGATTTTTACAGGGTATCCCAAACGTACTTTTCATTCTCGAGCGCGTGATCAGCGAGCGATTTGATGAGTTCATCATCATTATTATCGATCTTGCCGAAATTCGATTTCACGCGACGCTGGACTTGACCCGCAAAGACATTCAATATCTCGATTTCCTTTGCGGCTTTGGCAGCTCCGTTCTCTTTCAAAGAAGTATTCACCCTGCTCAGGACGCAACCCAAGACGAAAAGATCGATCATGATGTCGGCCAAGCGTTTGGTCGCGAACTGCTTGCCGATGATATTCTTCCCGTGTTTGCGCAGAATCCGGTCGGCAGCGGCCGCAAGGTCTTTCGTGACATCCTCGAAAATCGTCGCTTGAGCGCGAAGCGCCGGATCGATTTTCGTGAACGTGCTCTTCGCGCGATTCATGCCCGTGGCATAGGAAACCCTTCGCAAAGCATACTCAGAGAGCACGCCAAATCCTTTGATCGGATCGTCGAAGATGCCAGCCACAGTGCTTGCCACTTCCTTCAATTGCTTGCCGACGTCGTTCATCGCCGTAAGCGCGATGAACAGGCGCAAAATATCGTTGGTGCCTTCAAAAATCCGGTTCACCCTGCAATCGCGCATCACACGCTCATAGGGAAATTCGCACATATACCCATTCCCCCCGGCAAGCTGCAATGCCTCGTCGACGGTTCTCCAAAGACATTCGGTGCCGAAAACTTTGCTGATCGCCGCCTCAACGGCGTAGTCTTCATAACCTTGATCCACAAGGCCCGCGACCATCGTCACCACCGCCTCTGTCGCATAACATTCAACGATCATGTGCCCGATCTTTTGTTTGATCAGCCCGTATTCCGCGATGGGCTTTCCAAACTGCACGCGCTCTTTGGCTTGTTTGGTGGAAAGTTCGATGAGCTGCTTCATCGACCCGATGCAACCGCCGCCAAGACCCGTTCTTCCGCTGTTGAGAATCTTCATGGCGACCTTGAAGCCCTTGCCTACTTCACCGAGAACGTTTTCTTTCGGGATTCTCACATTGTCAAAATTCACCGTCGTGGTTGAACTGGCGCGCAGGCCCATCTTGTCTTCATGCGGTCCAACGCTCACGCCGGGCATGTCGCGCGTGACGATGAACGCGGTCACTTCGCCTTTTTGGTCAGCTGAACCTGTTTTCGCAAACACGGTGTAGAAGCCTGCGATGCCGCCATTGGTGATCCAGAGCTTATTGCCATTCAAAACCCAGTCGTCGCCCTCTTTCACGGCGCGCGACTTGATTGACGCGGCATCTGAGCCCGCTCCAGGTTCGGTCAAGCAAAACGCCGCGATCATCTCGCCCGAAGCAAGTTTGGGCATGAAGCGTTTTTTCTGCTCGTCCGTGCCAAACAATAAAAGGCCGCGCATCCCGATCGAACTGTGAGCGCCTGCGGTAATGGCGACTGACCCGTCATACTTGCAAAGCTCTTGAAGCGCTCGCGAGTAAGCGGCGCTTCCAAGTCCCATCCCGCCGAATTCTTCGGGTACGATGAAACTGAACAAACCAAACTGTTTCATCTCGTCGATGAACTCTGGAGGAAGCTCACCTTGGCGATCCCACTTGCGATAATCCTCATTCCGGTTCTTCAGCCATGAACCAAGCGAATCGATCACTCCTTTTAGAACTTCTTGTTCTTCTTGTTTCATTTTGGGAAAAGGAACCAGGATGTCTTCTTCGATCATGCCAAGGCACAAAGACCGCATGAAACTTAAGTTCTTGTTGTCGCTCATCGAGTCGCTCCTTGAGAAGACTTCGTGCCGCTGGGCGCTTGTCTTGGTTGTTTCGAGGCTTTTACAGGTCTCGGATTAGAATTGAGGCACTGGTTCCCGATGACTCGCGCCCCTTTATATGCTTTGTCATTCCAGGGCTTGTCCAACCCCTTCACCATGCAAGTTCGTATTACTGTTCTAGGATCAACTTTGCAAACAGCGTACACCTCAAAAAGATCAGAGTTCCGAAGCCTTCCCCGTCTACTGCTCAAGATCTCTATTAAGCAATCTTGAACCTCGCGACTTGGGTTGTCTTTACAAATAATTTTGGGATCATTCTTAGTGAAGATCATCTGCGTGCGGTAAATGCGCCGCTCGCAATCTGAGGTGTCGCTAGCGAATACGTTTGAGGCCCAGATCGACAGAAGCAAAGTTACAAACTGGAGGTTTAATTTTGCCACGCGTTCCTTAGTATACCACTAGGCCTAGCCGATTTGAAAGATACGTAAATTCAAGCGCTGCACGATGAATGAACTGCTCGAGATTCGCGGCGGCGCCGTGACCTCCCTCGATGTTTTCATAATAATAAACCTCGTGCCCTTGCGAGAGCATCTTTGCAACCATCTTGCGCGCATGCCCCGGATGAACTCGGTCATCCTTGGTCGAGGTGAGGAAAAAAACTTTGGGGTATTTTATCCCGCTCTTCACGTTTTGATAGGGCGAGTAACGCAGAAGCGCCTCACGCGTCGATCCAGAATCAGGGTTGCCATACTCCGCCTCCCAGCTCGCTCCCGCCAAGAGCTTATGGTACCTCAGCATATCGAGCAACGGCACCTGACACACGACAGCATTAAAAAGCTGCGGACGCTGTATGAATGCAGCGCCTACGAGCAGACCACCGTTGCTGCCGCCCATGATACCAAGATGGTTGGGAGAGGTGACTTTTCGTTTCACCAGATCTTCCGCAACAGCGATGAAGTCGTCAAAAACTTTCTGACGATTCTCCTTTAAAACGCTCTTATGCCATTGGGCGCCGAATTCTCCTCCACCCCGAATATTGGCAAGAACATAAACCCCTCCACGCTCGGACCAAACTTTTCCGGTGCTCCCAAGATAATGAGGAATCAACGGATACTGAAACCCTCCATAACCGTAAAGTAGCGTGGGGTTGGCTGAGTTGAACCGCATTCCTTTCTTGTGGATGATGAAATACGGGATTTTAGTGCCATCGGCGCTGACTGCATGGAACTGCTGAGAGACAAGCCCCTTTGACCGAAATCGCTCAGGCAACTTCTTCAAACGTTCTACCTCATATGAGGCGCCTTTCTTTTCAAGTGAATACAGACTTGGAGACGAGAGAAAACTCTCATAATTGAGCATCGCGAAATCACTAAACGGATTCACCGAGACGAATCCAAGTTCACCTTCCTGCGGCAAAGGCAAAGCGCGCGTCTTCCAACCGGACTCCGTGCGACTGAGCTCGTAAATCTTCCCATGCACATTTTCCAGCACTCTGAGATACAAAGCCTCTTTCGTGCTCTCAACCCCTCTGACCGTCGAATTGCCGCTGGGTTCGTAAACCAATTCAGGCAAGCCTAGCTCGGTGCCTTGCACTCTGACTGCAATCAGTGAATCTGACTTGAATGTACGTCCCTTATGCGTCCAATCTGATCTCAAAATCAAAAAAAGACGGCCTTTGTAAAACTCAGAAAGCTTGAAATGCTCTGGCAGATCGGCTTTTGTCTTCTGTCGTGTCTCTGGATCAAAGGCCCAGAGCTCATACTTGTAAAAAGTGATGTTCCGCTGCAAGACAAAGAGATTGCCTTGCGGCCTGAAATAAGCGCCCCCTGAAACCGAAACATCGCTTTTCTCGCCTTCAAAAACCGTCTGAGCCTGAGACAAGGGGTGTCCGCGTTTCCAAAGCTTTACAAGCCGAGGGTAACCGGAATCGGTCAAAGAACCTGGCCCAAAGTCTGTGCCCACGAAAAGGCTGTCTTCATCAACCCACACCACCCGAGACTTCGCTTCAGGCAATGAAAACCCATCAGCCAAAAACTTTCTCTCCCGAACGCTGAACTCTCGCACCACGACAGCGTCTTTGCCTCCACGAGACAAAGAGACCAGACAACGCTCGTACTGTGGCGGTAAACATTGAAGGTCTTTCCAAACCCAATTTTCTTTTTCGTCACGGGCCAACCGATCAACGTCGATCAGCGTATGCCATCTGGGCTTGTCCTTCTTGTATTCGGAAAGGGTCGTGCGGCGCCAAATGCCCCGCACATGCTTCTCATCCTGCCAGAAATCATATACCCAGCCGTTCCGATACGCGCCGTAAGGGACTCGGTCTTTGGCCAGCGTGATCTTGCGAATCTCAGATTCGATTCGCTTATAGGATGGGGTTTGCTTGAACTTTTCCAACGTCTGCTTGCTTTGCCCCCGAACCCATTGCAGCGCCCGCTCGGATTCAATTTCTTCTAGCCACAGATAGGGATCTTCTTCGTTAGACGCAGAAGGATGAGGCGAGCTTGAGCAGGAAAACGAGCAGAAAATGATCGCCAATATCGAAAGCGCTCTAGATGTCATGATGCCTTCGATAGTAACGAGACTCTAGCCTCCTGACGAGCGTTTTATCCTGGTTACCAATGAACTCTGACAAGAAAGAGAGTGATTGAAGATCACCCTATTGCGTCCGGTTTTCTTTGCGATGTAGAGAGCTTCATCCGCGGCTTTTACAAGGCTCAGGAACCGGGCCTCATTGTCGGCAGAGCTTACCGCGACTCCGAAAGAGGCGGTAACTTTGAGCCCGGGATACTCTTTGAACTCAAGCGCTTCGATCTTCAGGCGCAATCGTTCCGCCACGCGCCGCACGATCTTGACGTCAACGCTTTCCATGACGATCAAGAACTCTTCGCCTCCCTGGCGAAACACGTGTTCGCGAGTGCCCTTTGTGATCGCCTTTCCCACTGCTTTAAGGACAGCATCACCTGCCTCGTGACCCAATGTGTCATTCACTTTTTTGAAATGATCGAGATCTACCATGATCATCCCCAGGCCGTTTTGACCCATCTCAGAAAATCCGCGAGAGCTTTGATCCGTGACCCGTCTCATGAAGCGTTGGTAGGAGCCCCTATTATGCACTCCGGTCAGGGGATCACGTTTTGCAGCCTGATTGAGGGCTTCCTGCATTTGAAGACGAACTTGAGGGTCTTTCGTGCGCGCCAAAGTTTCAAGCTGTTCGCGAGCGCTCAAATTGACGAACCACTCGTAATCTTCGGCCAACCCTAGACGCGAGAGCATCAAACCCATCAGTACCCATCTAAACATGTCGGCCATATAGCACTTTGCTTCATAGAGTTCAAATCGCTACAATAAGATCGATGACCTCCAGACGAGTCGCCCTCTTAAAATGCATCCTTTGCCTTTTGTTGGTCTGTGTTTCAGCGCAAGTCCAAGCTGCAGCGGATGCCTTTCGATTTCGAATGCAAATCGAGCCTCTTACTCTCGATTGGACGTACGCCCACACCAATTACGAGACCTACGTTTTGATGAACATCATGGAAGGGCTCGTCGAAATCAACGAAACGCTTCAACCTAGCCCGGCGCTCGCCGAGAAGTGGGAGACCTCTGACGACGGACTTACCTATGTTTTCCACCTGAAAAAAGGAGTGAAATGGACGGATGGCGCTCCATTGAAAACCGAGCATTTCATTTATTCTTGGAAACGACTGCTTGCCCCCAAGAATACCAATGAATACGCCTCATTCCTCTTTGATATCGAAAATGCCGAAGCCTACCACAAAGGAAAGATCAAAAGATTTGAAGACGTCGGGATCAAAGCGCTGGATGAGAGACGCATTCAAGTCAAGCTACGCCGGGTTGTTCCATATTTCGTCACGCTTCTCTCTTTCTGGGTGACTTTTCCTCAGCGCAAGGACCTGATCGAAAAGCATCAAGGCAACTGGATCTTGCCTGAAAACCTCGTCACCCTGGGGCCCTACCGCATCCAATCGTGGAGTCGCGGGAAGGAAATCGTTTTCGAGCGCAATCCCACTTATCATGCGGCTCAGTCCGCGGTCCCAAAGATCGTGGCCGTGATTGAACCCAGTGATGAACGAGCACGCGAGCTTCTCGAACAAAAGAAGATCGACGCGCTCTTAGGCGTGAGCACTCAAGACATCGTACGCTATACAGCTGAAAGCACAGCCTCGTGGAGGCTCAAACAGTCCGCTTACCTCGCTCTGGTTTACATCGCATTCAACGCCCGAAAAGAACCTTCTTCAAAGGCCGTTTTTCGAAAGGCGATCGCGCATGCTATCAATCGCGCCCAAATCCCAACTGCGCTGCAAGGAGGGGAAACCCCTGCAGACTCGTTGGTGCCTCGTGGAATCGCGGGATACGACCCCAACGCTGGCCTTCAATACTTGCCTCACCAAGCGATCGAATTGTTGAAACAGTCGGGAATCAAGGACCGCTTAAAAAAAGACCGCCCCTTGGTATTGCTCACCCGAAAAGGGCGGCTTGAAGACATCGCAAAGTACCTTCAAGAGTCGCTCAGACAAACCCTTCAACTCAACATTCAAGTTCAAGCTCTTGAACCAAGCGCATTTGAAAAGGCCCTCGCTAAGGGCCATCACGACATGTACATCAGGCAATGGGGCGCCGACTATCCTGATGCCTCGAGTTTCATGGAAGTTTTCTTGTCAGACCGCAACACCAATGCGACGGGTTGGAAAAACTCTCAGTATGATGCCCTCGTAAAGAACGCGGGCGGCTCCGTGAAAGTGCTCGACCGCTTGCAGTACTATACCGATGCTCAACGCGTCTTGTTGCAGGAGCATGCGATCGTAGCGCCGCTCTACTACCCCAAGCTTACAGCCCTGGTAAGCACCGATGTCTCGGCCTTTGAGATCAGCCCGTTAAACTATTTTTTCTTTCGAAGAATTCGAATGAAATAGCGCCTGCTTCTTTGCAGGCTTTGTTCTGGCCGCTCCGAGCAAGCTCGTCAATTGAAGTTCAGCTCTTGTGCGCAACTTGCCCCCTTGGCGCCACCACGCCGACGGATGCGGGATGGTTTCAAGGTGACGTTCAAGCGAACCCTGCAGCGCTTGGTTCACAAACCATTGTGCGTCATTCCCGAGGCTCACCACCAGTGCATGAACTAAACTAGAGTGGTTTAGCCTTTCCCTTAAGTTTTGCACTGCCCTGCGCACCGCCTCGGTATCCTTGAGCTTCTTATAGGAATAAGGGGAAACCTTTGAAAATCCCAACCCCCGCACGGGGGCGGCCTCTTCTCCTTGATAAAGGGTGATTTTGGGGTCAAGCGGGTACTGGACCGCGTTCATCACCGCAAAGTCGCCTGCAAGGCAGAGCTCAAGCAGACGTCCGAGCTCTGTGCTTTTGTCGTCTTCGTCTTTCAAAATCTGCCCTATTTTCTGCCACCACTCACGCCCGGCTTTGCCGCACAACGGGCGGCGTTCGGCCCTCATTTCAGGCGCTACCTCGCTTTCATGAGGGGATTCCGCTACGAAAACCAGCTTGGGTTTCAGTTTTTTCAATTGAGACCGTTGTTCTGGGGTAAGATCAGGCACGAAAAAGCGTTCGCGATAGTACTGATCCTTTGGCCACTGCGTCATAGTACCTCTTCCAAATTTCTGGTTTTTCAATTAGAGGAATAGAATATGTGGACCTCAATGCCAAGCTCTACGACACACGATGAAGAAGAGTTTTTTAGTTATGAGGATGTAAAAACGTTAGCAAGCTCTTTGCCAACCGTGGCACCGGTTTTGAAAGGCAAGGTGTGGCCTAACGAAGATCGCGGAGGAGCCTGGACGATCGAATGCGAGAGCTTTGAAGACTTTCAAGGGGTCTTAGCCCCGGTCTCAGGACGCATTGAATTCATTGCTTATGATGAATCTTTCTTAGACGAAGACATCCTTGCCGCAACACGAGACGATTTAAGCCATTTCGCGGAAGAAGAAGGATATGGCCGAGATCTGGTAACCAAGGCGATTGCGGCGCTCAAGAGCCATGAGCACGAACTTTTTGCGGTGCACGCATATGCTTTTTTACAGTCTGGGCATGTGATTTTCGTGCGTGCTCAGAGCGAACTGGCCCCCTACCTCTACCAACCCGATAGGCTTCTCTCAACCGAGGGGCTCTCGCAGGTGAGAAAACTCAAGACCCTCGCGAAATCGTGATCAAACGCCTGATTTTTTCCAAGGTTTTTCTCGAGGCGCATCGCTGGGCGCCTCAGGCCCGTCGTGAGGTAAGCTTGGATGCCGATTGCGCGGCGTCGCAAACTCTTGCACCCAGTACGCGCATTGATCGCCATACTGACGCGACTTTCCGACGGCATAGCCTAGTCCGATCTCGGTATAGTCCTTATTCAATAAATTTGCTTGATGACTAGGGCTTCTGATCCAAGCATGCACTGTTTGTTCAGGAGTCTTGTAACCGAGAGCCAAGTTCTCGCCGCAGGCCTGCGGTTGGTAACCCATGGCCGAAATGCGATCTCGGGGACGGGTGCCATCAGGAGCCACATGATCGAAGAAAACCTCTTCTCCCATCCGTTCGGCGTACTCTTGCGCCGCCCGAGACAACTCAGCATTGAGCGTGAGCGGAGCAAGTCCGTTTTCGATGCGGTAACCATTGGTCAGATCCAAGACCTTGTTGAGAATTCGTTCTCGCTCAGGATCAGAAGAAGACCCCGGCCTTTCGTCATCTTCACCGCGCGTCGGTAGCGGCCCACCTGGTTGCGGCTCCGGCCTAGCGCTCGTGCGTGGCGCGGCTGGCGATGACGGCAGGGTTGAAGGCGACGGAGATGCTTGCGTGCTGGGCTCTGGCGAACCTGTGGCGCCGGGCAATGATTCTGAAACGTCGCCTTGAGTCTCTGGATCGACGAAGGGCCCCTCTTCCTCGACAGGCCCCGAATCGGGCAATTCATTGGGTTGAGTGACGGTAGATGGCTTTGACTCTGAATTTGAGTCGGCGAAATATCCAAGCCTAAGCTTTCCGTCGCCACAAGATGCGAGGAAGAGCATGCAACACAAATAAAAGACCCGAATTACGAACCAGCGCTCGAATCGATTTGCCATGGCTCCCCCAAAACTTGAGACAACTCCGGAAGCACCCTATGCAGGCAACGGACCAATTCACTTTGTAGGAAGTTTTCTACGCTCTCTGATCGCAAACAACCCATTACTGTAGATCTTCTTGTGCACTCTCCAAGTGCAACCTGCAACACGGGAGTTGGCCTCTCGTGTGCATAACCATTTCCCAACATTCTGATTTTGAAGTTCATCAAGGAGGATTCACAATGACCAAAGTATGGTCAAATCTCGCAGCGTTGGTATTCGTTCTCGGATCAACTCAATTTCTCGCGGCTTGCAATAGCACCGAGAATAATCCTGAGGTTCCTGCCGGAGTTTCTGACGGCAGCACACTGGCCCCCAACACACCAGACAATCCCTCACCCTCTCCTGACCCGAATGAGCCTGGCGATCCCGACCCAACTCCAAACCCAAACCCCAATGCGATGACGGTTGCGGTCAAATACGTTGCCTTGCAGTCTGAGGCGACTTCCGCCCCTACTCCGTCAAAAGCTTCAGTGGAAGCGCTTATCCAGAACATGTCAAATGCCTGGGCTCAATGCGACATCCGCTTCGTCCTTGAAGAGTATATCGCCCCTGTCGCGAGCGCTCATGGCGTAGACTTCACCCCGGCAAACCACTCGCAGCTCTATGACCTGCGCCGCGAGTTTGCCGATTCCAGACGAGCCCTGTTCGTAAAAACAGGAACCTGGGATCGTTCCGGCAACCTCGGTTCAGACGGTAGCAACGGATTCTCAACAATGCCTGGAACTGAACCTACCGGGGTCGTCTTTGAGAGCCGCGTCGCCACAAGCACGTTGCTGCTTTCCCATGAAGCAGGCCATTTGATCGGAGGCCTTGGACACACTACGACTTCGACCAACTTGATGAACCATTACATCACTTCCTCCACAACCCGCCTCACCTCGAGTCAATGTGACTACGCGCGAGACACACTCGTAGACCACTTCAGCTCGTGGCTGCGGTAGCCTCAAGCCATCGCCCCCAATAGCCCGTCCCCAAGCAAACCCGCATCCAAGATAATCTCTGGTCTTGGATGCGGGTTTGCACCCCTCGATAGACATGCTATAAAAGCCGGCATGAGCAAAGTCATCGAACTCAACGACCAAACATTTCAGAAAGCGATCGAAGCGGCACCTCTTGCATTAGTTGATTTCTATGCAAATTGGTGCGGGCCTTGCCGGCTATTCTCGCCCATATTTGAGAAGGTTGCCGGAAACCATGAAGAAGCCTTTTTCTTCAAGATCGACGGTGATGCCAATCCACAGGCCCGCGCCGAACTGACAATCGACAATTTGCCCTACGTCGCGGCCTATAAAAATGGCCGCTTCGTAGGAGGCTTCTCAACCACGATGGAAGATGCGCTCGAAGGATTCATCAACACGGTGAAAAAACCTCTATGATGGTAAATGTAGTAAAAGAACTCGTGGCTAGACATTCCAAAGCCGAGCTCGAAAAAGCCGCGTCCCTTTTTGAATCCAGGCGTGAAAACCTTCTGGGCGTTGAGGGCAAGGACGACGGTGAAAAACTCAGCAATCTCTTAGCGGCAATAGAGATCCGATCACAGGTCGACCAAGGCGCTTCCGTGAATGATGCGCTCCGGGCATTCTCCCAGCGCATTCGCTCCGTCTTGAAACCCGCGGTGAAACAAAAGAGCAGTGGATAACCTCTCTCACACAATCGCGGGGTTTATTGCGGCCCATGCCACCTCTGTAGGCTTGAGCAGCAGGAAATCGGCCGCCGAAAAGCGGCTGCGCCCCACTTTGTGGCTAGCCTCGGCGGTCGCGAACAATCTTCCTGACCTAGATTTTGCCTTGGCGCCGTTGACTACCGGAAAACTGGGTTATCTCTTGCACCACCGCGGGCACACCCACACTTTCCTCGGCGCACTGCCACAGAGTCTGGTTCTCTTCTTCCTTTTCTGGATGATTTATAAACGAAAACATCCAGAACATGAACGCGGTGATTGGAAGGCGCTACTGTTCATCGTGGTCTTGGGGCCGTTCCTGCACATCACCATGGACTTTTGGAACTCTTACGGGGTTCACCCCTTTTGGCCCTTCGACAACCGCTGGTTTTACGGCGATTCGGTCTTCATCGTAGAACCTTGGCTCTGGATCTCGCTTACGCCGGTTCTGTTTTTCGCGGCGAAAAGCCGAGGAGGAAAACTCTTCTTCGCGGGCGTTTGGCTGATTGCGGTGCTTTTGTATTTCTTTACCGGATTCGTGCCTTGGCAAAATGCGCTCGTACTCACCTCGCTCGGGCTCTGGCTCTTTGGCCTGATGAGCAAACTTCAACCGCGCACTAGGCTCATTGCAGGACTCAGTGCCGCAATCGCCTGGATCGCTCTAAGCTTTGCGGGCTCCCGGATGGCTAAGACGCAAATCAACGCTCTTCTCAAAAACATTGCGCCGCAGACGCAGGTGCTGGACCTGGTTTTGAGCCCTTATCCGTCTAATCCGCTCTGCTGGAGCCTCTTCACTGTTGAAAAGGCCCAAGACAATTACATCACAAGGCGAGCCGTGTATGCTCCGCTGCCGAAATTCATGGGCGCGGCTGAATGCCCACCCAACCGCTCAACCGAAACGACTGTTCCCCTGCGCCCTTCGAGCCTGCCTAATCGGCCACATGTGGTTTGGAGCGGTGAGTTCAAAGGCGGTATCGCTGAACTTGCAAACCTTTCTCAGTCAAACTGCCAGGCTCGAGCCTTCCTGAGGTTTGCTCGGGTCATTGCGTGGGATGCTTCTGGGCCGGGATATGTGGTTTTATCAGACTTGCGTTTTGACAGAGGAAAAGAGCTTGGTTTTTCAGAGATGGGAATCGATCTTTCCGAAAAAACCTGTCCCAAAAACCTACCCCCTTGGGTGGGGGCGCTTATGCGGCGCTTTTCTTTGTGAGTTGCGCCTTCACTTGAAGCTGCAAGAATGAACCTTTCAGGCATTGCGCGATTCCACTCAAATACTTTGCTTTCGATACAAGCTGTTCTGGCGAAGACTTGGCTTCAAAAGCGATCATCCCCAAAGCCTTGGAGTCTCCTGATTTTGCCTTGGCAATCACAGGGCAGACGACCCTCTTATCCTCAAGATGAACTTCGTACTGCTTGCTTTTAAGAACGGCATCAAACTCAGCCCGCGCTGAAACTGTCTGACCTTTTTGATAAGCGCCGCCAAGACCGGCGACAACCGTCAACTCGCTTTCATCAACCAACACTGCGGTCGCATTCACGTCTGTCATTGCGCCGATGACGTACCCGCAAAAGAGCTCGATCACCTTTGAAGCGTCGCCTTCGGCCTCGTAAATCATTTCGGAAACCAAGATCGCCATCATCGGTGCAGAAGGAAGGGAGGTGGGTTTCTTCTTTTCTTTGGCCTCCGCCCCGCTCGCCTCGCCAACCGATTCCGCTGCCTCATCGCCGTCCTGCTGGGCTTCTTCAGTTTGAGGGCGGGGTGCCGGTTTTCCTAGAATTGAAAGAATGTAGTCGCGAACAACCTGCGGCAAAGCATCAAAGCCCGCGTAACTTCGAGGGCGGTTCTGTTTGCAAAACCAGAGCTTTTTCTGAGCCGAGTAGGTCGGTCTCTCGCCACGAAATACCCACCAATTCTGGATCTCTTTCAATTGCTCGGGCGTTTTCTCTCGAATCGAAAGCTCAAGGTAAACATGCAACTTGGTTTTCGCAGGGTCTTTGGGCTCGGCGCCCGCGTTTTCCCAAGCGCCATTTAACGTTCCAAAATGTTCCGCGGGGTATTCGAAGATCTCAATCGAGCCCTTTTTCGCTTTGATCGAAGCGCCCGAAGCGTCAACCTCGACAGTCTTGTCGCCATCATCGATCGCGCCGTCTTCTTGTTCCGAGTCTCTGCCTTGCCACTGGCTCTTTTTATCTGAGTCGGGCCGATGCGTGCTCCACCCTGCCGATTCTTCATCCATCTCAGCCGAAGCGTCTTCTTTGCCCTTCTTTTTCTTCTTTTTTAAGAAATTGCGCTCTCCTGCGCCGAGTTCCTCTGCTTCCGACTCTCCTGGATCTTCGCCGTCTTTCTCCTTCTCTTCGCTGGTAGCGTCTGCTGAACCTTTTTTTCGAGGCTTCTTGTTCGCGTTCTTATCCCTGGTTTTCTTATTTTGAAGTTCATCCGGGCTAAGGTCATGGCCTTTCCACTTCTTTGCTTCATTCTGCCCGGCTTTCGCAGAGCTCTCGTTCTGATCTTGCTCGCCTTCACCGGAAAAGCCGCCGTCGTAACCTGATGCTTCTTCTTCAAGGCTCATCGCCATTTCAGCCAGGTCACCTGGGGCGCGTTTTGAACCCTTTTTCTTCTGATCCTCGGGTTCTTTTGCTTTCGATTTTTTCTGTTCCTCGATCACTGATTTCGCAAATGCAGTCAGCGGGTCTTTAGGATCAAGTTCGTCCAAATCTTTATCGGCCGGTGCGGATTTTTCGCCCTCCTTCGTTTTCTTCTTTTTTTCGTCCGTCGACCTTTGCTGGCGCCCCTGTTTCTCTGAGCCCGCTTCGTTCAACCCTAGGGTTTCGCCATGAGCTTCCGAACCAGGTTTGGCGGTTCGGGTCATTTTTTCTTCTAACTTTTTAGCGCCCGTCTTTTCTTCAGACTCTTCCTCTCCTACGCCAAGGCCTAGTTTATCGCCCGCCGATGCCGCTCCGTTTTTCTTCGTTTTGGCGTTTGCGTCGCCTGCTTTTCCAGAACCGCTCGATTCCATTTCTTGGTTCGTCTCAGTCAAAGCCGCGGAATTTTTATCGCCCTTTTTTTCGTGGTGTTGCGCAAGCGCCGCTTTCAGAGCCTCTTCCATAAGTTCTTGGTTGAGATTGCTCGCAGGGCTTTCTTTCGCTTTTTCTTCCTGGCCCTCGCCGGCCTGAGCAGAACCGCCTTTCTTGTCTTCTCCATCCTTGCCTGAAAAAATTCCTTTCTTTTTCTCAGCCCGAGTCATGGCTTGGGCCAGTTCCCGTTCTTCTTCCTTTCGTAGGGCTGTTTCCGAGTCTTTGGTGACCACGATGCCACCCGCACCATCAGACTCAACTTTAGCGGCCTCCGTCTCGCCCTTTTCATTCACCAAATTCAAAGAAGGTTTGCCGCCCTGAAATCCCCATTCGCCATTCGCAAATTCAGGCTTGTCGCCAGTCCACTCCCACCCTGATTTTTTTTTCGGATCGGCATCCTTTTCTTGAAATCGCCATTTGTTGCCGCTTCCCTCTTTGTCTTCGACGGGCACCCATTCTCCTTCGCTAGGATCGGGGCCCTTCATTCGCATCGACCATTTGCCTCCTTTTTTCTTGGGTTGTTTTCCCTTGAAAACCCAAACGTCGCCAGGATTGTCGATGGCCTCTTTTTCTTCAACCCCTTCCACTGAAGGTTGGTCGTCTTGGCCGGGGACGCTTTTCTTATCTTTTGACGCTCCCTTTGTTTTTGCGTCTCTTTCCCTCAAGTCCGCTTGCCTGAGCCCCCGCCTTTGCGCTTTCAAAGCTTTGATTTGAAGGCCCACTTTGAACGTCAGGGATTTTTCTGAAATAGGCTCAACGATGTATT
>JBFMCE010000095.1:0-14772 GCA_040754655.1 Bdellovibrionota bacterium | reverse complement strand
TATTTGGAATCCACTGGCACTGAGTGTGCCCGTTCGACCAGTGTTTCGAATGGTGCGGCTGGACGGACTCGAACCGTCACGGCTTTCGCCATACGCCCCTCAAACGTACGTGTCTACCAATTCCACCACAGCCGCACGAACCAACAAGCAATCAATCAACGAGGGTCTGAAATTTCAAAAAACACTTCGCATCGCAAGAAACAAAAGGGCTAAGAAGCTCAACTTTATAGTCAATGAAGAGGGGATTTGCAACAGGCTCGTTGGGCATGTTTTTAAACTACGTATATCCAAACGCAAAAACCTACGTCCACCTCAGACAGGGATCCAAAGCTACTACCAAGATAAGGGCATCACATTTCGAAGCGTAAACCTACCCGAAGGCCATTCTCTGAGAGGTTGAAGTTCTTCTTTTTTGAGTCTTGAGCGATTGAATAAAAGGCCCCAAGATAGGTGCGTTTTACGCCCCAACTCGACTTCATTCCGCCCGCCGACGTGGGTTCAAAGATATTTAGGAACAACAGCAACCCGATATCAAGACGCGGTAGCATGGATAGACCACGAATCCTCCTTGATTGCTGGTCAGGCCCCTCGAGAAAAGTATAGCTATAGCGGACAATCTCATATTGCGCTCGCAAAGCCGGCACCAACCATTGCCTTGAAAAGTAATTCGCCTGGTACATCACGTAAGGGCCAGCTGATTGAAAGGCCAAGAGAAGGCCGTCAAATCGATTGCGAGGGGGGCTCCCATAACCCCCGAGTTCAGCGCCCAGGGCTAGGTATCCCAGGCTGCGTAAGAAGATTTTTTCAAAGCCAAAATGCAGGCCTGAGAGGCGAGGCTTTGCGATTTCTCCCAAACCAACGCTGGTGTTTGAAACCCTGAGATCCGCATTTGAGAATGCGCGGTATGCGAAGTTCAGCGTCATGCCCCAATCGGGCATTTCAGAGAGCGTGAGCAATTTGCGGCGCTCTTTTTCATAAGCTTCAACAGATTGAGTTGGACTTTCAAGAACCCTCTCATTGATCTGATCCTTGTTGGGATTTTCGTTACTCGACTCTGATACAGGCCGTTCATCAGAGGCTTGTTCTTGGGTCGGCATTGGTTGCGCCGCTGTCTCCGCAGTCTCTTGCGGTGCTGGTGCCACGGGAGCAGGGACAGAAGGGCCCGGGGCCGTAGATGGCTGTTGGGGCTCAGCCACCTCTTCTAGCTGTTTGAGGATTTCAGGATCGATACTGGGCGCGGGCGTAGGAGGCGGCTTGAGGGCCTCTTTTTTAGGCTCTTCCGGGATTGGATTGAAAGCCCCAAAATCTTCGGTCTGGGCGTTCGCTTTCAGTAAGAGGACAATGTTTAAAAGGATGAAACAGCTTCCTGATTTAAAAAGACTTCCTTGTCTTTTGAATCTCACCGTTTTGCAGTCTCCCAATCTTTTAAAAAGGTTTTAAGCCCAATATCCGTCAGCGGATGCCTGGTCAGTTGCTCGATCACCTTATAGGGTAGCGTTGCCACATCTGCTCCAATTTTAGCCGCTGCCAAAACATGCACCGGGTGTCTTACGCTTGCCACGAGTATCTCAGTCTTAAAGCCGTAGTTATCGTAAATTGTACGTATATCTTGGATTAAATTCATCCCATCTGTTGAAATATCGTCGAGACGCCCTACGAATGGGGAAATATAGGTCGCTCCCGCCTTGGCGGCGAGCATGGCTTGAACCGCCGAAAAACAAAGGGTTACGTTAGTTTTGACGCCTTCTCCCGAGAAAGTCTTAGTAGCCACAAGACCCTCAGGCGTTAAAGGAACTTTAACGACGATGTTGCTGTTAATCTTGGCCAATTCTCTGCCCTCTCGAATCATTCCTTGAGCTTCGGTAGAGACCACTTCAGCGCTAATGGGACCGTCAATTACTTCGCATATCCGAAGTAGCAAATCCTCAAACCGAACCCCTTGTTTTGCGACCAAAGACGGATTCGTGGTAACTCCATCAACCAACCCCATTGCATTGGCTTTTTGAATCTCCTCTAGGTTGGCGCTATCAATAAATATCTTCATTTACTCTCCTAGGTAAGCCTTTCGAATCTCAGCAGAATCCAAAAGATCTTTACTCTGACCGTGGGTGACGATTTTCCCGGTTTCTAAGACCAAAGCATAATGCGCAACTTCAAGCGCCAGCAAGGCATTTTGTTCGACAAGCAATACGGTAGTTCCTGCTTGGTTCACTTTGACGATGATTTCGAAAATCTTTTCAATGATCTGAGGCGCTAACCCCAAAGAAGGTTCATCTAAGAGCAAGATCTTGGGCTTTGCCATGAGCGCTCGTCCGATCGCAAGCATTTGCTGCTCACCACCTGAAAGAGTTCCTGCATTTTGCCAAAGACGCTCTTTCACCCTGGGAAAAAGTTCGAACACATGCTCCATATCAGAGGCTATGTTTTCTTTGTCTTTTCGCAAATACGCGCCCAAAATAAGATTCTCTTCCACCGACATGTTCGAAAAAATACCCCGTCCTTCGGGCGCATGGCTCACCCCCATAGCGACAATGGAATCAGGCTTGCGGCCTCCGATGGATTCTCCTTGGAAAAAAATCTCGCCCCTCGACGGGCGCAACAGACCGGAAATCGCTCTGAGCGTGGTGGATTTGCCTGCTCCGTTGCTCCCGATCAAGGTCACGATCTTCCCCGGTTCAACGCTAAAATTGATGCCCTTCAGCGCGTGGATCGACCCGTAGTGCACGTGAACGTCACGAAACTCAAGCATCGCGCTCATACGGTTGCTCCGGTTGTGGTTGCTGATTTTGCGCGGTCTTTCGCTTTTCCGAGATAAGCCTCAATCACCTTGGGATTCGACCGAATCTCGCCCGGCAGGCCCTCGGCGATCTTCACGCCATAATCTAAAACGACAATCTTTTCGCTGATTCCCATCACAAGCTTCATGTCGTGCTCGATCAAGAGGATCGTGAGCCCAAACTCTTTCTGGATCTTTTGAATGATACCCATGAGAGCCACCGTCTCTTGATTATTCATGCCCGCCGCGGGTTCATCCAAGAGCAGAAGCTTTACTCCCGTAGCAAGGGCGCGAACAATTTCGAGGCGCCTTTGAGCACCATACGGAAGGTTTTTGGCAAGGTCATTGGCTCTGCTCTCAAGATCAAAAATCTTAAGCAAACGCAGGGCTTGCTCGACTCTTTGGGCTTCAATGGCGCTAAAGCCCGGCGTTCGGAAAATCGCGCTCAAAAGCTTTGGCTTGTTATGTATATCTCCGGCAATTCTCACGTTGTCTAGAACCGTGAGCTCCTTGAACAGCCGAATATTTTGAAAGGTCCGGGCCATCCCAAGAGCTGCGATCTCATAAGGCTTGCGGCCCGTGGTCATTGTTCCGTAAAACTGGATCTGGCCCGCAGTCGGAACATAGACTCCAGTGAGCATATTGAACACAGTGGTTTTACCAGCCCCATTCGGTCCGATGAGCGCGGTGATGCTACCCCTGGCCAGCTCAAAGTCGAGTTGTGATACGGCCTTTAGCCCGCCAAATTGCATGGTAAGGCCAGCGACCTTTAATGCAACTTCAGACATGGTTCTCTCCAGGGTTATTCACCTTCAATGCATTTCGTTTAAATCTTCTGAAGAGGTTGAAATCCGAAATCTCCCGCGTCCCGAAAAAACCGTTCGGGCGGGTGAGCATCAGCACGATGAGCAAAATAGAATAAATCACCATTCGGAAATCGAGTTTCGTGATCTCTTGCAGCGGGCGCAAGAATTCTCGCAAGCCAGTCAAGAAAAGCGCCGCTACCAGAGCGCCCGAAGTCGAACCCATCCCGCCAAGAACCACCATGATGATAATCTCAAAACTGCGGTTGAAATCAAAGATCGCGGGGTTGAGATAGGTGAGATAATGAGCGAACAGACCTCCAGCCACTCCGGCGAAAAAAGAGCTGATCACAAAAGCGGTGACTTTCACCCGCGTTGCATTGACTCCCATCGCTTCAGCCGCGATTTCATCTTCTCTGACGGCGAGAAAAGCTCTTCCATGGGCTGAGTTCATCAGCCGCCGAACCGTGAGGACGCTGACAAACGCGATAGCGTAGATCCAGCCAAAGCTTGTCCATCGCGGAATTCCCGGGAGCCCACGAGCCGCGCCTACGACGTCAATATTCAGCAGCACTACGCGGATGATTTCACCAAATCCTAACGTTACGATCGCAAGATAATCGCCTCGGAGTCTTAAGGTAGGAAGCCCTACGACATATCCCAACCCCGCGGAAGCCAGGCCACCGATGTACAGAGAAACCGCAAAAAACAGATTCTGGCTGACCTCTAAAGGAAGTCCTACAATTTGAATATGATTAAAAACAGTCAACGAGAGGTAAGAAGAGACATAGGCTCCAACGGCCATGAAGCCCGCATGCCCCATCGAAAACTGCCCCGTGATGCCAAGCACGAGATTGAGCGAAACAGCCAGCGTCACATTGATTCCCGCATAAGCGACAATGGCGGAATAATAAGCTGGCAGGGCCGACGTCACCAGTGGCGATAAAATAGCAAACACCACGATGCCTGCTAAAAAGATCGAAGCTCCCCGATACATGGAACTCCCCTCGAGCTTACTCTGCGGCGCAATCATACCTTCTCCATTCGATGGCTGCCAAGCAATCCGGAAGGTTTAAAGAGCAAGATCAGAATCAGAAGAGAAAAGGCCAGGGCATCACGGTAAGTTGGGGCCCAATAAGCGATCACCATCGTCTCAGCTACGCCCATCAACAGGGCTCCGAGTACCGCGCCCGTGACATTTCCAATCCCGCCCACAACTGCGGCGACAAATGCTTTAAGACCGAACATCACGCCCATCAGAGGGTCGATCTTGGGATAGGTCAGTCCCACAAGAATGCCAGCGGCGCCAGCAAGCGCGGAGCCGAGAATAAACGTAAAACTGATGGTTCGATCCACGGGAATTCCCATCAAAGCCGCATTCGTGTGGCTAAACGAGACCGCTCTCATCGCTCTTCCGGCCTTTGTCTTAAAAATGATGAATCGCAGGGCCACCATTAAAAGCACGCTGACGACGAAAACGAGCAGTTGGATGGGTTCAATCTGCACGCCGCCAAACACAAGCGTATTGCCCGCAGAATAGAGCGTGGGAAAGAATTTCGGGTCAGCGCCAAAAACAATCTGACCACCAAACTCCAAAAGCAAAGACACTCCAATGGCCGTAATCAAAACATTGATACGAGGTGCTTTTCTCAGCGGACGGTATGCAAAACGTTCGATGGTGAAACCTAAGGCTCCGCAAGCTCCCATTGCACATCCAAGCGCGATCAAGAGCGAAAGCAAGCCCGGGCTATCCGCCAAGCCAAAATAGCGGCTTGCGTAGTAGCCCGCAAAGGCGCCAATCATATAGACATCGCTGTGTGCGAAGTTGATCAGCTGCAAGATCCCGAAAACCATCGTGTAACCTAGGGCAATCAAAGCATAGATCGAACCCAGGCCTAATCCATTGATGACGTGCTGTAAAAACTCAACCATCTCAGTAAAAACCCTTCCCCCAAGCCCTTGCTAGACTTGTCGTCAGCTAGGGTTGATGGTTTCTTTGTAAATGAAGCGCTTGTCTTTAACTTCAAGAACAACGGCAGGCTTCTCAGCGTCGCGGTCCTTATTGATGGTGATGTTTCCAGTTACCCCAGGATAGTTTTTTGTTTCAGCGATAGCCGCACGAACGTCTTCAGACGCAAGCGTCTTCGCTCTCTTCATGGCATCTGCCAATACCATCGCGGCATCATATCCCATCGCCGCCAAGCCGTCAGGGATGCGATTGAATACCGTCTTATAATCCGCGATGAACTTTTGAACATGCGGGCTCTTGTCATCAGGAGAGTAGTGATTCGAAAAATAACTCCCATCCAGCGAGTTCTCGCCGATCTCGGTGAGTTTCTCTGAGTCCCAACCATCGCCACCCAAAAGAGGTACCTTAAAACCCATTGAACGGGCCTGACGTGCGATCAAGCCCACCTCGGTGTAGTAGCCGGGAACAAAGATCACATCGGGTTTATCCGCCCCTGTAAGCGCTTTGATCGACGAAAGTTGGGTTTTGAAATCAACATCGCCAGCGCTATAGCTCTGGATCACGGTGACCTTTCCTCCCATTTTCGTAAAGGTGTCATTAAAAAATTCGGCAAGTCCCATCGAATAGTCATTCTTGATGTCTCGCAAGATTGCCGCAGTGTTCGCCTTCAAAGAGTTCCGGGCGAATTTCGCCATTACAGACCCTTGAAATGGATCAATGAAACAAACACGGAAGATGTAGTCACCAATCTGAGTGACTTTGGGATTCGTCGACGATGGAGTGATCATTGGAATTTTATGGGACTGCGCAATGGGCGCCATCGCAAGACTTCGAGAACTGGAAACTTCACCTAAGATCGCTGAAACCTTATCTTGGGTGATAAGTTTGGTCACCGCGATCGCGGCTTCTTCAGGTTTGCCCTGGTCGTCCAAAACAATCACTCGAAGTTTCTTCCCCTTGATGCCTCCGCCTTCGTTGATCTGCTTGATAGCGAGATCAATACCATCACGAGTGCTTGTACCAAAGGTCGCCTCTGAACCCGTAAGGCTTCCCACCTCACCGATGAGGATCTCATCCCCAGAAGCAGCCGTGCTGGCTGAAGAACTGTCTGAGGTTCCTGAAGTCGTGCCTGTCGGCGCATCTGTCTTCTTTGTGCAAGCGCCTACGGAAAAAAGAAGAGCTAGAGCGGCAAAGGCGCTCGGCAAAGCGTTTCGCACAGTAGTGAATGAATTCATGAATACTTCTCCCTATATCGCATAAGGCTCTAATCTATTTGACGAACCTCGGAAAGTTTTAAACAATATCGCTATAGCATGTCTATAGCGTTCGAGCGAGCCAAGAAAACTTTTTTAGGATTCCTGCAAGCCAGAGGCAAGGCCATAAACACGATCAAAAATTATGCGTGTGACCTGGCTGAGCTAGGACAGTTCTGTCAAACCAGAGGTTTTGACTTCCAGAAACTCGGCCTCACCGAACTGGAGGCTTATCATGAAGATCTCAAAATCCGAGGTCTTCGTCCCAACTCGAGAAGACGAAAACTGATGACCGCGAAATCCTTTCTCCGATACCTCTCAGGGCGAATGGATGTCAGCACCGTGGGTTCAGAGAAAATCATTCCGCCTGATAAGGTTGAAGCGCCTCCTAGACTCGTTCCACGTGAAAGCCTGATGGGATTGATGGAAGCACAACCGACATCTTCAATCGGATTTAGAAATCGTGCATTGATCGGTGTGCTTCTCGATACGGGCATGCTTGTCACCGAGGCCTTAGCGCTTCGCCCGCAAGACTGTTTTTGGGATAAGACGGGCGCCATGCTTTCTATCGGAGGCAAAAGAGCCCGCAAAGTTCGTGTCTCCAAATCAACCGCCGAGGCACTTAAACAGGTCGCCGCTCTTTTGAAGGGACCTAAATATTTCTTTTATGGATACTCGAAGGCCGGCCCCAATGCGGAACGGTTGACCGCCAGAGGGGTCGAATTGTTATTCAAAGGCTGGGCGACTTCATTAGGCGCGAAACATTTGCATCCACGAACCCTCAGGCATCTCTTTGTGATCGAGAACCTCCTGCAAGGAAAGAATGAAACTGAAATCATGCAATCGCTAGGATTGAAGACGCCATACGCTTTTCGTGTGTACCGTCCGCTTGCAGCGGATCTGTCACAAAAAAATCCGCTAGTTAAATCCAGCTCTGAAGCCACATATAAAGAAGATGCCGACCCGGCAAAAGAGCTCGTCCGTCCATGACAGGCAGGAAATACAGAAACGTGGCCCCGCAAAGAAGCACGTAGCCCGCAAGCGTCCATCCCCGAGATCTTCTCAAAGCGCTGTACTGACCCCATGCTTTTTCGTGAGCCCACACAAAAACCGCGCCCACCCAAATGCTTGATGGAAGATAGTAATAATAGAGCTGCAATTTGCGGGATGAAAACGCCCAGAACAACAGCGGCACCCAGTACAAGAGACTCAACAAGCGTGCCTGTTGATCCTTCTTGAAGAGCCCAAAGTACAAGACACAAACGAGAAGAGGGAGCGCTGGCCAATAGAGCAGAGGGTTTCCACCAGCCCAAACCGCATGCTCAGCCGTTGATTGATCGTCAAAAGCATACCAGAGAGGACGCAAGAGGGTAGGCCATTGCCACCAGCTTGAGGCATAAGGATGGGTGTTCTCGATAAGGTGAGAAAACCCCTCAAGCATTTGAGTATGATAGCTGAAAAATGAACCCAAGGGGACAGCGTTTTTCTCTAGAAAAACGAGCGGTATAAAACAAACGAAATAAGCGGCAAACGCCAGGCCTAGGCCTAAGAACAAACGGCCCGGGCGTTTATTGAAGCCCATAAAAAGCCCGATCGCAAAAAACGGTAGAGCCGCCCATTTGCACGCCAATGCAAGTCCAAGGTGAAGCCAGCCTCTTAATCGCTGGCGATGGATTTCAAGCAATCCCCAGATTCCAAATGCGACATAGAAAATATCGAGCATCGCGATTTTGCTTTGCACGAACCAAAGGCCATTGAAGCCCGTAAGCCAGACCGCGGCAGCAGTGGCCGTTTGAGAGTATCCCAACGCAAGCAAGAGGCCCCGAACAGCCCAAAGCACCCAAAGACCAAATACAAGAGTCATCCACCGAAACACTGTGGGTTCGCTCAAGAGATGAAGCGACTTTGTGAACACCCACCATCCGGCGCCCAAAATCAACTTTCCTAAGGGTGGATGAACCCAATTCAAATTGTCTTGAAACAAAATGAGGGATTTCGCCGCGGGAACGTAATGGATCTCATCAAAAACTAGGTTTTCAGGCAAATGAACACGGCTGATCAAAAGCGCCGCGAAGAAAACCAAAGGAAAGATCGCGAAAGTCTTTTTCCTCGAGAAGAACCTTAAGTTTCGATCCGAGATCTTCAAAGCAGACATAGGTATTCTACAATTTGGCAAAGAATCTTGGGATTTGGCGAGAGTATAAAAGAGATTCTGATAGATTTTTTTGACTCTGCGCGCTAATTGAAAATAATGGGATCTTTAACGGGGATAGTTGCTGTCGTTTTTCTGGCCTCTTGCACGCTCTTGGCAAATGACCAAGCGCGAGACGTCGAGCGAATTGGACGTTTTAGAACAGCACTGCAAACCTTAGAAGGTGCATCTGTTCACGTGAGTTTAGCCGAACGCAATCATGCGTTAAATGAAATTACGCGCTTGATCGATGAAAAGTGGAACCCAGACAAGCACAAAGAAGAGTACCGAGATGCGCTCTATTTGGCTCTAGTTCGCAACGGAAACCATGATCGAGCCCTAATGAAGAGGGTGATTGATTTCATAAGAACTATTCCACTTAGAGAGCATCGGCCTTTTCTTGAAGGCATTGCGGATGCGCCTCCGCCAAACGATGCCGCCTTGGCCATTGAATATGGGAAATTGTTTCTTGAGTTCCTCATGTCGAGCCAAGAAACCGAAATATCAAACGTACCAGATAGGCATGCAAGTATCGCCGAACTCTTCTACCGCTACCTTCTCGGCTTAGAAGGTTTGAGCTTCCCAAAGCAGGAAATCATTCTAAAGAAGCTCTGGGAAAATGAACCTCTTTCACGAAACCTCATGCGCCTGGCATTCAATGAAAGCGCAAATCCTACGCTCCAACGTGATAGCCTGCTAGTTCTCAGTCGTTTCACCAATATTGACGCCGTCATACTCAGACATTTTGCCTTTCTTCTTGTCGAGAAAAACCCAGAGGTCCGAGTCGCTGCAGCCTTACTTTTGGCGCGAAACGGTTTTGACCATCCTTTGATTCTCGATGTGATTGAAGAAATGTTAGAAAGGCACGGCATCCGAGATGCTGCCGACGAACGCTATTCTTTCCGCGTCAGAGCGGCTGCTGACGCGGTATCGGCATTGAGTCTCAAAGACAAAGCGGAAATGCCGGTCAAAACGTTCGCGCGCTGGTGGAGCATTCGTGCGATGAGCTTTTGTGAAATGCTTCTCAAGCCAAACGATCATGATCGGTAATCAGAAATTGATCGGAAGTGACGTAGGCGACAGGTTCCATCGCACATCCTTCTGTTCGCGCACGGTGTTTCCCAGCGAATACTTTACCCCGAAAGTAACTGAGTAGGTCAGAGGCGCAACGTTGCCGCCGGCGCCAATGGCGGAAAGAAAAGGGTCAATCGCATTTTCATCTCGAGGCGCATTCACGATATTGCGTTTGTAACCGACATTGCCTTGAACTTGGAAACTCAGCGTTCGAGTCACATAGAACACGACGCCCGCATTTCCGCCGACAGCGAATTGCCGGGGACGATTGACCAGAGAGGCGACACCGGCGGCAACGTTGAACTGCACGTTCTCAAACACCTTCACAAAGTTGATGCTCATCGCATGAGTTGCAAAAACCTTTTCAAGATCGCCTTCAATGTTCTCATGAAAGAACCTCTCATGGTTGGCACCAATGAGATAACTCACCGTTAGGGTATTGCCATTGTCAGTGAGAAAAGGAACGAGTTCATACTCAATGCCAGCATGTGCCTGCATCCTTGATTTCCAGTTTGCGCTTGGGTCATGGGTACCCCGAACGATCAACGCCACGCTCCAATGTTCAGATAGAGATCGCCCGATCTGAGCCCCTCCAAAAATCCTCGCGTTATCTGCCGAGTGAGTCTGCCCTTGCTCCTCAACCTTGACGTGGTGGTAATGGATATCGGCTCCAGCTCCTCCAAACCACTCAGAATCGGTGTACCCGCCGCCAAGACCAGCGCTTCCAGAAATGACTCGAGCATCGGAAGCGCTGATATTCAAACCGCCTCCTAAGATAAAATACCAGGGCTGCTCTGGTGAAGCCGCCGAGGATATGACAGCACCTTCTTTTGCCTTAAAGCTCAGCAGCATGTGGCCTTCCGGATCTCTTCGATAGTCACTGAGCTGATGCACCGGTGAAGCGCCAGCGATGATGTGTTTTAGAAAACCCTCTAGTTTTGCCTCTATGGGGAGAGTGCTGCGGATTTGAAAGAGTTCGCCGTCAAGCACGTATTCCTTAAAAAGGCCGCGCTTCGAGGTGTAGGTGATTTGCATTTGATCTTGGCCCGAGCTCAAAACCAAGACCCGTACTGTAATGATGACATCAGAATCTTTTTCCGAAGCCGGAGCAACGCGGGAGTCGCTGAGAAAATAACGTTTTTCAAGATCCTCACACAAAACGCCATTCGTAAGATAACAATTAAAGAAAGCCTTCGTTTTGTGTGTCTCTTCAGCAAAGGCTGGCGCAGAAAATAAGAGCAAGGCGGTGATGAAGAATGGCTTGATGAAAACGTGAAACCGATTCATTGTTGAACGCCCCCAACCAACAAAGTCCTGTTTATTAATCCCTAAAAAGATATGGAGCACACATTAGGTGTCTTCCCACCAAAATGTCACGCGCTTTGGCTTGGGGGAAATTTATTTCAGTTCTATTCTTGTTCTTCTTGGTAACGGACGAACTTCACAGCGGAATTGCGAAGCTCCTGTTTGCGCTTGTCGTAGCGCGTCACCATGAGCGGAGAACTCCAACCCGCCATGTGTTGCACTGCGCGGTGCGGGGCCAAATTGTCTAGAGCATTTGAAACGGCAGTCGCGCGGGCGGAATGGGGCGAGACTCGGTATTGCACGCCCGCCATCGCGGCATAGTGTTTCACCACATAGGCTACTGCATTTGGATGCAGCGGTTTGTCTTTGGTCTTGGTGACATTGTTTTTTACCGGAGTGAACAAAGGCTGATCAACAGCAACGTCTTTGCGTGACATTTCAAGGTAAGTATCAATGCTCTTTGCGACCTCTGGGGTCAAAGGCAAGACTCTCTCCTTATCGCCTTTGCCACGCACACGAATCACACGCATGCCTTCTTGCTCAAAAAGATCTGAAGTACGAAGTCCGATGAGCTCGGCCCTGCGCAGGCCAAGGTGAAACAAGACCATCAGCATCGCGTGGTGCATCCGCCCGGCGACGGTGTGGCGGTGTGGCAGGGTGAGCATTTGCCTCACGCGATCATTGGGAATATCACGCGTCGGAGACTCGCGCCCCGCGCGAAAACTCTTCACTGCTTTTGCCGGATTGTTAGGAAGCACACCGTTCAAAACAAGCCAATTAAGAAACGATTTCAAGGTCGCGATTTTTCGGTTGATCGAGACATGAGACAAAGGCTGCCCAGTGCGACTGCTCGTGCGCACGCGCAAGGTTTCACGGTACTCAATAAGGGTGTGCACGTTCATCGGTTTACTGGTCGTCTTGAGGTACGAAAGAAAATCGATAAGGTCGAGTTCATACGCTCTGCGGGTATGGGCACTGTTCTGTGCCTGAAGAAAAGAATCAAGATGAGCCCAAAAAGCTTGGGTATTCCAATTTGAAAGGCCGATCACTTCGTAATCAGCAGAATCAGTTGCGACGGCTGGCACAGGGAAAATATTGGGAACTGGTGAAACAATGGGTTCGGTTTGCGGATGACGGTTAACGGTTAACGGTTCACGGACCTCGGAATTGGATTCGGATTCTGTTACGGGCACGGAATCCCGAACCGCTATCGGCAATCCGTGATCTGCACTTTGTTCTAGTGGCTTCCTCTCAAACTTTCTTGGTGTACTTCCGTCCGCAGGCAAAAGATAGTCGCGCATGGCTTGCCGAAACTCGCTTGCTCCAGCGTGAGCGGAATACCAGAGTGCAAGACAGAATTGCGCGAGAAGCCGTACAACGTTCAAAGAATCCCCTCTTGTATTCGGATTATCGCAAGCTCAGCACGAAAAGAAAAGAGCACTTACAGGCGAACAAAAGATTGGAGGTTTCAAACTACATAGTTCGAAACGCTACCAGGTAAAAGACTTTAATCTGAGACGCTTGCGCACCATCGCAAATGACACGGGTTAGCACAAAGTAAGCTAACCAGGCGCGGTTTCATCGCTCTCAGGCTCTTCTGAACTGTTACTTTCGATCGGAACGATTAATCGAATCAATTCATTTCTTTCATTATAAGCCCAAACAATAGCTAATCCCACAGGCTTAGCCCATTGATAAGTGAACCATAGCTCATAGGGAATCTCGGTAGTAATAAGATTCCTAATCGCACTTTTCCCTACATATTCAATACCAACGATCCTCGAATAACCAAGCTTGTGAGCCACTGTAAGATAAATTGCATTCAGCGTTGGGACCTTTGAGAATGGAAATGGAATTACGGCCCTCGTATTTTTCGTGATTACTTTACAAACACCACCAACACACATTTGAAAACGTGGCTTATTTAAATTGCTATCAACATAATTCTTGAGCCGATCCAACTCATCTGCCGTAACTCTAAGCTTGAAGCGAAAAAAGCCCTTTCCTCCGCTTTTTGCAGCTCTTGTTGCTACTTCTATTGTGGTTTTTTTCTCAAGGCCCATTAATGCTGAATAAAGTTTGCCATCTATTCCAAGCTCGTAATGTGAGAGTAAAACATATCCAGCTCTCGGATACCAAATGAGCTCAACGGAATCATTAATGTACTCAGTAGCCTGGCTTCCAATTAAAGGTCTAATAACCCGCGATAGGCATCCATCAGCAGCTTCTAAGGAAAAAGGGGCTAATCCAATTAGAGTAATTAAAAAAAACAATGGTTTGATTTTGAACGGAACAGACTTCTTACCCATATTAAAAATAATCGGGAAAAACAAATAAGACCTAAAACCATCTTGAAAAGGAGTAAATGTAGGCAAGTTTGACCTGTGTCACCCACGAAACAGACGACGGCGAACCTTCAAAAAAGATCATTTATTTCAACTCTTTGTCGGAATGGTTTGAGGCCGATGAAGTTTTCATTCGTAAGATTGGAAATGCAATCGTGCTTCTCCCGCAAGATCATCCTTAGGCAGCTCCTAATTGCAACCTTAAGCCAATTCTCCGCTGATCTCATGAAAGAACGACAACAACCCCAGCACCAAAAGCGCAAAGGACTCTTTAACTGATGTATTTATTGGACACCAATATTTGCATCTACCTCATTAGAGAACAATCTGAGGTTCTTCTTAAGAACATTCAGCGTCATAAAGTGACAGAAATCGCCATTTCATCTATTACTCTTGGCGAACTTCGCTATGGGGCTGAAAAGAGCAGCTATCCACAGAAAAATTCTGAAGTTTTGTCACCAATGATCAAAAAGAATTTTCTAGAGTAGGCAAGCTGCTTATTGAGAATTGTATCAAGTGATCAAGCCGACTCAAGTTTCGGCGGCACCTTCGAAATAGCCCCCCTTCTGCCACATCTCTATAACTCTGTGACAACTGCTACTTGATCACGGGGTCGACCATAAGACCACAAACTCGTTTTATTGGCTGATATTTATTGGTGATAATTAAACTTATCACCAATAAATGACATCCGCAGACCAGACCCTTAACTGCCTGGAGCAGTACCTATTCAATATCTACACCTGTTCACCGCCATGCGTTAGTTATTGCTCTTGAAGTACGTACCGCTCTACCAGGTTTAGATGCGTGCAAATCTGCTATGCAGAAGCAGCTCCTACATGCCCTAAACGAGCCGAGAAAAGTCGTCCCTAAAAAAACAAACGACTCAAGTATACTTGCTTTAATTTCGTCCAGATTTTTGAGGTGCCGCAGATAATTTTAGAGTGCCGAAAAAATACATTTGTAGCTCGCAGCGTTAGCTGCGATGCATCATATAAGACCTTGAAAATCTTGGGTTTTTCAAAAAGTTTTCACTAGGCGAACGACTTTCTCCCA
>JBFMCE010000094.1:0-15298 GCA_040754655.1 Bdellovibrionota bacterium | reverse complement strand
GGTTTTTCAACGACCTTATAAACATTCTTCAAGAGGATCTTTTGCGGTTTGGTCACGTCACCCGTGAGCAAGACGGTTTCCTTGCCTTCAAACGCCACGCCATGCACAATCTCAGTGCGTTGAGTTTGAACTGAGATGGGTTTGCCATCCGCGGTCGACGCCGAAATTTGGATAAGGTATTGGCCGCTTTTCGCAGGCATTCGGTTGGATTGTTTTCCGTCCCAAGAAAGTTTGGCATCACCCTTCTTCAAGTCGTGCGCTTCGATCTCGCGAATGTTCTCGCCTCGATCGTTCAAGACCACGACCCTCACATGATGCGCGTCCGCCGGCAAATTGAAGTTGAGATCGCTGTAGCGTCCTTCGGTGTGAATGAGCCTGCTTGAATCGGCGGTAATGAATTTTCCGATGAGGTGCGCGGCCCCGAGATTGTGCAAAGGTTGCTGAGCCTGGGCAAGTTTCTCAAGGTTTTGATTCACGTTCATCATCTGCTCTAGTGATGTGAACTGGGCCATTTGAGCCGCCATTTGCTCGTTTTGATAAGGCTTGAGCGGATCTTGGTGTTGAATCTGAGTCACCATGATCTTGAAGAATTCGTCTTTGCCGAGCTTCTTCACGGCCTCGCGCTGCTTCTCTTCGGGCGCTCCGTATTCACGATGGATGCGTTCGAGCACTTCGCTGTGCTGCGCATCGTGCCCCGGTTTTTTTGACGGATTCAGTGTATTTATCAATTTCTTCTATCCTTTTTGCGAGAATGAGAGGCAAGCTTTGATGCTCGCCTCTCGTTTCTCACTCACTTCACTTCACTTCACTTCACTTCCAGATCTTAAGCCCCAAGCTCATACTCGCGATAACGCTTGTGACCTTCGTGTTGACGCCCACCACCGGTGTGGTGGTCTCCATCACGCTGGTTCAAGTACTGATCCCACAAACGGCCTGACTGCCCTCCGTCTTGCGACCTGTCTTGGTTGTAATTCTGAGCGTTCCACGAAGAGCCCGCAGCGACTGAAGGCTCAGCTGCAAAAACGTGTCCTGACCTAGCAGCCACTTCAATATTTCCTACATCGTGGCGCGCGGCCTGAAGCACGCTTTTGAGATCAGCGGCAGACTCCAACAACGCCTGTCTCGCCTCACTTGAGCTCGCCTCAAATTGAACATCGAGCCGTGAACCCCGGTTCTTCACCGAAATCACGAGTTCACCAAGGTTCTCAGGCATCACTCTGACTCGAACAACGCCTCCACCCTGATTTGCTAAACGCTCTATTTGAGAAGCCAGTACCATCGGATTGCTCACATCTACTGATGCGCGACCTGCCATCGGTGCCGTTTGCAGCTCATGCACCTCATTCAAGCCTTGAGCAGGTTCCCTGCCCATCATGAGTTGCGGTACAACGAGGCTGACATCACGTTGATCAGCTTTCTCTTCTAGCGACCGCAACGCTGGTCTCTCGAAAAGATCCGCCGACTTCAGGCTTGGCGCACGACCTTGGAGTCGTGGATCCGCCCGCCCTACCCCGAGAATATTCGCTCTCTTATCGATGAAATCCTGCGATGAGAGCAAATTTGAATTCTCAACGACCTGACGATCACCCTGACGCATCAGTCTTGAATCCGATCTGTCGATCTCCCATTCTGCCGCTCCAGCTCCAGAACCAACCACAGGGTCTGTGCCCCGTGATTCGAGCGTCACCGGAAAAGCCATCGGCGTCTGCACGATGATGGGTTGCAAGACCGTCGCTTGCGGTGCCTGCGATCCTTCCGCTAACACTGCTTGCATGGCTTGCTGTTGACTAGCGCCTTGGTTTGGCAAAGCCGTTAGGCCCTGCACGAGGTCACTGCTCATGCCCTGGGGTAGCCAAGACTCTTGACCACTTTTAGTCGCGTTGACCTTGCCGCCTGAAAACTGCTCAGGAGCCACCAAAAACTTCCCTTGCGCTAGCCCAACCTGAGGAGCGCCACCTTCTTTCTGAACTCCCGCGGTTGGCTTCAACTGGTGTTGAAGTTTGCGCTGATCGTTCTGAAGAGTCGGTGTTTTCGGTTGCGCAGCCTGTTCCGCCTTGGAAATCATGGCAGAGCCGTTTTTCTGCGTGCCCGCAGCCATTGCTGCCACACCCATCGCTTCGTTTGCCGACGTTTGATCTGACTCGGTTTTCTTCTTCTTTTCAGTGGCGAATCGGGCTTCGCTTCCGGACTGACCCAAAGCAGAGGCTGTCTTTTGCTTTTCCGCTCCGCCTTGCGATCCTACTGCTACCGTTTGCGAACCCATCGCACTTTGGCTAAACTCACCCTTGAGCGCCGCCTGAGCCGTGGTTTCATTGGCCGCAGGCATCGCCTTTTGGTCCTGAGCTTGAGCAAGCATCTGCGTGAAATCCGCTGCAGAAGCTTCTCCTGGCACAACGGCTTGTGTCGCGTTAGCCTTTTGCCCGCCTCCAAAAAGAATGTCTAATAGTCCCTTATCGGGACCTGGTAGATTGTTTACCATTCATCTTTCACCTCCTTTCTTTTGAGATTTGAGGGCATCGGTCTTCTTCGACGCGACGCCAGGCGTTTCAGCAGCAGCTTCCGTTTTCGCAACAGGAGCCGCCTGCGCTTGACCTGCCTTTTGAACAACACCTTTTATACTTGAAATCTTTCTGTCGTTTTCCGGACGGTAGTAACCTGTAAGAATTTCTGAGAGCCTGGCCGATCTGTTCTTGTCCATGATATTCATGACCTTAGCCACGCGCTTCACGTCCATGCGTTTGAGCACTTCGACGGCTAGCCAATCATCCAAGGTCTCGAGAACCCCAGCAGATGATTTCGGCGACATCGTTTCGAATACAGCGACTATCTTGGCAACACGCTCTTCGTTGTTTTTGCGCTGGTTCTCGAACTCACCGCTCACTTCTCCACGCAGCTGCTCAAGTTGGCTGATTTTCCGTTCGAGTTCTTTTTCACGCTCTTTGACTCGCTCTTCATGTTCTTGCAATTCCCGTTTACGCGCTTCAAACGCCGCTACAGACTGTGCGTTCTCAGACGAAGAATCGACGGCCCCTTTGTCATGGCCATTAGCGACGCCGTTTTCCATCGAAGAATGCGGAACTTGATCCTCCTGTTGAGGCTCTGAGTGCGGCTGAGCTTCGGAAGACGCGGGCGTCTCAGCCCTCACCGAAAGCACTTCCACGAACGCAAGAAAGAGAACGACCATGCAAAACACCCGAAATCCCAACTGGATTCGATTCACAGGGTCTCCTCCTCTTCTTCAGAGCGCCTTCGCGCAGCACCCGACATGACGTACATGTCATCCAGGTCCTTCAGCTCACGTTTACGCACCCGTTTCCTGAATTCTTCATGGCGGCTGGCCTTCAATTTCTCGAGAGCTTCCCTCTTTTGCCTGGCCTTGACGTACTCAACCCTTGTTCTCTCGGTAAGTTTCAAAGCGCGTTCGATCTCTTGTTTTTTCCACTGGATCTTCACCTTCACGCCTGAAATGAACGATTCAACGGTGCCAAGCATCGCGATATTGCTTCCGCCAAGGCCTGACTGTTTCATCGCGAGATCGGTCGACTCGTCGAAAGCTTTCACAAGACGCGTCTCTAGCGCGTTCAGATCGTCAAGCATCGTCTGCAGGATTTTTCTCGCAAGAGTCCACTCGCGAAGCCTCAGGTCCTCGCTTCTCTTTCTCTCGCCTAAAACGATTTCAAGGTTGAACTTGAACTTTTTCATTTCTGCTCGCTAATCGTCCTTAAAATTCCATCCATCATCGCCACCGATTCTTGAAGTGATGATTTTTCTCCGACATTTTGCTTTAAAAACATCTTGATGCGATCGATCACCGCGATCGCCTGGTCAAGCCTTGGATTCGCGCCCTTCACATAGGCCCCGATATTGATCAGGTCCTCGTGAGCCGCATAGACGCTCATCAAATCGCGTACTTCGCCCGCGATCCTTCGGTGCGACTGGGATATGATCGAAGTCATCACCCTGCTCACGCTTGCCGCGATATCAATCGCCGGGTAGTGATTGCGCGCCGCAAGTTGCCTGGAAAGCACGATGTGCCCGTCAAGAATTGATCGCGTCGCATCAGCGATGGGTTCATCCATGTCGTCGCCCTCGACCAACACCGTGTAAAGGCCGGTGATGCTTCCGCGGCCAGGACGGGTTCCCGCGCGCTCAAGAAGTTTTGGCAGGGTCGAAAAAACCGAAGGGGTATAGCCTTTGCTTGCCGGAGGTTCACCCATACTGAGTCCGATCTCACGCTGAGCCATCGCAAAGCGGGTCACGGAATCCATCAAAAGCAAAACGTCCATGCCTCTTTCGCAAAAGTATTCTGCGATCGTAGTGGCGACAAAGGCGCCTCTCATCCGCAAAAGGGGCGACTTGTCGCTGGTCGAAACGACGACCACTGAGCGCGCAAGCCCTTCAGGGCCCAGATCGCGCTCAATAAATTCTCTTACCTCGCGGCCCCGCTCACCAATCAACGCGATGACGTTCACATGGGCGCGGGTATTCCTTGCCATCATGCCGAGAAGCACGCTTTTTCCGACGCCGGAACCAGCCATGATCCCCATGCGCTGCCCCTTTCCGCAGGTGAGAAGCGAATTAATCGCTTTCACTCCGAGATCAAGGGGCTGTTCAATGCAAGCGCGATCGAGCGGATTCACCGGGGTTCCGTAAATGCTTCTTCGCTCAACGCTCTTGACGCCTTGGGCGAGGCTTCCCTTTCCGTCTAACGGTTCGCCCTTCCCGTCGATCACTCGTCCTAAGAGAAAATCGCCCACGCTCACGGCTGCTTCCGTCTCGGTAAGTATGATCTTGCTTGAATTGCTCACGCCGCGGGCCTCAGCGAGCGGCATGAGAATCACCTTCTTATCTCGAAAGCCTATGACTTCGGCGTCTATGTAATTTTCATGGGTAAGCGGATCGGCGCTGATCTCGTGTGAATTTGACGAAACGATGCGAACCAAGCTGCCTACCGACGCGCCTGGCAGATACCCTTCGAAAGTGAGCCCCACGCTCTTTGAAACCCTGCCTCGCTCCCGATAGAGCAGCATCTTTGCGAGCTTCTCGTTATAGGTCCGCTGATTGAACGTGTACGCTTCCATGCGTAAACTGCCTCCAAAAGCCATCGACGGTCATCCTGACCATCAACTTAAAACGCGACTCCCATCGTCTGGGCGATACTTTGAAGCTGAACGGAAATACGAGCATCGATCTCGCCGAACTCAGTCTCCACCCGGCATCCCCGGTTCTCAATCTCGGGATCAAGCTCTATAGATATATTTTTGAGCTGACCCAGGTTTTGCGCAAGCCCCTCTTTGAGCTTGTCCGCGGAAGAATATACCTCGTTACCGACGAAGATCTTGATGTTCTCGCGAGTACCGACCCGGTCCAGAAGCCCTACGATCAGGCGCTTGGTGTAATCGACGTCTTCCTTGAGTTCCCTCAGGATCACGGCTTTCGCCAGCTTGCAAACAAGGTTGATGAGGAACTCTTCATTCGCCTTGTAGATCTCGTGGCGCGCGTTCTCAAGCTCGTGAACGAATTTGTCAAACCCCTCGATCAGAGGTTTCGCTTCAGCCAAGACCTGAGTCTTAGCGTCATTCTTGCCCGCTGCAAATCCTTCCTCATAGGCCTCCTTGTTGACCTGCTCGCGCATTTCATTGAATCTGACCTCTAGTCTCTTTTCGATCTCAGATTGGATGCGTTCTTCTTCCTCCTCTTCAACCGAAAGAGGTCCGCGAGTCAGTTCATTAAGACGGAACCTTGCGCTCTTGCGCGAAGCCGACTCCTTAGAATCTCGGATGACGTCAGAGTAATGAATCCCCTTCGTGTTGCTCAATGCGCCGGGGTTGTAATCCTCGATCACGTTCTCTCGATCAACATCGATGGTCACGATGTTTTGGCCGCCAATGCGCGTGCCCTCTCCTTCTTGCGGTTCTCCCGCCGGACGAAGGTCGTTCTTCGGCATTTCGGTGATCGAAATATTCCCGACGCTCGTCGTGGTCGGTTTAGACGAGGGCATCTGCTTCACCGCCTCTGCTGATCATGATCTTGCCTTCCGCCTCGAGCCGTTTCGCCACGTTCACGATCTCTTGTTGGGCGGTCTCTACGTCGCTCAAGCGCACTGGGCCAAGCGCATCGAGGTCGTCTTTAAGCAACTGCGCCGCGCGCTTCGACATATTCCGGAAGATCTTGTCCTTCATCTCGTCCGGAGCGGTTTTCAACGCGATCACAAGCTTGTCATTCTGTACTTCCTTAAGCAGCTGCTGCATGCCGCGGTCGTCGATGAAAATGATGTCTTCGAATACGAACATGAGCTTTCGGATCTCTTCCGCCAATTGCGGGTCTTTTTCTTCGACGCGGGCCATGATGTTCTGCTCGGTCGTCTTGTCCATGACGTTGAGCATATCGGCGATGGGCTGAACCCCCCCGAGTTGCTGCGTGTCGATCGAGCCCAAAGTCGCGAGCTCTTGCTTGAGCACCTCGTCGACCTGCGCGATGAGCGTCGGGCTGATGAAGTCGAGGTTCGCGATACGAAGCACCACTTCGGTCTGGATCGCTTCCGGCAGCCTTTTCAAAACATCGGTCTTCTTGTTCGGCTCAAGATGGGCGAGAATCAACGCGATGGTTTGAGGATGCTCGTTGATCAAGAAGTTCGAAAGCGTTCGGGCGTCGACCAGCTCAAGGGCCTCAAGGGTTCTCGAGCCTTCAAGAACTGAAAGCTGTCCTAAGACCGTCTTCGCGCGTTCTTCGCCGAGGGTCGCCAAGATGAACTCGCGGCCGCTTCCCTGGCCAAAGATCAATTCTTCTTCTTCCGAGATCTGCGCATAAAAATCTTCCAATACTTGCCGCACGATCGCGATAGGAGACTTCTGAACGTTGCCCATCACGCTGACGATTCTCTTGATGTCGTTGTCTTTCATCTTCTTGAAGATTTGCGCCGTCACTTGGGTGCCTAACACGTTAAGCAACAGGGCAGTTTTCTCAAGACCCGAGAGATCTTCGTAAACCATTATTTTCGCCGGTTCAGCCATTGAAGTTCACCTTATTTCTTCGCCCCAGCTGCGGGAGCTGCATTTTTATCGGGATTCTGGTTTTTCATTGAAGGCATATGCACCCACTCATGAAGGATCATCGCCGCCTTATGCGGGTTGCTTTCGACCAAAGTCACGACCTTCTCTTTGATCATCTCCCCTTCGACCTTTTCAGGGTCGACCTTGTCGACGATCACGGGAATCGCGTCTTCAACCGCCTGCAATTCTTCTTTATCTTCCATCTTTTCTAACTCTTCGATGGTGCGAGGGAGGAAGCTTTCCATGTTTTCAACCGTATTGTCGGTCAGCCATTTCACGAAAGGACGGACCACGAAGAAGAAGAACAGCGCGATGGCGATCCCCAAGACCCCGTACTGCACGACATGCATAGTTAGCTTGCGGCGTTCGAACGCGGCGATTTGCGCATCGGCATTCTCGAGGTCTTCATGCCTGAACTCCATGTTCTTGACCTCGATCGAATCCCCTCGCTTGAGGTCAAGGCCCACGCTTGAAGCCACGATTGTTTTAAACTCACCCAGCTTATCGTCGGTCCATTTTTGGAAAACGGGTTGGGCCTCGGGTTTCGCGGCATCTTTTGAGTAAAGCCCGTCAACCAGAACAGCCACTGACATGCGTTTGATCGCGCCGATCGGCTTGGTCATGCGCACGACTTTTTCAGGAACCGCGTAGTTTGTCGTTTCAAAGTTCTTCTGAGTATTGTTCCTCACCTCCGGAACTTGGCTCGCAGGTCCCGGAGCGTTAGCCAAAGCCCCAGGTGCGCCGTTAGGCACTGGGCGAGACCCATCCATGACGTGGTTTTCTTTTTGCTGTGATTTCACGGCAGAACCTTCAGCGTCGTACTGCGTCTGCGTCTCGCTTTGCTGCGTGAAATCGAGCTCAAGTGAAACCTTGGTGACGACTTTCCCTTCGCCTACTACCTTCGTAAGGATCTCGGTGACCCGTTTCTCGTACTCAGCCTCAAGCTTCGTCTGGTAGTCGAGCATCGTCGCCGTCTGGTGGGCCAAAGGATCGTTCGTATTCTTCGACAACAACTTGCCGTTGGCATCGACGATGGTGACATCGCCGATCTCCATCCCCTCCACGGCGCTCGCGACCATGTGAGAGATGCCAGTGATCTGTTTTTCCTGAAGCTGAACCCCGGGCTCAATGTCGAGCACGACGCTGGCCGTTGGTCTTTTTTGATCTTCGATGAAAGTGGATTTATTCGGAAGCGCCAGGTGCACCCTCGACCTTTTGACGCCCTTCAGGTTATTGACCGTTCGCATCAATTCGCCTTCAAGCGCTCTCTTTTGATTGATCTTCTGAATGAAACTCGTTTGGCCGAAGCTCTGCTTATCAAAAACTTCGTATCCCACCACCCCGGTCTGAGGCAAACCCATCGTGGCAAGTTCCAAGCGCAGGTCATAAACAGCCTCAGGCGGAAGCTTGATCGTCTTTCCGTCGTTCTCAACGCGAAAGGGGATCTTCTTCTCGCGAAGGATTCGCATGATCGCGGTTGCGTCTTCAGCCGCCAGGTTCGAACCCAAGACCGTGTAGTCTTTCTCGCCGGCCCAGAAGAAAAGCGCCGCGAAGCTCGTCATCACGGCGAGTCCCGTGAGCACAAGGCCCACTTTACGTCCCGGAGTGAGGCTCTTGAAAAACTCTTGGATCTGTCCCGATATTTTCTTGAAAAATTCTACCACTCTAGAGCTCTCCTCAAATTACACCTGCATGCGCATGATTTCCCGGTAAGCTTCGATGATCTTGTTCCGAACTTGCATCGCAAGCTTGAAACTCATGTCGGCCTTCTCGAGTATCAACATCGTCTCGTGAATGTTCTTATTCTTTCCCGCCGTCAATTCTTGGGCCGCTCGGTCGGCTTGCAATTGAACTTCATTGACCTTATCCAGGCTGTCTTTGAGCATCTGAGAAAAAGAGCCGGAACCAGCCTCCGCAGGCGCGGCAGACGGGGCTTGCGGCGTCTCGATCGATACTCCCCGATCGATGATCTTTTCCGCATTGCCGCTTTGAATGAAGCCGCCGATGTTCTCGATGGTCATGTTCGCCATTTCAAAACCTCTCCCGTGCAGGCAGATGCAAGAATTTCAACAGGTCCCCCTTAGCCATTTGTTACTTTCCTATCTCCAAGGCCTTCATCGCCATGCCCTTTGCCGCGTTCAAGGCTGTCGCGTTGGCTTCATACGACCTCGTCGCCGAGATCATATTGGCCATTTCCTCAACAGCGTTCACATTCGGCATCGCCACATATCCTTCTGAGTTTGCGAGAGGGTGCTTGGGATTATAGACCATTCGCGGCGCTCTCGTGTCTTCTTGGATTTCAGTGACCAAAACTCCTTGCGCATGCTCATCCATGTGTCCTGCCAATATTTCGCCAAAGTTTTCACGGTCAACGGTGGCCGTGAAAACGGGATCTCTTCTCTTGTAAGGACCGCCGGCTTCCGTCTCCGCCGTTTCGGCGTTGGCGATATTGCTCGAGATCGTGTTCATGCGGGTCTGCTGCGCGTTCATGCCTGTCGCGCTGATGCGCATGCTGCTAAAAAAATCCATTACCTATTTCCTCCTTCGCTAATCGCGTACTTGAGCAACCCTAGTTTTCGGCGCAGCATCTCTGAGGCGGCCGAATACTGGATCTGAGTCTCGGCCATCGCCACTTGCTCAGCGTTTCGGTCAACGGTATTGCCGTCTAAGTTCACTATGCCATTGGGATTGTCGTAGATTTCAGGGTCGATATGGCCAGGATCAGCCTTTGAGAAATGCTCCGGGCTCGAGGCTTCCATCTTGAGCCTGCCCGAAATTTCAAGCGCATTGCGAAGCGCGTCCTCGAACTCCACCTTTTGAGCTTTGTAGCCAGGAGTGTCGGCATTGGCGATGTTGCTTGAAACAACATTCTGACGGATCAACTGGAAGTTCATCGCAGCATTCAGGCCGCCGATGGTTGAATCGAAAAGCGTGTCCGACATGTCGAAGTTCCCTCCATGGAACTTTTAGAAAACGCAAACGCTCACAAGAGACTGCTCTGTGATCGAAGTAAAGCAAGAGCCGGGCCAAGATGAAATAGATTCTATTGGCACGGACCGACTCGAGGCCTCGGCCCGATCCGCCATGGGAAGTTCTGTCCGCTTTGGGCCACTTCTCTGGGAAAGAAGCGCCCCTCACGACAGGCGACCTTCAACTCCGACCGCCAACACTTTAACGATCGTTGATTTTCCCGCCGTCAAACCTGCGACAGGGGAAAAAATGCAGCGAGGTTTCTTATCAAAACGCCACCACGGTGTCGGCACTCACTCGAACGAACTGCGCTTCTTGTAAGAAAGCGCAGATAACGAGTATCATTAAAGCTGAATGCGAACGCTTCTACTATTGCACCTCGCACTGATTCTTGCAGCTAAGACTGCTTTTTCCGAAAACGTCAATTCTGTTGCGGGTGGCCCATTGGCAAATCCCTTCACGACCAATTCAATCAGTGACCGCCCTTGTCCAACAACACGTTCCGAGTTCAAGCTTAATTCTCACATCCCGATCACGACAACCTCTGGCCTTTTGCTTTAATTCTCGATACAAATCTCTCACAGCTGCCTCCATCCTTGAAGTAGTTGATTTGACTTCGTAATCTAATCAAACCACGTCTCGGTTGCGACGGCAGCTGCTTTCTTTTCCGCTCCCAGAGCTCATTTCACTCGCCCTTTTGTTACCTTTGTCCCCGGACACTACACGGACACTACAAATTTTTGGCTGAACAACTGCCTATTTCTTAAACAAATTCGCTTCACAGTCTCCGTTAAAATCATAATACTTTCAATAACTTACATCGATAACACTCTGGCACTTTGTTTGCTTTGTATAGATACGAGAGAGAGAAAAACCATGTCGAAAAATGCGCTTTATTTCTTGGCTGCCGTGATGCTTTTCGTATCGACCGATTCCGTGATCGTCTTAGCGAAGACCCCGGGAATTCCTACTTGCATTCCAATGATCGGAGGCTCTTCATCACTTCTACCAAAAATGCTAGCTCAACTCGCACCCACCCATATTTTTCTGCCGGACAGTCGAAAGGACGTGAGCTTCGAGAATGCTCAAAAGTTTTATCCCTATTCCCGCATGGGACTTGTCGTCGCGAAAGATCCTGTTTGGGGATTCCAGATGCATTCTTGCAGTGGTGTTTTAGTCGGAGAAAACCTGGTGCTCACAAATCTGCACTGTCTGAATGGGCTTAAGGATCTCGTCTTTACCTTTAAAGCCGGACATACTGAAGGCAAGTCGATTGCTGAAAGCAATGCCATACAGGTTCACTATAAGCGCGTTCCAACCACGAAAGATGACGGGAACATCGAATTCTTCCAAAGTCAGGATTTTGCAGTTCTTGTTTTAGAAGAACCGATTGGAAAAAATTGGGCTACCTAAAAGTCACCCCAGACATATCGCCATTCAAAGCTCCTACGGTGGTACGTTCCATTGGATATGCGGCTGATAAAGAAAATATGCAAGATCAGATCTGCACAATCAAAGAAATCACTTCAGGGGAAGTACGCACTGACTGCGATCTTTTGAGCGGCGCTTCAGGCTCGCCATTGCTCTTCAGTATGGGAGGAGAATACCGAATAGTGGCACTAAATTCAGGCGCAAGTAAGTTAACGACCGATAATCTTAAGAAGGATCAATATTACGAACTCAGCAAGTACGTTCACTCTCATGCCAGTGTAGCGGTCCGCCCTGATTCGTTCATCGACGTCCTTCGGGATGCGCAAGAAGACTACAGAAAAAAATATGCTCAGACCGAATCGGATGCCGGAATTACTGCCGTTCACGACGCCGGAATTCAAGAGGCCTCGCAAATTGAATGCGACGATGTCGCCGTAAAAACAGGCACCATAAGCTCGATACCTGCTGGCAACCCTTCTCATCTTAGTCGAACTCCGACTACGGCTGGGTCGCTTTCAGAAGGAAAAACGGCCACCGTCTCTTTTACCAAATCTTCTTCGGTGGGAGTCGACGGAAAGACGCTCACAAGCACCCCTTCCTTCGTAAAAACTTCGACGGCGCATTAAATATGTTTAAAAATCTAATTCATCTTTTCATGATCGCGGTGATTTTCGTTTTGCTCAAACCGATACCTGTTCTAGCAAAAACCCCAGGCGTCGCAGCTTGTGTGCCAACGATAGCTGGTGGTGCTTTTTCACTTCTGCCGGAAGCGCTTGCAAAGCTTGCTCCATCGCACATCTTCGAACCCGATGATCGAAAAGATGTGAGTTTTGAAGATGCAAAAAATGTTTATCCTTATTCCAAGATAGGCATTCTTGCGGGAACCGTCTCTCATTCTGGGCAGCTCACTCAATACTGTAGCGCAGCTCTAGTAGGCGAAAACTTGGTTCTTACCAATTTGCACTGCCTCGAGTCTATGAACGGTCGTAAATTTACTTTTTACGCGGGTTACACCGAAGGTCAATGGGTAGCAAAAAGCACGGTTACGGATGTTTACTATAACCGTGTAGAAGAAATTACCGAGAATAGAGAAATAAAATATCGAAACGATCAAGACTTCGCTGTTCTCGTCTTACGAGAACCTATCGGGAAGAAGGTGGGTTACTTCAAGACAGTTTCTGATCTCTCTACCCTTAAAATCCCTACTTCAGTACGCACCATTGGTTACACGACCGATAAAGCAAACATGCAAGATCAAACGTGCTTGATCCAAGATCTTGACCTACACCAACTGAATACTGACTGTGACATCCTTAAAGGAGCCTCAGGATCGCCTCTTCTGTTCAACATCGCCGGCGAATATCAGATCGTGGGGCTGAACGCAGGATACTATACGCCCAAAAACGTCGATCTCTCTGCAGATGAATACCTGCGATTAAAAAAATACGCCTACCCATATGCAAGTACCGCTGTCAAACCAACCGCTTTTATTGAGACTATTCAAAGAGCTCGGCAAAAACACCCAGTCCCGATGGTTGCCCTTTCGGCTGATGAGGCAGACGGTACAGAATATGTTTTAACCTCAACCAAAGCTATTAGCGATGAACCAGTCAACCACGTTTCGCAGGTTGATTGCGATGCGAGTCAAAAAACACACACGCTCAGCTTGAATGACCCCATCGTCGTTGATGACTCGCCAACGACCGTGGCCAACTCTGTCTCAGACACAGAAACAACAACGGTTGTAAGAACCTCGTCGATGAGCCCGGCGTACGACGCGGCCACGAGCACCAAGGCTGAAGACTTCTCGTCGACCACTACAGTCACGCATTAAAAACAAAAAGGCGCTGCCCCCCTTTCGAGAAACAGCGCCCTTTTTTAGGCCTTTTGCGTATTTGGCTCTTCGATTACATGTCGAAGCCGCCACCCATTCCGCCGCCCATTCCACCTGGCATTGCAGGAGCACCCGATTCTTTCTTCGGCTTCTCAGCAATCAAAGTCTCAGTGGTGAGCATCAATGAGGAAACGCTAGCTGCGTTTTGAAGAGCGCAACGTGTCACCTTAGCGGGATCGATCACGCCAGCCGCAGTCAGGTCTTCATAAGTCTCATTGAGAGCATTGAAGCCCCAGTTCGGATTCGTGTTGTTCGACACTTTGTCGACAACCACTGAACCTTCCCAGCCTGCGTTAGCGGCGATCATGCGAAGAGGTTCTTCAGATGCACGCTTGATGATGTTCACGCCTGCAGTTTGCTCAGCGTTCGGAAGCTTGAGTTTGCTCAAAGCTTGAGCCGCACGCAACAATGCAGATCCGCCACCGGCGACGATGCCTTCTTCAACCGCTGCACGAGTCGCATTGAGAGCATCTTCCACGCGTTGTTTCTTCTCTTTCATTTCAACTTCAGTAGCTGCGCCGACATTGATCACAGCAACACCGCCCACGAGCTTTGCAAGACGTTCTTGCAACTTCTCACGGTCGTAGTCGGAAGTGGTCTCTTCTATCTGACGGCGAATTACCTTCACCCGAGCTTCAACATCGGGTTTCTTTCCAGCGCCATCCACGATCGTGGTGTTGTCTTTGTCGATCGAGATTTTTTTGGCTTGGCCAAGGTCTTCAAGACGAGCGCTTTCAAGCTTAGCACCCAAGTCTTCACTGATCACTTTTCCGCCAGTCAATGTAGCAATGTCTTGCAACATTTCTTTGCGGCGATCACCAAAACCAGGAGCCTTCACTGCGCAAACTTGAAGGGTGCCACGAAGTTTGTTCACAACGAGAGTTGCAAGGGCTTCGCCTTCAACTTCTTCAGCGATGATCAAGAGTGGCTTGTTGCGTTGAACAACCTTCTCAAGCAATGGGAGAAGGTCTTTCATGCTGCTGATCTTCTTGTCATAGATCAAGATGTATGGGCTATCGAGAGCAGCTTCCATCTTCTCAGGGTTGGTTACGAAGTAAGGTGAAAGATAACCACGGTCAAATTGCATCCCTTCAACAACATCAAGCGTTGTTTCGGCGGTTTTGCTTTCTTCAACGGTGATCACGCCTTCTTTGCCGACTTTTTGCATCGCTTCAGCGATGATATTTCCAATAGTGGAATCATTGTTTGCTGAAATCGTAGCGACTTGAGCAATTTCTTTTTCGCTCTTGCAAGGCTTAGCAATCTTCTTCAGCTCTTCAACGATTGCTTCAACAGCCTTATCGATGCCGCGCTTCAGCTCCATTGGGTTGTGGCCAGCAGCTACGATCTTTGCGCCTTCGCGATAAATCGCTTGAGCCAAAACAGTAGCAGTCGTTGTGCCGTCGCCAGCGTCATCATTGGTCTTGGAAGCAACTTCCTTCACCATTTGAGCGCCCATGTTTTCGAACTTGTCAGAAAGCTCGATTTCTTTCGCTACGGTCACGCCATCTTTTGTCACGCTTGGCGCACCAAAAGCTTTTTCGATCACGACATTGCGTCCCTTTGGACCCAAAGTCACTTTCACAGCATCCGCAAGCACGTTCACCCCATGAAGAATGGCGCTACGGGCTTGCTCTGAAAAACGTAATTCTTTAGCAGACATTTTTTGTCCTCCTCTAATTTTATAAAACTTTTTCGATCAAGGTTTAGTGCATGATGCCGAGAACATCATCTTCGCGCATGATCAAGAAATCATCGCCATCGATCTTGATCTCTGTTCCCGAATACTTGCCGAATAAAATGCGGTCGCCTTGTTTTACTTCAAGTGCAACCAGTTTTCCGTCTTCAGTGCGACGGCCTGGACCTACTGAAACCACTTCGCCTTCAGCGGGCTTTTCTTTGGCGGTATCTGGAATGATGATTCCGCCCTTTGTTTTTTCTTCCTCGTTCA
>JBFMCE010000093.1:0-15345 GCA_040754655.1 Bdellovibrionota bacterium | reverse complement strand
ATTAAAACACCGGATTCTAGCTCTTCAACCAATACGTCGCGCTGACCTTGTAAAACCTGAATTGACAGAAAATGCTATTGCTAAGGACGAACAAAAAGTGCGCCATTGGATCCGCGAGTACCTCCAAAAGGCGCCTTAGCACACAAAGGCCCATACTCGTGGGCACGCTCAAACTCACCCTTGATTGTACCGATAAGATATCGTGAAACTCTGCCTATTTGCGCTCACAGTAGGCGTTTTTTTTGTGGGAAATAACGGCTGGGGCGAAGGTGTGAAAACTCCGGGCCATTCCAACTGCGGTAAAATTGCCGGTCAGGTTGTGGACAGGTTCGTAAGAATCAAGGAGCCCGAAAGACTTATCGCGAAAATGAACCGAGACGAGGTCAGATACCAGCTTGGACTAGCAGATTCAGCTAAACAGCGTGGTGAAGTCATTAATCTGCCATGGAAGAGTTGGGAAGAAATCACACCTAGAAGGTCTCGAAGCTCGATTCAGGCTTCTCTACGAAAACAATTGGAACCGGAAGAATTTGCCGCATTCTCTAAACTCATGCGAATGGAGGAAAATCCTGAAATCAAAGAACTGGTCCGCCGCACCAGAAGCATCGTCAAACAATATCGGGAAGCAAGAGAAGAAGGCAGACCATATACTTCCGAGTATCGCTCGATTGATTCCCTGGATCCAAACTCGTCACGTCGAGCAAATGAAGTAAGACTTGACGAGTACCTTACCCCAGATGAGCGCCAAGACTTGAAGGCAGCGCTGCACTCGAAGGCAAAACAAGGGCACGTAGGAAAAGTGGCGGATTCACCATCGACCGCTCAACCGGCGCGAAGAACTGTCGAAGAAGCCGTCAGCTCAAAGCAGTCTAAAGACAACGCTCAAGCCGCCGTTCCAGGCGAACAGGTCCGCAGCTTGATAGATGCCGCCCGCAAAGTGATTCAACAGGCCAGCTCCGACCCGAGTTATCTGCCGCCCGTAAAAATGAAAGAGCAGTTGGCCCCTCAAGGCATGAGCCTCAAGATGGTGCGAAAGACCTTAGCAGACCGCCTCACTCCTGAGGAACAAAAAGAGCTCTGGCAAATTTTTGCAAAAAAACGATCGACCGAAAGACTCAAAGATAAAACCCAAGTTACCAAACAAGAACCTCATATAGATCGTTCACAAAAATCAAATCAAGCCGAGCTCGTTATCGAGGCCGCAAGGGAAATCCTCAAAAATGCGGATACTGACCCTGACTACTCGCCTCCTTTCAAGATGGTAGAGAATTTAGCTCTTAAAGGCATGAGCGGAAGAGAATTGAGAAGAATCGTTGAGACCCATCTCAGTAACGATGAGAAGAACCGGCTTAGGCTCATCTTTCACAAAAAGCGACACGAAGAAAGAAGCAAAACTAGAGTCGAACCGCCAAACACCTCTAGCCCAACTCTGCAGCTGGTTGAGGCTGCCCGCAAAATCCTGCGAGACGCGGCAGCAAATCCGAACTACATCTCACCCGTAGGGAGACTTGCAGAGATCGCACCTCAAAAGCTCAGCGTCGACAGGATGCTGAAAGTCTTGGCCAACAACCTTTCTGATAGAGAAAGGACCACTCTCAAACGACTACTTCGAAAAAGACGGATAGAGGATGCTCTCAAAAAAAGGCCAAAGGTAGACGCCACGAAACAAACCGACTTAGATAGAATGGTTTTGGATTATAGGCAGACCAAATTCAGGAAAATCAAGGCGAAGATTTGGGAGCAATCCCTCAAAATACTTAAACAAGAATTTTATGACTACCACTGGATCAAGCGCTACCACCTGGGCGAAGAAGACTTGGCGTCATTGGCAATTGAGACGGTCGATAACCTTTTGAGAGACGCGCGCCTGGATTATTATTTGGCAAAACGCTGGTTACGAACTTCGTTTGGCTTTCGCGTAAAGCTAAAAGTAATGAATCATGCACTCAGACAGATGGGCGTGGGAATTACTGAAGAAATGAAGAAAATTTTCTGGAAGAGAACAGAGGCCAACGGAAAACTATTATCTCAGGGCATCAGCAACCCCTCAAATGAGCAGCTCGCTGAAATGATCAGCTCGCTCGGCAATCGCGAGATAACGGTTTCTTCTGATCAGGTTAAGCAATTTTTAGAAGCAGAACGCGAGGCATTCCCTTCGGTAGCTAGCTTGGAGTCACAGGACTTCAAAGACCCTGAATCTAGCGATCCCATCGTCAATTTCATAGCCGATGACGATTTCGAGTGACCCTTTAAGGTGAGAGCTCCGCTTTGAGCAGCTCAATCTTCCGCAAAACATGATTCAACCGGGCTTCTCCGAAGGAGTCTCCCAGCTGCGTGCGAATTTTTTCGACATCGGCGTCGCGAATAGAACTCGTCACTCGCACGGCGTCGAAATGCAGTCGTGGACTCAGAGGAGGCGCGTATACAAAAGCATTCGAAGCTTCAGCAAGATACCCAAAATCAAACGTAGCCTGCAGATCAAGAGGCAGCACCACCGCATTGGTTGCGTGAGTGTCGAAACGTTCGAGCAAGTCATTCAATAATCGTATTTTAAAGTTGGAAGAATGGTGATTGAGCAAGGCGGCGACCGGGGCGTCTTTGAAAAAATACTGCAACGAACAACGCGCCCCCTCGATCTCGCGGATTACCGTCACAGGAACGACGTCCAACGCCAACGCACGGTCCAGATGAAAGGCTCCCACCTCATGATCGATATTTGACGCAAAATGATCTTTCTCGACGCGGACCACTGCCGTAATGCCGCCCTCAAGGTCGACAAGGTAAGGATGGGTGGCTGAGCGGCTAAAAACCCCTTTTCCCGCCATCGGTCTTTTAGAGCGAATGGGAGCCTCCCTCAAAACCTCCTCGATCGTCGCCTCAAGCGCCTCTGCACGCGCATATTCGCCCGCTCTACGGAAAAGCCACGCGGATTCTTGAAGGCGCCCCATCTTTTCATAACGATCAGCCAAATAGAGGTGGGTTTCCGCCTTCTTCGGCGATTCGCGCATCAATGAATAAAGCCAGACAGCTTGATCAAATGATCGCGCAGTTTCAAGAGCGAGCGCCTGGTCAGCCAGATAAGATTTAAGATCTCTCGCATACACTCGCAGTTCCGCCGCTACGTTGTCGTACTTGTCGCGCGGCCCGCGAAGCTCATGGTACAATGCTATCATCGTTGAAATCGGCTCAAGTTCGATGGTCGCTTTTTGCAGGTGAACATTCTCAGGCAATAGAAGCTTCGCGGCTTCAAGGTGGCGCCTCACCTTTAGATAAGCCTTGATAGCTTGAGCAGGGGTGTTAGCTCGCGGTTTATTGGCGGAATAAGTGACCGCTAGATTGTACGCGCGAATAACCTCCGTGGTAGCAGGGTCGAAACCAAGGCTGTGGGTCCCGAGCACCTCGTTCAGAAGCAGATCCACGCAATGAGAAGAAGCGTAAGCACCGGAAGCCCGCCACGGCGGAGACGCGAACGCGAAACCCACGAAAAGAATAGAGAGAAAAAAGTAACCCCGCGCACCAGCCATGACACATCCAATGATCTTTGAATTACCCAGAACCATCGAGATAGTCAATTAAATCAATTCATAAGCGGGGAATCACTGAACCCGCCCCACCTGACCCTCATCAACGAAAAACATTGAATAAAGGAGATCCCAGCGTCCTGAACGCTTCAAGTCCGCAACTCGCCCTTGCGCTCGCCTCATGAGCGCAAGATCGCCACCTCTCTCCGTAACGCGCGCCAAGCCCTTCCATGCTTGAATGAGGGTGGGCTTCGAAAGAGCCGCCTTCTCATAGAGTTCGCGCGCCCTGCGCAAATCGCCCACCCGTTCCGCCACATTCGCCACATCGAGTTGGTAACGAAAAGAGTCGGGAGCGGCCTCAAGAAGCCTGGTGAAGATCGCAAGCGCATTCGAGAGATCATTGCTCAATAAAAGCGCTTTGGCATAAACCTCCCAGGCGTCTCCGTTTGAGCGATCCATCCGCAAAATCGACTCGGCGATAGAGACTCCTTCTTCAATCCTTCCTTCTTCCAAACTCATCTCGGCAAGTTTCACAGTGGCCTGGAAGAAACGCCCTGACGAGAACTCATGGGCCAGCCTCAAATGTTTACGTGCTTTCTCGTAATCGCCGTAATGGTCTTTGTAATAACTTCCGAGGTGATAGTTGATGTGCACATAGTTGGGGTCGAGATGATGCCCCGCCTTTAAAAGCTCTAACCCACGATCAAACTTCTTGTAATGCGCATACGCGATACTCAAATGCACAATGCAGGGTAAATACTGAGGCGCGATCTGATGGCATTTCTCTAAAAGCGGCGTGCCACGGTCAAACTCACCGCGATTGACCAAAGACACTCCTAAGACATTCATCGCACGAGGGCTTTCGGGATTCTTCTCATAGATATCCGCCCAAAGAGAAACATCCGTCTGCCAGACCTCGTTTCGAGCATGCGCTCCAAGCGCGAGCGCGACGCTGCAAACACCAAGGAATATGCAAGCCGGGATCACGGCCCCCTTCGCGCCCCGGTTCAAACGCGCGGCCACGCGCCTTGCCCCCTCGAAAACTCCCCAAACCGCCAGCACCGAAAGCATCATATAGGGAATGTACATGCGGTGTTCGTTGACCGCCTCGACCAGAGGAAACACGCTCGAAGCGGGAAGCACGGTGACGTAAATCCAGCAGACTGAAAAAAAGAAGAACCGATTCCTCCGCCTCGCGAACCACGCAACCACCCAAATCATGAGATGCACGGCCAGCGCGCCCAACACTCGCGGGTCGGCGAGCGTTTCCGAGAAACCAAAGCTCAAGTTGTCGGCATTCAATTCGACCGGCCAGAAAAAAAGTCCCCAATAATGCAGCCACGACCGAAACTGGGTGATGAAATAGTCAAATCGAGGCACATTGCCGCGCGAAGCATCGGCGATATCGGGCTGAATCACCGTGCGCAGCGCCACGAACAAGACCGCCGCCAGTGCATAAGGAACCACGAGTTTCGCCCATCGACATCCCTTTTCCCTCAACGCCTTCAAATAACCCTCGTTCGAGGCACGGCCATAAATCCATTCGTAGAGGAAGATCATGGCTGGAAGGGTGATGCCCTCTTCCTTGCTCAAGGTACTCAAGAAATAGGCAAACACCGAAAGTGCGAAGGTGGATTTCCTTTTCGACTCTCTAAAACGCAAATAGAGGTAAAAACTCAAGAGAAAGAACAATCCCGCCTGCAACGTTGAGATCGCGCTGATGTAATTGACGGTCTCGGTGTTGGCGCGGTGAACGCCAAAAATCAAAGCGCCGAACCAGGCGACCGAGGCATTCTGGTCAAAGCCTCCGACCTCACCGCTCTTTGACCGCGGCAGCAGCCTTAGCGCCACCCCAAATAAAAGCAGCGCGACCAGGCAATGCTCGATGAGTTTTATAAGGTGATAACCCCAGGTCTCAAGCTTTGAGAGCGCGAAACCAAAAGCGACGGCCGTAGTCGTCATCGGACGGTAGCCGCTGTTCTCTGGGCGATAAGAATAAGTCTTAGAGTCGACGAAAAACCGGGGCAGATGCTTGAGTGAGCGGATGTAAAGATTCGATTGAACCGTGTGGGTGTCATCAAACTGAAACGCGATCGTGAAACTATTCGAGTACGTCAGCCCAATGGCGATCCAAAGCGCCGATACCGCCAGAAAAAGCCGAACTCGCCTCGAGTTCTTGATCGTCATGCATTCATTGTAGAAGGGACCGGGGCGCTATACCATTCCCAAATTTGGGTAAAAATTTTTTCGCGATCGAAAGCAGGGCCTAAAGCGCGAGCTCCCTTTCCCAATTCACGACGACGTTCAAGGTCGCCGTAAAGCCGGCCTAACGCCGAGGCTAACGCATCGGCATTTCGAGGAGGCACGAGGATGCCGGTCTCATCAGGCCTTGCGACCGATGGCGTGCCGCCGGAATTGGTTCCGACAATCGGAAGCCCTAAAATCAAAGCATCCAGCATCGCAAGCGACATGCACTCTTCGTAAGATGGCAAGACATAAAAATCCGCCCCCGCCATGATCGGCAAACACTCTGATTCATAACCCGGCAAATGTAGACGCCTTCGCACGTTTTCTTCGAGAGAGGCGTAACGCTTGTAGAGCCCTTCCGAAAACCTCTGCGCCTCAGGATTATTGGGAGAAGCGTTACCCACGATCAAAAGATGGGCCTGCGGATACTCAGGAGCGATCTTTACGAATGCCTCAAAGAGCTCGCCTACCCCTTTGATCGGCTCTAGCCTTGAGACGCAGATCCCGAGCACGTCTTTTTCGCCAAGACCGAACCTTGCTCGCACCTGAAGGCGCGATTGCTCTTTTGAGATACCTTGAAGCAGTCGCACATCTCTTCCATAAGGCACGACTCTAATTTTTTTTCGCTCAATCGGCAGTAACGTAGCGAGATGAGCCCTCGCCGTCTCAGAGGAAGTCCAAACCTCATCAATCCCTAGAAAGAGCGCGCGATGGAGCGGGTCGTTTTTCTTGTGATTGATCCAAATATGGTAATGCAAAATCGCCTTTTTGAGTTGGGAGGAGCGCGCGGCAAGCCAAGGCAAGTGAAACCAAGGTTCGCCTCCCGCGTGCATATGCAAAGTGACCTCTCCTCCGCGGAGGCGTTCTTTCCAGCCCGTCCACATCTTTGACCACAAGAGCGGACCGGGTTTTTCATCAGGCCCGATGAGCCACAATGGAATTCCCCGGCGCTCGGCCTCACGCGCAAGCTGGCTTTCTTCGCGGCAATAGAGCACCACAGGCTTACTCAGCTTATTCTGCCAGGTGACCAGTTCGAGAACATAACTTTCAAGGCCTGAAAAACTCTTCGACGTGCATGAATGGACGACCATCATACCGCGCCCCCACGAGGGAGCTTCCAAAGCGGGCGTTCCAAGTCTTCGCGCGTCGGGGCCGATCTTGAACCCGGTTTCGGCAAACTCAAACCAAGGTCAAGCTTCATGCGTCCTTCGTAAACCTGCCAAAAAACCCAGAGTTTCAGGTGGCGCACCACCCGTGAAATCGATTCAAGCAAGGTCAAGACCAGTCCCGCACGCCCGTTGAGCAAGCCGCGGTACCGCACCCCGTTTTTCAAGAAGGTGGTGAAGAAAGTGCCAAACGCGTGAAAAAGAGTTGTTCTCTGCCCAAGAGCAAAACGATCCAACGCTTCAAGAGTCGTATAATGGTTGAGTTTGTTCAAAAACCGATCAATCCCCAACGAGGGCCAATGATGAATTGCGGCGTCAGAAATGAGACCCACAGGCCCGTCAAATCTAGGATACTCGTGCACATCGCCTTCGAACCGAACCCCCTCTCGCTTGAAAAACCGCCATTGGTACGACGGATTCCCTGGGCCATATTCGAGCCGCTTGCCCAGGAAATACTCAATTCTTTTTATTGAATAACAATTCGGGTGCTCAGAGAGATCGCCTTGGGCGATCTTGCAAAGAACGCCGCCAAGATCAAGGGATGCTTCTTCGTCGGCATCAAGGAAAAACACCCATTCTCCAGACGCCTCGGAGAGCGCGCGATTGCGCTGCTTGGCAAAACCCTCCCAACGCGCCTGTACCACTTTTGTGGCGATGGATTTGGAAATTTCAACGGTGCGGTCGGTAGACAAACCGTCGATGACGATGATCTCATCCGCAAAGCGCAGCGAATTCAAGCACCGCGCGATCGAACGGTCTTCATTGTATGCGATGACGCACGCTGAGATTCTTGCCATGGCGGTATCGTATTCCAACGGCTAAGAAACCGGAAGAGGAATTGTCTGCCGGCAAAAGCGGGCGAGGCCTGAATCGTGAAAAGCCTATGGATTGTTTGATTCTTGCTTTGAAGCCGGCATCCGCGCAGGATTCGCCGTCGCGCCGTCGGGAACCATCTTGAAATTGAGGTTCAAAGGCACCGACGCATCCAGAGCCAAAGCTTTTTCGATCGTCTGGTGGCCCGCAAGCTCAAGCTTCACATTCACCGTTCCGGTCTGACCTTCATAAGAGAAGGGCGTATTTCCCTTCAAAGTTCCGCCGATATAAACCAACGCGCCCACCGGTTCAGAGGTGATCTTCATCACGGCGCGGCTTTGTGTTTGGGTAGACGCGGCGGCATCAGACGGAGTCGCCATCCCCCCCTCGGGCTGCAGTTTCACGACATGCTCCCACGCGGGCACTTCGACCGCTTGCGGCTTGTAACCTGGTCGGCTCACGACGATGTAAAAACTTTCCTTATCGCCTTCAACGTCTTTGAAGCTCACTACGCGCTTTTCGCCTTCGACGTCGACGACCTTCACCCTATCCGCTTCAAACGGCGTCGTACCGACGCAGTTTTTTGAGTTCGAGAAATACTCGCTACCGCCCTTGCCTTTGATGCAAACCTCGGCGTCCGCGGGTTCTGATTTGACGACCAGAATCTTTCTGCTGCCTCCACAGGCAGCGACCACCAAGACTATTGCAAGAATTGCGATGAGATTGAGTTTTCTTTGATAGCGCATTGACGCCCCTCCGACGGTTAGTTCTTAAGTTTACGGAACTAGCGTGAGCGCGCAATCGGTAGAAAATGCCTTGTCTCGCCTATAAAAATGGATTTTGTTTCGCTTCGATCCCGATCGAAGTCGCCGCACCGTGCCCCGGGAAAACCCGCGTCTGCTCGTCTTTGGTCAAAAGGCGGCTCTTGATGCTCTTGATGAGCGTGCGATGGTCACCGCCCCAGAGATCGGTTCTGCCGATTGACTGTTGAAACAGCGTGTCTCCGGTGAACATCACGGGTTCTTGGCTCAAAACACCGCCTTGGAAGTGCAGGCAAATTCCGCCCGGCGAATGACCCGGAGTGTGTATTACCGAGAACTCGTGCTCGCCGAACTTCAAAACCTCTTCGTCGTTCACAAAATGATCGACCGGAGGTGGAACGTCATAGCTGAATCCAAAGAGCTGCCCTTGCATCGGCAGGTTCTGGTAAAGCTGGTCATCATCTTTGTGCAAGGCGATTTTCATTGTCGGACACCAACGCTTCAGTTCACTTACCGCGCCGATATGATCAAGATGCGCGTGAGTGTGGACCGCGTATTTCAGGGTGATCCGCGATTTGCTGCACCATTCCTGGATGCGCGAAAACTCATCGCCCGGATCGATCACGATGGCCTCTTTCGTCTTCTCGCAGACCAGCACACTGCAATTGCATTGAAACGGGCCCACCACGAGCGTGTGTTTTTTAAGCATGTTCAAAGTTTCCTGTCTTCCCCGGTGATGAACATCGCATCACCATAACTAAAGAACCGGTATTCTCGCTCAAGCGCGAGTCGGTACGCCTGCATCACCGGCTCAACTCCCATCGCGGCTCCCACCAAGACCAAAAGGGATGAGCGGGGTAAATGAAAGTTCGTGATCAAGTCTTGCACGACTCTAAAAGGATAAAGTTCACCCGCAGGTCCCGGATGAATGTAGGCCTGGGTCTCAAAAATCCCGGTCGATTCAGGCGAACCCAGCTCGACTTTTCTCTCATCGCAAAGCAGCGCCCAAGTTTCAAGAGCGCGCACCACCGTAGTTCCCACGGCGACGATGCGCTTGCCGCGGCGCCTGGCATTCGCAAACGCCTGCATGAAGTCTGTAGAAAGCTCAAACGTCTCCCGGTGCATCTTATGCTCTTCAACAGTTTCGGTTTTGATCGGCCGGAATGTGCCAAGCCCCACGTGCAATGTGAGATGGGCCATTTCAACCCCCTTGGCTTGAAGCTTTTCCAAGAGTTCGCCGGTGAAGTGAAAACCCGCCGTCGGCGCGGCGGCAGAACCTTGTTTTGCGGCGTAAACCGTTTGATAGGCCTTCTTGTCTTCGGCGCGGTCGTCTCGCTCGATATATGGAGGCAGCGGAACATGCCCGTAACGCTCTAACCACGTCTCAAGAGAGATTCGATCCAGGGAAAGGCCGGAAAAACGCAGTCGCACCTCTCCTTCGTTGGCAAGCCTCTCTTCATGGGTCGAGAGCACCTCTGCAACGAGCCCTGGCTCGAAGAGAAACTCAAGCCCTGGCCTGACTCGCGCCGAAAGATGCAAGAGCGCCGACCACTCTCGCTCAGCATTGCGCCTCAAGAGCAGGGCCTCAACCGCTCCGCCCGTGCCTTCCCTTCTCCGTCCGAGAAGCCTCACGGGCAAGACCTTGGCGTCATTCAAAACGAGGAAGTCATTCGCAGTAAGAAGTTCGCTCAAGTCGAAAAAGCTCTTGTGAAAGAATTTAAAAGAGCCCGAGTTCCAGCTTCCCAAGCTTCCTTTGCCTTGGCAGACCATCAGCTTCGAAGCATGCCTGGGCTCGAGAGGGTGTTGAGCGATTCGGTCAGGAGAGAGCTCAAAATCGAAACTTTCAGTGCGCATCGGCCGCAGTTATATCAAAAACTATCGCAATTTGGTAAAAAGCCGCGAGACGAGGAGATCAAATGGGCACGACGCAAGAACAAAGCTGTATTTTGAGTGTGCGAGGCTTTCGCTTGATGGTTCATCTAGGGTGGGGCGAGGAAGAACGCGCGGCCCTGCAACCTATCAAAGTCGACTTTAAGATCAGATTCGAGAAAACGCCGACGGCCTGTCAAACCGATGACTTGGTAGGCACGGTCGACTATGGCCAGCTCACTCAAGTCGTGCGCCAGTATTGTGAAAGCAAGCCCTTTAAGCTCATCGAACACATGGCCTTTGGCATTCACGCCGAGATCCGAAAGGCCATCGCCAAAGATCTCAGGCTTCTGGTGACTGTGACGAAAGACCCACCCATCCCTGAAGTGAAAGACGGCGCAAGTTTTTCTTTTGGTGACGCCATATGATCATTCTGGGCCTGGGCTCAAACCTTGGTGCGCGCGAGCAAAACATCCGGAATGCCATCAGAGCATTGCGAAGGCTGGTTCAGATCAAGGGTATTTCCGCGTTCTATGAATCAGTCGCCCTGGTTCCGCCAGCGTCGCCCAAGGATTGGAATACCCCGTTCCTGAACCTCGCCATCGAGATTCAGACGCGCCTTAGCCCGTTTGAACTGCTGCACAAAATAAAAAAAATTGAACGTGAACTCGGACGATCGAGCCGCGAGAAGTGGGCCCCACGCCAAATCGATATTGATATCCTCTGTTGGAATGATTTGGTTTCGCTTGAGCCCGAGCTGCAGATTCCCCACCCCGAGTTGCTTGGGCGCCCGTTTGCGCTGCTTCCACTGCGAGACTTGGCGCCGGAATGGACTTATCCCAGAGCAGGCGAAAATGAAGGCAAAAAATCAAGAGAACTCGCCGCAAGGTGGAACTTAAGCTCAATGCCTTTTGAGACAAGGCCTGTTTCACTCTGTTCACCCGAACTCGTTGGGATCGTGAACATCACGCCAGACTCATTTTCTGACGGCGGAAAATGCATTGAAGCGTCGGCCGCAATCGCACAGGCGGAACAACTCGCGGGCGAGGGCGCATCTGTTCTTGATTTTGGAGCCGAGTCAACCCGTCCTGGCGCCCAGGCCCTGGATGCCGAAACCGAATGGATGAGGCTTGGCCCAGTGCTGGAACGATTGGATGAAAAAACTCGGTATCCGCTCGTCAGCATTGACACCAGACATGCCGAAGTCGCAAGGCGTGCGCTGCGAATTGGCGTTGATTGGATCAATGATGTCGGCGGCGCGGCTTGCCCTGAAATGCGCCGCACGATCGCAGACTCTGAAGCAGATCTTGTTTTCATGCATAGCCTTAGCGTGCCTGCTGACAAATCAAAGGTCATCGCGGCAAATGCGAATCCGGTTGAGGTGGTTTTAGGATGGGCAGAAGGCCGCATCGGCGAGCTTGAGAAGGAAGGATTCACGAGGGATCGCCTCATCTTTGACCCAGGCATTGGTTTTGGAAAGACCGCCGAGCAATCACTTCAAATTTTGCGTGAAATCGAAAGATTCAAAGAGCTTGGCGTGAGGATTCTCGTGGGCCATTCACGAAAATCGTTCTTCTCGCAATTCACCTCGCGCGCATTTGCAGAGCGCGATATTGAGACCGTCGGCGCGTCGCTTTGGCTTGCCCAAGCAAAAGTCGATTATCTTCGCGTGCATAATATTGAAATCCACGCGCGAGCCTTCAGGGTTGCCGCCGCGCTTTTATGAACGATTCACGCTACCGGCAAGTGGTTCAAGCTCTTGAAGCGCGCGGCGTGATGCCAAAAACACGCCCAGCGCTTGAACCCACGAAACAAGGGCTCAAAGCCCTGGGACTGGGCTCTTCTTTTTCAATCGACCCCAGTCGAGCCGTTGTCGTCGCCGGCACCAACGGAAAGGGAAGCGTGTGCGCTAGCCTCGAAGCACTCTTGCTTTCAACTGGTTCGCGCGTTGGCCTTTACACATCGCCTCACTTGATTGAACACACTGAGCGCATTCGCCTCTCGGGCAAAGACATATCGAGAGATCTCTTCTGCCAAGCTTACGATCATGTCTCTGAGAAAACCCGTCATCTGCAACTCACCCACTTTGAGACGCTCACCTTGATGGCTGCCTGGGCTTTTGCGGCGGGAGCCATCACGCCGCCCTCGGACTGGATGATTTTTGAAGTGGGGCTTGGCGGCACCTGGGACGCCACCAACGCCATTCCCCATGCTTTCAATGTCATTTCGCGACTTGGTTTTGACCATCAAAACCTGCTTGGTGAGACGCTTGCCGAGATCGCCGCGAATAAATTTGGAGTCGTAGGCCAAGACTCGACCGTCGTGCACTCTCCGTTCACCGACGGTTCGGTGGCGAGCCTTGCGCGCGAGGCGGCAGAAAAAACAAACAGCACTTGGATTTGCTCAAAATCCTTTGATCTGAGCGTCAAGAGTCAAGACTTTGAAGAACCCCGCTACTTGCTCAGAAGCGAGTGGGGAGAAGCGCCTCTCAAACTTCCGGGTTGGCGAGGCGCCGAAAACACTGCCCTCGCCCTCACTGCTTTTGAAGCGCTGGGCTTTGATCCGGGCCGCGCGCTTCACGCGCTTGAAAAGGTGCAATGGCCGGGTCGAATGGAAAAAGTCGAGAGCGCAAACTTAAAACGCCGGCTCTATCTTTCGGGCGATCATAATCCGCAGGGAATCGAAAGCCTCGTCCAACTTTTGAAAGACTACCCGCGCAACCATCTTCACCTGATCGTTGGAGTGGGCCGTGAAAAAGATCTCGATGGAATTTTAAGGCCCTTGCAGAAACTTCCAGACGCTTCCCTCTATTTGACCGAAACCCCATTTCGAGGAAGAAGAATTCAAGAGTATGGAGAGTGGCTAAAAAGCTGTCAGGGAGCGTGGCCAGATCCACAGCAGGCCTTGCAAGAAGTGCTCAGAAGCGCAGACCCGCGCGACATGATTGTGGTCACGGGCTCTCTTTATCTCGTTGGTCAAATTCGAAAACTGTTCGTTTCAGAACTTTTAAATAAAAGTGATGATAGCGGCGGCGGCCAGTAGAAGCTTCATGCAAATGCTTCAATACAAGTTTTTGAGCTGCGCTTGAGGATAGTAATGTTTGAGGATTTGCGCATGAGTCTTGCCTTTATCGCCCATAACGCGTGCGCCCCACTGGCACATTCCCACGCCGTGGCCTGAGCCATGGCCGACGAACACGACTTTCCCCGCATGGTTGACTGACACGAAGTCCGTGCTCCGCAGTTGCGAGGTGCCCAAAAGGTCGCGCAGGCGAATAGCGCTCATCGTCGTCGTTCCCTCCGATCCCCGAACCTCGATCTTGGCCGCCCTTCCCAAGCGATTTCGCTCGGCCACGCGAATGGAGGAAAGCCTTCCTTTCAAAAGACGCGCCTGAGAAAGCCGCTTTTCAAGTTCGTTGGTCGCGACGCTAAAGGTCCAATTGAAACGCGGAGACCGGTTGCAAAAACCACACTCGACTGAGCTCATGTACGGGTAACGCGCACCCCAAACACGCTCTGGTGTCTCGGTCGTACCGCCGCAAGTAGAATGATAAAAAGCCTTGATCGGTTTTTCTTCAAACATCAACACTTGGCCTCGAGTTTGTTGGACGGCGCGGATTGTCTTGTACTGTTCGCGATGAGCGCCCTCATAAACCTGGTCTTTCACGGTCGACTCAAGGTCGAACGGAGGTTTAAGCCCTTTATACGAGAGCGAACCGCTGGTTCTCATCTGATAGATCGCGTAAGTTCTCGCGGCGACCGCTTGAGCCATCAAAGTCTGTAAGTTCCACTTTGGCGACATCTCAGAACTTAGAAGGCCTGCGACGTATTTTTCGAGATCAACATGGTTCACGACGATGCAATCGCCGTTGAACGAATAGATGTACAGATCGTCTCTATATTGGTTTTGCCCAACGCGGATAAATCCGCCCAAACTCGCGACATGAATCGCGCCTTCGACTTTCACTTCCCTGCGAGGCTCGATATGAAGCGAGATCTTGCCTCCGAGCGAACATCGCACCGCGATCGACGCGCGCCCAGCTTGCCTGCCAAGTTTTTTTTGGGTTTCAGCTTGAGCCACGACGAGATCGAATCCTTGGATAAGAATCGATTCCTTTTCACGCTCTACCATCACTCTCACAACGGGAATCGGAGCCGCCAGAGCGCGTGAACAAAATACGAGCAAAAGCACGACTGCGAAACCAAACACGGCCACAAGCAAGAGTTCTGAGCGAATTCTTCGCGGCGTGATGGGACTTTGATGAAGCGAACGAAAGGTTTGAAGAAGGCCCCCATCCTTGGGGCTGAGATACTCCACCCTGAGTAACCTCCGTAGAATAGTTTACGGTATGTAGTATGGTCCCTAGCAAGACACAGCGCGTTGATTTGAGGCGTTTTTTTCCGAGACCTTACTCTATCGGAACTTCAACTGGGGCGAACTGATGAGTGCAAGCAAGTCTTGTGGTTCTGAGCGTCCATTCGCGTGTCGCAAGGTCAGTGTCGTTGGCTATTCCTTCTTTTGCTGTCTTTTCCCGGGGGAAAATACGCAGTCTCAGGTCAGGAATAATCGCACGGCCAGAGAGAGGATTGATGACCGTTGCATTGAGATCGGAAAAGAGCGACTTTTCAAACCGTCTTACTTTTTTTCCAGGACTGATGACGTTTTTAAGCTCGTCGAGCACTTCATCTTTTTGCACTCTCTGAGAGATGGTCAAGACATGAATGAAGACCGATGTTCTCAGGATGACTTCCGCGAATTTGTTTTCCTTTTGAACTTTCAGCACAGCTTCGTGTTGAAGGGTTTCCATGCCGTTGAGGTCGTTTTCAACGATTCCCGTTGTAAGCACCCATCTCATCGGACTTGAAGACACGACTGCGAACCCATGAAGTTTAAGGTACTCTTCTACTTGTCGAAGCGCTTCGGCGTGCAAAGAGAGATAACAGCTCTCTCTTTTTTCCCGGGTTTCGA
>JBFMCE010000092.1:0-15463 GCA_040754655.1 Bdellovibrionota bacterium | reverse complement strand
CAAGCAAGTTTTTTGAGCGTTTGTCTTCAATCCTTCCCAAGCCCGTTTCTTCAACAGCAAGAATTGAGAGTTCCTCGACATGCTTTCGCATGAGCTCCCGAACAGCCTCGATGATTTTTCTTCTTTGTGAAAGCGGCAGCGCAGCGAAGCGTTTTTGCGCTTCATGAGCTGCGCCCACCGCTTCACGAATCGTCGAGAATATTCCGAGGCCATGGTTCCTCGTTGAAACTACGCCTAGACCCAACGAAGTTGGCCGCGTTTGTGCGGTAGAAGACTGCCCCCCACTCTTGAGTCGTTCAACCACTCGATCGACGATCATCTGGATATCGTAACTTTGGATTCGCCCAGACTGTCCTTCAAGCATGGTTTAAAACCGCTCCCTACTTACTTACGGAATACCGTTTCGTTTCCGACCTCAATCGAATCTACGATCGCCATCACCACGGTATCGACAGGCCTGTTCTGAGTCGATTCTGTCTGTCTGGCACTCGAACCTGAAGCACACAGAACAACTTCGCCTACGCCTGCACCAACGGAATCGATGGCCACGACTTGGCCGCCTTTTGCAGACCCCGAAAGATCGGTTTGCTGCACAACTAGAAGTTTCAACCCCTCTAGTTTCGGATCTTTTCGCGTCGAAACAACAGTTCCGATCACCCGGCCCACGATCATTACTGAGTTACCGGCGCGTGTGTCGTAGGATTTGCAAATCCGGTAGGACGACCCGCGCTGTCGGTCTTACCCGCACGTCCTAGAGGAAGAGCTGCGTCGATATTGCCATGAGGCCGTGGAATCACATGTACACTCACGAGCTCGCCTACTTTTTCAGCAGCGCGCGCACCCGCTTCTGTCGCAGCTTTCACTGCAGCCACATCGCCACGCACGATTGCGGTCACATAACCACCGCCAATCTTCTCATACCCTACAAGCTCTACTCGCGCGGCTTTCACCATCGCATCTGAAGCTTCAACCAATCCCACGAAACCTTTGGTTTCGATCATTCCTAGTGCATCTGACATTTATGAATCCCTCCTCAAAAACTTTCGTTCAAAAAACTTTTCCTAAAACTATTGCACACCCTCAAGCTTTTCGATGCACGCTCTCGCAGCCTTGGCCGCAGCATCGATCTCAGCTTCTCTGCCCATCAACGTGAGCCTGCCAAACGCTCCAAAAGGCCTCACGTCAACAAGTGTGATATTGGCCGCTTTCTCTGCTTCATTCGCAGCGTACAAGATATAACCCGCAGGTTCAGTTTCAAGAATGTACATGCTGTATCCTGGAAGCAGCTGGCTGCCTTTTTTCTGTCTATTGATGATAACCGCGTGATCAGGCTCAATGGCGCGAATGGTTTCACTCCAGGCGATTTTTGGTTTTTGCCTTTGTGTCTCTTTGAGTTCAAGCGCGTTTAGAATCGCCTGTCCTGCTTCAAGCACCGCGCCCTGATCGTCGGCATGTACTTCTAGAGAGCCAAACGAACGCTCTACGACCTGCATCCCCAAACGCACATGCGTTGCCTTAAGCGCCACGTCAGTCACACGATGGATAGCCATTCCAGGTGCCGTCTCTACGAACAAAGATGCATCGCCAGGAATGGGTAAAAACCCTTGAGCCGTTGTACCCATGAACTCCGCCAACTGAGGCTGCAAGCTGTCCATGAAGATATAGGTGCGTAGTTTGATCACACAAACTTCCTCTTTTTATAAATTGAAAGGTCCCCTGCGCGCGTCTTAACGACGACACCCTGCGATGTCAACTTTTTCTTGTGGTTCGCTTAAGCTCGAGTAAAACGAAATGATATGCATCGCATCGAGTTCTATTTGCGTTTCTTCGGAGCATGGACCTGGTTTTTCATTGCGTGTTGCATCGGGATCTTGCTCGCCCCTTTTCAATGGAAAAACCCAAGTCTTGGGGCGGTGTTCGCGCGCATTGTGATTTGGGCGGCGCATCCGATCATGGGATATCGAGTACGGGTCGAAAATCGAACCAGACTCTATATCAATCAACCTTGCATTTACGTTCTCAATCATCAAAGCAACTTGGATATCATTACAATGTCGGCTTTCTTTCCGTACCGCACTGTGATCATCGGAAAGAAAGAGCTGCGTTGGATTCCGCTTTTTGGGTTCTTCTTCGTCGGCTCGGGCAATATCTTGATTGATCGCGCGAGTCGAAAGAGTTCGTTTTCAGGACTTGATGTCGCTACACGCGCGATCAAAGAGCGAGGAGTCTCGGTCATGCTCTTTCCTGAAGGCACCCGAAATCGTGGCGCACTTGAAATGAAGCCCTTTAAAAAAGGGGCGTTTTACATGGCCATTGGCGCCGGCGTACCTGTTGTACCGATCGTGCACCAGCATCTCTTGTCGTATTTTGATTGGAAGAAGAAGAAGATTTATAAGGGCGACGTTGTAATGAAAGTGCTTGAACCGATTCCAACTGCTGGAATGACGCTTGAAGACATGCCAAAGCTGATGGCAGAAGTTCGAAAGCGTATGGAAGAAGCGCTGCGGTCGCCAGAGATGGGGCTTGCAGAGGCTAGGGTAGCTATAACTCAGCGGCAAAAAACGTGACCCATAAAATGCCGTTTAGAAATGCATTGGGTGGAGAAACCCTACTTTTTACCAAATACTTCTAGTTTACCAACGGTATTGCCAATGCATCGACCAATAAAGTTCGAGACAGATCTAAAAGAACTCTTCGAGAAGATCGCAGTCTTATATCGAACTGGGCTGATGCCTAATTTTTCGAGAAGCAAATCTACATAAGCCGAGTCACCCATGTGCTCTCTATAAATTTGAGTTCGCGCAAGTGAGCTCAGCGCCGCCCGCGCGCTGTCTTTGAAGCGCACTTCGGCCTTTTCAAACCCTTCTGCTTGAAGCAAGTCCTCGAGTCGTTCGCGTATGAAGAAGAACCTCTCGTGTGGATTTCGAAAGTCCGGCATCTTTGGGTCGTTAAGGATTCTAGCTATTCTCGGAGTAATATCGCCAACCTCTGCACTAATGTCTATCAGTGCAGAAAATTGGGCGGCAACAGCGCCACTTCTTTTTTCTAAGTCGGGATAGAGAAGCTCTGACAACATCTTTTTAAAAGCTTGGATCTCATTTGTTGGCGGCTTTCTCAGCTGAGCATAATCGATCCTCACCAATCGGCCATTTTCTAAATCGATCAACCAGTTTCCGGGGTGACCGTCGGGATCAAAAACTCCTTTATTGAAAAGAGCTTCGAACTCAGCCTCGACAATTTCTGAGGCAGCTTGAGCTCTGAGCTTTCTTGACTTTATTTCTGATAAAGGAACGTGATTTACAGCCTCATAAATCGAAACCGTTTTCCTGTACTTTGCCGGAATAGCTTCTAGAAGCTCGGGAAGCGGCTTAGCCACCTCAATGCGGAAACGAGTTTTCGCGTGCTTCGGGCGCCCGTAGGCAGCACTCGCATCTCCGTAAGCATTTACCTCTATTTCTAAATCAAGCTCGATCCCCCCTGGTTTCAAGGTTTCCATCGCATGCGCCCTTGTTTCTTCAATGACCCTACCCATCTTTCTGACATCGGAGTCTTGATCCGTCGTAAGGGTAGTTATGGCACGAGTCCAATTGGCATTTTCGTTGAACACCTGCCCCTCGATTCCTTCTCTCCGGAAACGAATCACGACTCTTTTTGGTTTGGCGGTGCCAGGTCTAAAGACATCTGCGACAACAACATAGTTTACAGAGCCTGATCCCGAAAGCTCACGCACTCGACGAACAGGCCCTAGGTTCTCTCCAAAAACTTCTTTCAGTCTTTGGTCAATTTCTTGTCGGTTAGGTTCTAGGGCTTTGTCAAAAAAGTGATCGAGCTCGGCCTTAAGTTTCTCGCTGACGAGCCCACTTGTTCTTAGAAACTGGCCTGCCTTGATTCCAAACACTCCCATTGCTTCAAGAACGGTCTTAACCGACGCTCCCTTTTTTGAACCCTCTGCCATCGAACCAAGGATGTATCCCAGCACCGCTTTCTTTTCAGTCGGATCGAGCGCGTTCATGTAAGCGAAAAATGCCTTGCGATAAAGTTTATCGTTCGCGTGTCCTCCGAGAATGGTGTCGAAAATGCGTTCGCTCAGCACTGGGTTAGAGAGCAGACCGTGCTTTTCATCTAAGAGCGGTTGAAGCGAATAGGTTCGGGTAAAGATATCAGCCTCATGAAAACTACGGCGCGCGGCCATGGCGAGTTCTTCCTTACTTGCGTATTTGCGTTCTAGATCAAATGGAACCTGAAATTGTGGGATCTCTTCGGACGCACCGATCAAATATTGCACCCACTTTACGCGTTGGTAGTCATTTAATTCTTTGTTCACCACTTGTGGAAGGTCTACTGCTGCGAGCCTGCGGCTCTCGTACCAATTGTCTGTCGTGAGCTTAGAGGTTGAAAGAATCTGAGTTTCTGAGCTGTTCGTGAGTATCGTCTTTTCTACGTAATCGATCATTTGGTTCTTTAATCCACTCTTCTCTGGAAATTGAGCGTCGATGTATTCTTTGACACGCTCGGTGCTTTTGCGAATGATTCCGTTACGCGGAGAGTTCATTCGCCCCGAACGCAGAGCTTTGCCGCGAGCGGCAAGATCAAATTTCTCTTCCAGCTGCCACAACGCCAAGAGCTTTCGATTTTCATCGTAGTAGAGTCGTCCGACGAACTTTGGATCAAGCAAAATCTCTTTGACCTCTTTGACATTCCGATGTTTCCAAATCTCTTCAAACAACCGGTCTGTGAGAGGAGAAGAAGACTCTACCTTCATTAAATTCTCATGTGTGTCGATGAGTAGGCTTGCATCTGATATGTCAGATATTTGATCAGACCTGATCACACTCCTAACCGAAACGGCATCTACCTCTCTTTTTGACCAATACGAAATCTTCCCGCCCTTTTCCTCTGCCAACCTTTCCATGGCGCGTACATGACCGTTAAAGAAGGCAAGTCTTTCTCGAGCCCCTTGGGGAGTTCTTCGTTCTATTGCAGATTCAAGAACAGCGATGTCTGCACCGTTTCCTTGCTTACTCCAGGTCACTTCTTTCAAAAGATGGTACCACGTGTTTTCGATGCGTTCTTGGTAAGGCTGTCTTGAGAACTTTTTTAACCAATAATTGAAACGGTCTTCAAAAAGATCATGGGCATCTTGTTCAAATGTTTTTGCCTTCGGAAGATCCCTATCATCAAGATCTCTAATGGCCGGATTCAAAACATTGAAACTCATTTTTGCATTGTCTAGGCGGTTCCGAGACGCCCAGTCAGAGTATTGTTTGCCTAAGGTGAAGAAGTCATGCTTCTCATGAATCGCGGAAGCTCGATCATGAACATACAAAGTATCAAATTCCAAAACACTGTCTGCTTCATGAATAAACTCAAAAAAAATTGCCTTACCAGACTGATTCTCGATATCGTCAAAAAATGTGGGGGCGTCGTAATAACTAACAAACCCTTTAAATAGGGTGCGACTCTCTGGAATTCTCGCAACTTCGCGTATGGTCTTCACGATTTCATCATTTGAAACAGTTCTGTAGGGATCAAAAAAAACTCTGAATTCCGGAACCCTTGCGAGCAACAAGGCTCTAGCCTGGCTATTGTTGATGGTTTGTTTTCCCATCCGTTTGACGGCCTCTACTCCTTCGTTGAAAATCTTCGCGATAGAGCGATTGAGATCTAGGTCTGCCTCTATTTTTTTTGAAATGAATCCAGCAGACTTAAGACCCCTAATCTTCCGTGCATAGCTTTCAACGACATCAGAAAGCATCTTAAATGCAGCATCATTGCGTTCGCCACGAGCGAGACTACTCAGATCTGCAATGGCTAATGCTTCAAGTTTTTTCATCAGCTTCGATGTGCGTCTCTCATCAAAAACGTCTTCAGCCAATTCTTGGCTATAAGCTATTCCAACTCTTCCATCCCCGTGAATGAAGAATGGATCTCCCTCCGCTCGTTCAGGAGCACCCACTTGATGAAAAACAAGCCCTAACGATTTGGCATCAGGAGCATGCTCGATCAACACATCGACGTACTGGCCTATGATTTTTTTAACTTTATCTGGGTTTTGTTTTCTTGCTTCAGCAAGAATATGAAGTGTTGTCGGACTATTGTAAGACAGCCATTCCTGAGCAAGCGTCCCTATTTTAAAGGAATCTTTTTTAAGATCAGCTTTCGCCAGTTCTCGCGCGGCTACCATTGGATAAGCCTCTAAGATCCGTACGGCATTCTTATTGATGAGTTCTGGATCTAAATCCAGTATTTTTCCCAAAGCCCTCGTGAATGCATAAAGACTTGAAGAGCTTGCCAATAGAGACTCAAAGCTATGCCGTAATATAGCTTTATTGATAGCCTTTTTCTTCGCATCGACTTTACCCAAAAGCCTTCTTTTGCTTCGAATTTTTTCTCTCATTTTATGAAGAATACTGTATTTTTTGTCGCTTTCGGGATCATCCTGATCAATTGCGGCGTTGAGAGCGTGATACCGGTCTAGCAGTGGCAGAACTGAAGGATCATAGATGTGAAGCTCTAGTTCAAAAGCTCTTTTTGCCTGCAAAAACTTTGTTTTTGTTTCTTTTAGTTCCGCTTCTAATGAAAGCTTTTCTTCATTTGAACGAGCCCATCTGACGGACAATTCTTTTTTTCGGTAAGAGTTTTCTTCTTCTCTAAAGCGCTTGTGCGAATCTATAATGTCTTCGTATCGATCTCCTATTTGAGCAAACCGGGCAGTGATCGAAAGCGGTAAATCTGAGGTGTAAAGGGATCGCAGTAATTCGCCTTGTTCAGGCGAAAGAGAACTGAGTTTGTTCCCGAAGACTCTTTTTCGAGCGGCCTCTAAAGCTTTAAAGATTCTATCGTGAACTCGAAGCTCATACTCTAATCTTTCCTCTATTGAGATCAAACCATGTGTCAGCTCTTCAGCTTTACGCACTGTCTTATCAAAGATCTTTTCGTGAAGTCCGTTGAGCATGTGTTCATGTTCGGAAGTGAATTCACCAGACTTGATTTTTTCCAGTGTTTGCTGAAAAGGCGTTTCAAAACTAATCAGAAACTGCTCAACCCGTCTCAGTTGCTCTTCTTTGAATTGCTGCGATCTGAGTTTCGCATGAGCGAGCCGTATCAGCTTTTTTTCAAACTGGTCAGGTGAATCGGCCTTAACGATTTCACCCTTACCTCTTCTTAGTCCGGTAAGCGCCAATGAAACGCTATCTTTTCTGGAAGAAGTCATTGAATGCGAGTGCGAGATGGAATCGCTGTAGACCTCAATAACTCTGTCAAAGTAATGAATGGCCCCATGAGGGTGAACCCGCTGGCATGCACCCTTCTCAAAACAGATTGCACGTCGACCTCATTTTCGACCGCTCTTTGAAGACCCAGTACTTGCAATTGGTCTATTCCTCGGTTTGAGGTATCAAGACGTTTGATATAGTCTTGTATTTTTGAAATGCCGTGCTCAAGCTCATGACCAATGGCGAACGCAATTTCGTCGTCACTCTCCATAAATCGCAAAAGCCCGATATTCAAACCAAGCACACGATCGCCATTTTCTAACTGAACGAACATGGCGTTGTGTCTAAGGTTATTGAAGAGCACGATTTTGATTGGCTTTGAGCCATCTTCTTTGATGACAAGTTTTTGGGCCAAAGCAACAATTGCATCGTAGAATCCACGATAGGTATTATCGTTAGGATCGATTAACCTTTGTCCTGATTCGGTGATAAAAGATCGAAACTCTTGAGACTCGTCTGCTGATATCGCAGTAACCACAGGATTGGCGCTGGCAACCGGTGCAAAGACCAGGTACGCAAAGATAAGCGCTAACCAATATCGACACCGCATAAGAGCGCGACTCATTATTTACTGATCGGAAATCGTTGATGTTTTGGTGAGATTTCGGAACATGCCTCGTGTAGAATTTTTGAAATCAAAGCGGCAAGTTTGAGCCATCTTGAAATAAGTGAAGCCATGAGAGACAGAAAATGCCGAGGCTTATCTGATGTTATTAATCGGGTTTTATTCTGGCACTCGAAGAGGTCCGTTTTTTTGGGTGTTCTCTTGTTCAAGAAATGACAATGCACCATCTCGTAGAACTGATAAGAATTCGTATATACCAATTCCCACGCACACGAAACGCACGCGAGACTGCCACGCGGCATTAAGCGCTTGATTTTGTCGGAGACCTCTCGTAATTACCTAGGAACCACAAAATCTATTCAGGAGTAGCTCAGTGGTAGAGCAGCCGGCTGTTAACCGGCTGGTCGGGGGTTCGAATCCCTCCTCCTGAGCCATCTTTCGGGGCCAATCCTAACGGGTTGGCCCCTTTTTTATTTAAAATCACTGAGAAATTTTCCCTAAAGAATACGAGATATGCGGCTCAGTCGAAGCGTTTGCGTGTCGCAAGGGATCGCACTATGTCTCAAAGCTTGGCTGACTTTTGGCTGAGGGTTGGCTGACGGCTTTCCCTAAGGAAGAAGTCTCAGGAACGGTGAATTCGACCACCGAATATGAACACACATTATCAAGTTAGCTGCGACGAGAAATATACTAGCTAAAATTTACGGAACGCTACGTTACGGAGGAACAATCATTGCAAAATTGTTTTCTGCCTCTCGGAGCTGGTAGAAATTCTTTACCGCTGAGCTGAAGCAGTAAATTTCGAGCTTTGTGACGTTTTGCACAACAGCACTTTGCTCATTTTCGTATTTACTTGTCAGTGCTTGTCTCAAATACTCATAAGGTAGCAACTTGTGAGGCAATGCATGGACTCTAAAACAGAGCGATGGCTATCGGTTGATGAGATTGCTGTTCATCTCGGAGTTTCAAAAGAAACCGTGTACCGCTGGGTTGAGAAACAGAAAATCCCTGCCCATAAACTCGGAAAGCTTTGGAAGTTTCAGGCAAGTGAAGTTGATCAATGGGTACGTGATGGCGGTGGCGCTACCTCTCAAAACCACAGCCCCAATGAAGTAAGAGTTTAATGATCTGGGTAGGCAACGGAGATACTGATGCAGCTTAATTTTTTCGATAAAAATTCAGACAAGAAAAAAATCGTAAACGTTGCCTCTGTTCCCCAACGGAGCCTTTTTCGCTACCCAGGCGGTAAAACATGGTTTGTTCCGACCTTTCGTAAATGGATGAGTAGTGCGGATAAAAAACCTAAAGTGCTACTAGAGCCATTTACTGGCGGTGGAATTATTGGCCTCACCGCAGCTTTCGAGGATTGGGCGGAAAAGGTGATCCTTGTCGAGTTGGATGAAAACGTGGCTGCTGTGTGGGAAACCATTATTCACGGAGACCATGAAAACCTTGCAAAGAGAATCTTGAGTTTCGACCTTACGTTTGACAAGGTCCAAGGAACTTTAGCAAAGCCACCTCGAAATCTTGCCGATAGAGCATTTCATACAATTTTGCGAAATAGAGTTAGCCACGGTGGAATCATGGCTGAGGGGTCTGGGTTAATAAAAAACGGCGAAAACGGCAAAGGTATCGCTTCGCGCTGGTATCCAGAAACTCTCGCAAAACGAATTCGTGAGATAGGAACCATTCGGCATAAAATTAGTTTTATCCAAGGGTCCGCATTCGACGTAATCCCCCAGTACACTGAAAACAAGAGCGCTTATATTTTCGTTGATCCACCTTACACAGCTGCTGGGAAAAAAGCGGGGCGCAGGCTCTACACTCATCACCAACTTAACCATCGAGACCTACTAGCCCTTTTTAGAAAAGCAAAATCACCATTTGTATTTACATATGATGATAGCGAAGAGCTCCGGGAACTATCTCAGGGTTATGGTTATCAGACCGCGCTAATTCCAATGAAAAACACTCACCACGCAGAGATGGAAGAATTAATCGTGGGGAAAGACCTGTCGTGGCTAATCGACAATTAAGCCCGAAACAACCTTTAGCGGAAGTTTTTGGGTTCAAAATTACTGACAAGTCGGCGGAAGCGAAACGAAGTAGAAAAGATCGGCTGTGTCCATTCAATAACAATACGCCCATATGCACCAAGGATAAGAAAGAAAGTCCGTTGGGGGTATGCAGTTTGCACACTGACAATCAGGACTTACCAACGGTGATTTGCCCCGTTCGTTTTCGAGAGAAATGGAAAATTTGTCGAGATGCTGCGCAATATTTTTTCTCAAAGGAAACGCTTTGGACTCCACTAAAAGAAATTCGCCTTAAAGAGAAGACAGGCGAATCAGCGGGGAACATTGATTTAGTGTTAGTGGCGCACGATAAGGCGGGAAAGATTTCAGACTTCGGTGCAGTTGAAGTTCAAGCCGTTTATGTTTCTGGCAACATTAGACGCCCATTCGAGTATTTTATGGCAAAGCCAGATGAGCGTGGCGAAATGGATTGGTCCAAGGAAAAAAATTATCCCCGCCCCGACTATCTGTCATCGTCGCGCAAACGACTTGCGCCTCAGCTTTTATATAAAGGCAAGATTTTGCAGGCATGGAAGAAAAAAACAGCTGTAGTTGTTGATGTTCGCTTTTTTGAAACGCTTCCTGAACTCACTCAGACCAAGCCAGAAAACTCTGAAATCTGCTGGCTAGTTTACGCTTTAAAGAATTCTGCTAATACGGGAGGATTTGAGATGAAGCTCGACAGAAAAGCTTATACTGGCTTCGAGTCCACGATGAAACAGATTGCAACGCCAGAAATTGGTGAACTTAGCGACTTTGTCGAAAGCTTAGAAGAAAAGCTAGCTCCGGCGTTGGCAATGCTACGAAACGAATTTGGTGTCCATTCCTTTTCAGAGTTGTTCTTAAAGAGCAATCTGACAGCTCAAAGCAAGCAATTCCTCGAAAAAGACTTCTAGTAGCTAATGGGTTTGCACTCGCAAACGTTTGCGCCGGATAGTCGCTAAGACTAGATCACTTCTCTTTCATCGTTTACGAATTATCGTAACGGTCCAGTGTTCAGAACTGGAGGCGCCGGCTTCGAAAGGGACAGTTTCCACCGGTTTACCGGTACCAGGGGGACGGTGGCCACCGGATTAAAATGGGTCAGTTCGGCGGCGAGCGTAGGGCGGCATGAGTTCCCGGCCATTGAATGCGAGCCGCGACCCATACCACCCTGATGTTTTTTTCGTCTTCGTTCAAGCGATTTGTTTTTTTCGCTTTAGCTTTTCTTGCCTCTGATGCGGCCGATAGCTGTCGCCCTCCATGTAAAAAACCTCAGCTTCATTGACGAGCCGATCGACGATGGCGTGAGCAATGGCGTCGTTGGCAAAGATCTGGTTGAACTTCCCGAAGGGGATGTTGGTGGTCGCAATGGTCCCCAACTCCGCATCATGTCGGGAGCTGATCACCTGGAAGAACAAATTGCTCGCCTGAGTGTCCAGCGCCACGTAACCAAGCTCGTCAATGATGAGCACCTGTGGTTTTCGATATTTATTGAGCTCCGATTCTAAGTTGTAAGTTTTCTGTGCATGCTGAAGGTGGTTGACCATCTCGGCTGCCGTGATGAACAAGACCGAGATTCCCTTTTGACAGCAGGCCTAACCCAAGGCGCGCGCTAGATGGGTTTTTCCCGTACCCGCGTGCCCCGTAAAGACAGCTGAGGGGAGATTGTCTTTGGCAACCGCAGTCAAGAGTCCAAGATAGGTCTTCTCGATTTTCTCGGTCGTTTTTGAGTGCCTAAAATCAAAATTCTCCACTGTCTGAAGTCTGCGGAACTTGGCTCCTCTCACTCTGTTTTGAATCATCTGCGTGAATCTCTCGGCCTTTTCCTTGGCAACCCATTGGTTCAGGTACTTGGAGATCAATTCCCGATCTTGCTCCGGCATCGCCTCTAGATCCTGACTCATGGCTTGGCCCCAGTGTTTGAGCTTGAGTGCCGCCAGACTCTCTTGGAGCGCCTTGGTCGCCGCCGTCGTTGCTATTTCCATATTTATTTTCCTCCGACGCGCTCAGTTGTTGATTATCCCCCTCGAACAGGAGCGCGTCGTACTTTCGAAGATCGACTGGCCGGTGAACCCGGTTCAGTTTTTCGGAATCAAATGTGATGGGTTTTGGCGCAAGCTCAGTGGATGACGGATGATGGCGTCGCTTGAGGTAGAGCTCGACGTTATCCACGCCGACAATGCCTGAGTTTAAACACTCACCGCAGGCATCCAGCACCATCGGTTCGCCGTAGATCGTCGTCAAAGCCACAAGACGCGAGAGCTCATACTTCAGCGAGCGCGGCCCCTGGCGTACAAGTTCCACGTACTCGGCCATCTTTGGCCCAAGTCCCTTCACAAAACCAAGCTGCCAGGTCTCGCGTGTTGCCCCCGGCTTTCTTTCAAGAAGGCCAGCTCTATGACCCTCGGTAGTGAAGACCTGATTTTTTAAATAGCTTCTGAGGTGCGAGCAAATAAACTTCTCGTTGTAATAAATTTTAAGATCGCTGTTGTTCACGCGAACTGTCACCGTCAGGCCAACCAGTGTCCAAGGCACTGAGTAGCGGTTGGACTCGTACTGCAAATGAAAGTCGGAACTCACGTGGCGAGAAAAAATCTCATCAGTGTCGTAGGCGGTGGGATTTAGGGGCAAAAGTTTTTCTTTTTCCACCGACTCAAACAACAGCCGTATGACCCGGCGGGTAGTTCGGTGCTCTCTGGCGTTTGCTATTTGGTTACGCCAGATGATCAATTGCCGATTGAGATCTTCAAAGTTAGTAAAATATCGTCCTGGCCAAAAGTTCATACGGATGTACTTGATTAAGTTCTCAACTCGGCCTTTCTCGTTACCTCGAGCGGGATTGCAAGCGTGCGGACGAACCCCGTGGTGGCCCATATAAGCCATAAAACGCGGGTTGAACCGAATGAGCCCACCCATGCGGTCTGAGACCGCAGAAGTGAGATTGTCATACCAACACTCACGTGGCGCTCCCCCGAAGAAGCGCAAGGCATTCTCGTGACCACGAATGAAGTCTTCAAACTTCTCAGCTCGTGTAAATTCAACGTAGAGCATTCGTGAGTAGGCCATGACCATGGCAAAGCAGTGGATTTTAATTCCATCTCCAAAGACGTCGCCAAACTCGCCCCAATCGACTTGGGCAACTTCACCGGGGCCGAACTCCAAACGCAGATAAGCCTCGCGTGGGTACACCATTCGCCCACGCTCAGTTAACATGAACTCGCGCACCACTGTAATGCCGCCGGTGTAGCCCTGTGTGCGAAGATAGTTCAGAATGGCACTGCCCGTGATCTTGGGGTCTTTTTTGAGCAGAGCTCGAATTGATTCTTTGAAGGGATCAAGCCCTGAAGACCGCGTCCGGTGCTTCGGTACGAGCAGAACCTCTCGGCGTTGTATGACACGAGTGACCGTTTTGCGGTTGACGCCAAGCTCTCGCGCAATCGACTCCATCGATCTTTTATCTGTGTAGTAAAGCGTCAATATCTGGGCTTGAACTTCTGGGGTGATCACTCACAATCCTCCGAATCGAATAAAACAACTCTCGTCGGCTCGACTCAATTCGCCAGACGACGCAAACGGGAGCGCCGCACACAGCACAATCACCCGTAGCTTGCGGAGGTTTTGCAGGATGCTTGACTACAATTGTAGATCGATCACTCTTGGATTTTTTTTCTCACCCGATATTCGCGCTGTTGGGCGATGTGGCTGGCTCTTCCGGCAGCTGTCATTCGGTAAGTCTTTTGATTGCGGCGATGATGCGAAAGAGTCGCCTGGCGCGAGCAGTCCTTGGAACAATACTTTTGATTCCGCCAACAGCATTGGCAGATCCTTACAGTTTGTTTACACCAGCCGCAGTTAAACTCGATGGCAGGGCGAGCATGATTCTCTGTTCCAGATTCCGTTCCGGGCTCCATTGTAATAGTTTACATCTGCTCAGACTGTCCCTCAAACGCCGATGCCCATCAACTGTCCCTGTCCACGGTATCCCGGCGAAATTTGCCCCTTTTTAAACCGGTGCGTCCATTTATTTCCGTAGATGCTGCTCGTGTAATAAGAGTTTGCGCATCAAAACCCAAATCCGCGAGGATCGAACCCAAATTCTCGGAGTCAGAGATATCTTTACCGCTGCCGAAAACTGCCTTGTAAATCCCATCAACCAACTCGACGCGCTTTGTATTGTCCGTGGGTACCAACGAAACTCGAAGTGCAAGCAAGGGATTGAACGGATGTGAAGGGGGCGGAACAAAAGGCACTCCTAGGTGAGAAGTCGTTCGATAGAGGTCTTTAAAAATATAGAGCCTTTCAGCCTCAACTTCTGCAGGACCCTTTTGTCCGGTTGCATTGAGAAGACCTGCCAGAAGAATAGGCTGAGGTTCAACCACTCTCTGATGTCTACGAGCAAGAGGTTGTATTTGAGTCCACGCAAGATAGGCATACGGGGAAAGGTAATCGAATAGAAATTGGATCGTGCTTTTATTTTCGAAGCCCATGTTTCAACCTCATGAACAACACCAAGTAGAAGTATGTTTTATAGTCATACTTCTATTAACATGCTTATTCTAATACGGACAGTAACCTTACCCGCTTTGCTTTTTAGTGAAATACCATTCGCAACTCCTTATTGATGGAAGGGCATAAGACAGATTTTTTCGTGCTTTTTCATAGTATGCGGCTGTTCTTTTTCGACCCCAATAATCCGTGGGATCTGATTTAAAAAATGCAGCGTTAGTATCTAAAAATTGATTCAAGCGCTCTAAGGTTTGAAGGCTAAGGCGCTTAGGATTAGTCATCGAAATGACATAGAGAGCTTCATTCACTTCATGCGTAGACACCATTCCATTTTCTAGTATCCAGCGGATAGCCAAATCATCATTGGCCAAAAGCAAAATAAGCAATCTGGTCTTGGGTTCTTCTTTGTTATCTGGTCCTATAGGTCGTCCATACCGAAGTATTGGGGCAGGCGGTAGACCCAATCTCCTTCCAACATCTTCCCATATTCTTATGATACTATCCCCAGCCTCCGAAAATGCTCGAAGGCTTTTACTGCTTCGGGTTAAGTCCCATGGTGGATGGTTAGCTTCTCGTGCCACAAATAAATTTGCCATCGCGATAGCGCATAGCTCTTTAAGTTCAGGATTAGAAGATTGTTTGGCTTTTATCTCAATCCAATCGTTAAATTGGACATGTCCTTCAGGTGTAATTTTTTTTAACAACTCTGGACTAGCATCAATTCGAATCAAAACTTCGATTGCCTCCCTAAACTCAGGACTATCTACATGAAAGTCCTTTATACGTTTGAGTGCATGCTTTGCCGCTTCCATCTCGTCATACATTGAAAGTTCAGTTAGCGAGTCCCTGCCCCCCAAAGAAGTGTCGCTTGAGGAGAAACAGAGAACCGGGATCAATAAACTAAATACGCCAACAAGGCTTCGGACTCGTATTTTCCATTTGGTATTTCTCTTTTTCATAGGGCCTCCTTAAAGTTGACAAAACATATACAATATTTATTTATATAAATAAATATAATTTATACAAAATAATATAAAAATATAAATACTTGAAATTTAAAG
>JBFMCE010000091.1:0-15788 GCA_040754655.1 Bdellovibrionota bacterium | reverse complement strand
CTGCATTGCAACACTGGCCTTGAACTAAGATATTTAATAATTAGACGGAGGGAATTCAAGTGAAGAACCATTTGCTGACAGTAGCAATTCTTATGGCCATCGCCACGCCTATGAGCTTTGCGCAATACTCTACAGAGCCAAGCCAAGACGTGCCTCCGATTCGGGCTGAAGATCCCGCATATCTTGATGAAGCTCAAACAAATGACCAGTTTACAGAAGAAGAGGTGATCGAAGAAGATCAACTTGAAGCAGAGACTGAAGTCGTCCCATCACGTGAAAGAGCTCCGGCAAGTGAAGGTTCGCCGAGCACCTTAAGCGAGCAAGCCCCTTTACAACCTGAACAAGAGAAAAGCGGTTCGCCGATGTTTTTAGACCAGCTTCAAAGTGAATCTAAAAGTGAACAACCTAAACGTTCACCTGCTTCATCGGCTGGCACTTCTGAAACGGAACAAGCTCCTAAACCCCAGGGCACTCAACTGTCGTTTTTCGAGATCTCCCCAGTACTTGGTAGCATCAGCATTGAAGATAAAGCGGCTTTTTCCGTAGGAACCAACCTCTCATTCCGAGTTGCAAAAAACTTCCCGTTTTATTTCGAGCCTAGCCTCTACTTAAGCTTTCTCTCAGGCGACAATGACGTTAATGCGACTATTTTTCACGTAGATGGCGGCTTGCGTTACGACTGGATCATCAGCGAAAGTCCAATTGTGCCTTTCGTCAAAGCAGCAGTTGGCCCCTCATTTTCTTCGAGCGATAATGTCGTTGTGAATGGTGAGAATATCTCTGACAGTTATTTCAATGCCTTCTTGGGCGGCGGCTTAAAGCTACTTATTAACGAAAATATTGCCGCCCGAGCAGATACTGGAGTGACTTTTCAGGGCACAGACCCCGGTTTGTTTGTCTTCGGCTCGGTAGTATTACCACTTTAATATACGATTTTAAAAAGCGTATTTGGATATCTTTTCCTACCCCTAGCTTCACCTTATGAGGCTAGGGGTATTTCTTTCCCGGCGAAATTGAACTACGATGACCAAAGTCGTAAATGAAGAACTGTTTTTGCCTCGTCGCCTTCCTTATTGGCCTTCTTTTTCCTAGTATTCTCGGAGCTAGTGAAACGACTTCTACCGCGGTTCGTCACGAATTTTGCTCTCTTCCGATTCGACCAGACAAAGAGATCAGAGCGACACTTCTTGTGTCCAACCCACTAAAAACAAAGGAAAAAACTCCGACCCTTCTCGTTTTTGGAGGATTTGAACGGGCAGCCCGAGTATTAGAGCTTGTAAAACCATCTATTCCGATCATTGCCGCAAGCTTTGACTATCCATTTTCTCCTCCGAGGAGATTTGAGTTTCCCCAAAGTTTTCGACACGCGCCAGAAGCAAAACGAGCGGTTCAAGACACGTTAAAAGGAATACGACTTCTAAAGTCGTATTTGCACCAGCGCCCCGATGTCAATAAGACGCAAACGCTCATCCTTGGAGCAAGTTTTGGAGCTCCATTTGCATTGGCTGCAGCCGCAGAAGATCCTGATATTACAGGAGTAATTCTGATTCATGGTTTTGCTCAAATTCCTGAAACCTTGGAACAACGCCTCGCTCAAAGGCTGCAACCACGGTTTGGTTTACTTGGCGAAGTACTCGCCAAATTGGTGACCTCAATAGGCTGGTGGTATTTAGAAGCTCCTTCGCCGGAAGAATCAATTGCAAACTTGAAATCTCACCAACGTGTGCTGATGGTCAGCGCGGAAAAGGACAATCTTTTACCCAAAACATCTGTTGATGCGCTTTGGCATTCGCTTGAACACTCTCAAGCTCAAGTCGAACGCGTCCAAACTAATGGCGATCATATCCAGGCCGGAGCAAGTTCACTGATCAAAGAAGTTTCTGGGCTGGTAACTCAATGGATGAAAACGCATCGCCTGGCGCCGTAGAAAAAATACTGAAAGAAAAGGGAAATTCTGGTATCTGAATAGCCCGACTCAAAGCAGTTTCTGGAGGTTTATTTAATTTATGAAGTTGAAGATCAAAAAAGGTGACACCGTACAAGTTATTGCGGGCAGCAGTAAAGGAAAAGCTGGCAAAGTAACGGCGGTTTATCCGGAAGATATGAAAATCGTCGTAGAAGGCGTAAATATTCGCAAAAAACATTCTAAACCCACTCAAGCAAATCCTAAGGGTGGCATCGTCGAAAAAGAGCTCCCCATCAATTATTCAAACGTAATGCTACTCGACAGTAAGGGTAAGCCGTCACGCATTGGAATTAAGCGGGTAGAAAAGAACGGAAAACTCTCAGCTGTTCGATATGCAAAGAGCTCTGGAGAAGAACTCGCTTAACGCTTATTTAAAGATTTGAGGAAAAGACATGGAAGATAGAGACAACTTTGGACGTGGCGATAGAGGCGACAGAGAAAACTATAAAGACAAGGATAGTTATAAAGACCGAGATGGCGGAAGCGGCGGTTTTAAGGGGCGTCGTCGTAAACCACCCGCCGACCTTACCTTTGATTATAAAGACGTCGAAACGCTTCGCAATTTCCTTTCTGAAGGCTCTAAACTTGTTCCTTCGAGGATCAGCCGTCTCAACGCAAGACAACAACGCGAGCTTACTCAGGCAGTGAAGCGCGCGAGGCATCTTGCCTTGTTGCCCTCGGCACCTCAACACGCTGAATATTGATTGTTGTGAGGCTGGCCGTAAAGCCTCACACCTTCTTCTAATCCCTTAAGCAAAAATCCGAGTTCACCTAGGCCCCTGACAAAAGTTAGTTTTTCGAGAGTGGCTTAGACTGGTGAAGGAAAAGTCAATTTGAAGCCACAAAGTAGCCGCGCTCAGTGCTTACTTGTGATTTGCAATGACTTGCTTAAAATGGCGGAGAGAGAGAGATTCGAACTCTCGGTTGGTGTTACCCAACGCTCGCTTTCCAAGCGAGTACCTTAAGCCACTCGGCCATCTCTCCGTTAACTCAACTTTGCAAAGATCTTTGAGAAAGACTGATCTACCTAAACTTGAGAAAATTTCCAATGTTTAATTGGATAATGTAAAAGACGCCAAGGAGAACGAAATGCGACCAATTCCTTGGCGAAAAACTTTCACATCCTTCATTTTCACATGCCTTGCGCTGGCTCTCCTGTCGGCATGCAAGGCCAAGACCGAAACACGCGCACCTAGGCTCATGACTCCTCAAGAAACTTACGGAATGCTTTCAAATGACTTCGCCGTTCTCATAGACGTCAGAGAAAGCGATGAGCTCAAAGAAAGTGGAAAGGCCACTCCTTCGAAATGGTTTCCATCGAGCAAAATCGAGAGTAGTGAAAACGAATGGAAAGAATTCGTAAAAACGCTTCCAAAAGACAAAGAGATCGTTTTTCACTGTGCCAGCGGTGGCCGCGCGAAACACTACGCTGAAAAACTTTCAAAAGAAGGCTTTAAAACGGCTTATTTTGAAGATTTCGACAGCTGGAAAAGCGCTGGCTTACCAATAACAAAAGCCAAATAAGTATGGCCCTAAAAATCTAACCCAGTCACGAGACCAGTGCGACGACGGGTTTCTCTGCGCAACTGCCGCTCCAAAAGCTCTAGTAGCTGTGGATATCGGCTCCAAGGTTCGGTTTCTTCTTCAATCTCTGGAATCGCAGCGTAGTAGGCTTTTGAGTTCTCAGCGCTTTGAGCGGCAGCTACGACTCCGGCATGAAAAGCGGTGTTGAGCAGAAGCGCCATCCAGTGGTCTAAGGTACTGTGTTGTCGTGCTATGCTTTCGAGGGTCGACGCGAATTCGGCGAGTATTTTTTTGAATCCCTTTCTAAACCGGAATCGCAAGTCAGGCTCTGAATCGTCTCCCAAACGAAGTTTTGGTGGAACCAAATATACTATCAGTTGCGCGATTTCATCTCTCGGCCATTCTGAACCAAAGGGATAAAGCTCTTCTTCATCAAGCACATCCAAAAAAGTCTCGATCGCCGGTCGCGATTCAATCACCCTTTTATAATCGGCCCGAAGCATTTCACGCTGCGAATCTACGAGTTGAGCGCCTCTTTTGGGGTCTGCAAGTTCTAACGACTTCTCGACTTCTTCAGTGACACAATGCGCCCCCGCGAGGTATGCAAAAGCTGCGGCTCGCAATGCTTCCTTTTGTCTACGAACTGAGGCCATCGCTTTTCTCCTTAGTTGCATTTCTTAGCACAATTGCGGGCGAGGATATACAAGGTGCCGAAGTTAGTTAACCTTAAAATCAATCCCTTGCTCTGGATGGTTCTTGCTTCACTGTTCTTCTCAATAATGGCTGGAATCGTAAAGTCATTAGAGCATCTTCCGACGTGGGAGATCGTTTTTTTCAGGGCATTCATCAACCTTGTTTGGCTCTTGCCGTGGGCTTTTCGCGACCCCCTCTATTCTTGGCGGAAAGAGTGGCCTGCGCTTTTAACCCGGGGAGTTTCGGGCTGGGTTTCATTAGTATTATACTTCTATGCCTTAGAGCATATGCGCCTTGCCGATGCCGTAATGCTGAATCACACTTCCCCGATCATTGTTTTATTGCTTTCATTTTTCGTCCTTCACGAACGAATTACCCCAGTAGCCGTCATGTTCGTGGGACTAGCTCTGGTAGGCGTTGCCTTCATCCTAAAGCCAAGTTTTGAATTCAGCGGCGCTGACGCCGTTTCCTTAGGGGGAATCGCTGGTTTCGCAAGCGCTCTCACTTCGGCAGTGGCCTATGTCTCGCTCAAAGTCGCAACCCGGTCGATTTCAACGACTTCCATTGTTGTCACCTTTGCAGGAGTGGCAAGCGTACTGAGCTTTGTGCCCATGGTGATGCACTACGTACCCCCAACCCCCAAAGAATGGCTTCTTCTTTTTCTCTGTGGCACGTTTGCCACAGCCGCCCAAGCGACAATGACGAAGTCATACTCGCTTTTGCCCGCGTCTGTGGCGAGCCCTTTGAGCCTGCTCAACGTGCTCTTTTCGGCTTTGATAGGTTTGGCTATTTGGAGCGAAATCCCCGATAACTGGTCGATATTCGGAAGCGTATTGATCGTGATCGGGGTCATCGGATCAAGCCGAAGCAAAGCCCGAAGAACCACTCGGGCCGTTTGAAGTTTCGCCTGAAACCAGCTATAGCTAAAAATCCTTATGGACTATAAATCTACGCTCAACCTGCCCCAGACTGACTTTCCCATGAAGGCGAGCCTGCCTCAGCGAGAACCCGAACAAGTCGCTCAATGGGAGGCGCAAGATTCTTACGGCAAGATGGTGAAAAAGCGCTCAGGCAAACCGCTTTTCGTCTTGCACGACGGCCCCCCGTACGCGAATGGAAACATCCACATAGGCCACACGCTCAATAAAGTTCTGAAAGACATCGTAGTGAAATACAAAAACATGTCGGGGTATCATGCGGAATTCATCCCTGGCTGGGATTGTCACGGCCTGCCGATCGAGCTTGGCGTTGAAAAACAACTTCGTGACCAGAAAAAAGACAAAGCAAGCCTCTCAAAAGTAGAGATCCGAAATTTTTGCAAGGAATTCGCGTTTACTTATATCAATAAACAACGAGACCAATTTAAGAGGCTGGGCGTGTTCGGAGACTGGCAGAAACCCTACCTCACCATGAACGATGAGTACGTTGCAAACATCGTTCGCGAACTAGGTCGTATCTCTAAAGCGAACAACCTCTATAAGGGCAATAAACCCGTATATTGGTGCGCCAATTGCGCGACTGCGTTAGCTGATGCTGAGATTGAGTATCACGATCACCGCAGCCCCTCAATTTATGTGAAGTTCTACCTAAAAAACGAGTCCATCGCCAAACTTCCCGCGCTTTCCGAGGCGGCCCAGGGAAAGAAAGTCGCAGTGGTGATTTGGACAACCACTCCTTGGACGCTCCCCGCGAACGTGGCGATAGCTTTGCACCCAGAGTTTGAATATGCGGCCGTCGATACCGGCACTGAAGTCTTGATCGTGGCTGAAGGGCTCAGAGAAAAATTCCTAAGCGACGTAACCCTTCAGGGAACAAAGAGAGCAACTTTAAAAGGATCATCTTTTGAAAGGCTTTCGGCTGAACATCCTTTCATGAACAGGAGTTCACTCATTATTTTAGGCGAGCATGTGACGCTTGAAGCAGGGACGGGGGCTGTTCATACCGCTCCGGGACATGGCGTAGATGACTACAGAGTTGGTTTAAGATATGGACTTGAGGTATTGGCACCCGTGGATTCTTATGGGCGCCTCACCGAAGAAGTACCTGCTTACAAGGGGACAAAGGTTTTCGAGGCCAATAAAAAAATCATCGAAGACCTGCAGAGCTCAGGTCACTTGCTCAAGCATTCAGAGATTCAACATTCCTACCCGCACTGCTGGCGTTGCATCAAACCCGTGATCTTCCGAGCGACCCCACAATGGTTTATCGGGATGGAAGCTACTGGCTTACGAAAACGCGCGATCGCGGAAATCCATAAAGTCGAATGGATTCCGGGTTGGGGCATTAACCGCATCCTAGGCATGGTTGAGAGCAGGCCGGATTGGTGCATCTCAAGGCAGCGCGTCTGGGGCGTGCCTATCACCGTGTTTTACTGCGAAGGTTGCAATGAGGCCGTCAGTTCGCAAGACAGCTTTGAGCACGTAGCCTCTATCATCGAAAAGAATGGTCCTAATGCATGGTATGAATGGCCTGTTGAGAAACTCATCAAACCTCAGACAAGCTGTTCAAAATGCGGCGAGAAAGATCCGCGAAAATTCAGAAAAGAAACCGATATCCTGGACGTTTGGTTTGATTCGGGCGTGAGCCATGCCGCGGTTTTGGCAAGCCGTTTGAATCAGGGAAAGGTCACCTGGCCTGCCGATCTTTATCTTGAAGGCAGCGATCAACATCGCGGATGGTTTCAGACTTCATTGCTCACCGCCGTAGAATCGCGCGGATCAGCGCCATTCAAAAAAGTTCTTACCCATGGCTTTGTGAACGACAAAGATGGACGAAAAATGTCAAAGTCAAAGGGCAACGTCGTCGACCCCTTTGAGATAACAAATAAATTCGGAGCCGAAATTCTACGGCTTTGGGTCGTGATTGAAGACTACAGGAATGACCTCAATTTCTCTTTTGAAACCATCGACCGGGTTTCAGAATCTTATCGCAAGGTCAGGAATACCTTCCGTTACGTCTTGGGCAATCTTTATGATTATGAACCGTCGATGGCCCCCGATGACGCCGATTACTGCGATCTAGACCGATGGGCCTTGTATCGGACTGAGAAATTCCTGGCGAAGTTGCGCCAATCTTATGAGTCTTATGAGTTCCACCTTGCTTATCATGCGCTCGTGAACTTTTGCGCCGTCGATCTCAGCTCTTTGTATTTCGATATTTTGAAGGACAGGCTCTATACTTCGGCCAAGAACTCTCGCGAACGCCGTTCTTCTCAAGCGGCACTACATAAAATCGGCGTCGCGCTAGCGACAGGGCTAGCCCCTATCTTGAGCTTTACCGCTGAAGAGGTTTGGAAACATCTCAAACAAAGCGGATCGGTATTTGAAGCTGATTTTCCTAACTGGCAAAGCGTCAGCGGAAGGGAAGAAGCTTTTCATAGAGTTGAAGCAGCCCTTGAGTTGCGTGAGACTATCAATAAATCTCTTGAGAATGCTCGAAGCGCAAAACACATTGGTCACTCACTCGAGGCAAAAGTATCGGTTGCGGTTCCAAAAGAAAAGATTGCTGCCATCAATAATGTGCGCGAAGATTTGGCAAGGCTCTTTATCGTCTCAAAAATCGAACTTACGGAAGGCAAGGGCCTTGAAGTTAAAGTAGAACGTGCTTTAGGTGAAAAATGCGCGCGATGTTGGGTCTACACGACCGAAGTGGGGCAAAGCCCGGCTCACCCTCAATTGTGCAAGCGCTGCGTCACCGCTGTTGAAGGAATTGCATGATGAAGCTTAAATATCTCGTATTGCTCGCCGTAACTGGAACCATCATCTCCCTTGATCAACTGACCAAACATCTGGTCACGCAAAAGTTTCAGTTGGGGGAGTCGCTTTCGATCATCGAGGGTTTTTTCAATTTAACCTATGTTCGCAATCCGGGAGCGGCTTTCGGTCTGCTTGCGCGATGGGATGCGTCTTTTCGCGTGCCTTTTTTTATCATCACTCCCTTGATCGCCTTAGGGGTGATCTTTTACGTTTTCCGGCAAATCGAAGATAAAGATTTAAAGCTCTCATCCGCCCTTTCACTGGTGATTGGCGGAGCGTTGGGAAACTTGATTGATCGAGCTGCGTATAACTACGTCATCGATTTCCTTGATTTCCATTGGAAATACTCGGTTCATTTTCCGGCTTTCAATATAGCGGATATGGCGATCTGCATCGGCGTAGGAGTTCTTATCCTAGACATCATCCAGAAGGAACTCCACCAGAGGAAAACCCATGTTTCCGGTGCTCATTGAGATTGGGGGTTTTCCCATACACACTTATGGGCTGCTGATCGCGACGGGCTTCTTGTTATCACTGTGGGTAGCGAAGCGTGAAACCGAAAGACTTGGCCTACCGGGCGAGAAGATGGTCGACCTTGGCTTCTGGTCGCTCTTGATCGGAATGATCGGCTCGCGAATCCTTTATGTTTTGACTCGCTGGTCTTATTATTCAAGCCACCCTATTGAGATCTTTTATGTTTGGGAAGGAGGGCTTGTTTTTTTCGGTGGGCCGCTCCTTAATATTCCATTTTTCCTTTGGTATACGAAAAAACACAAACTTCCGCGTTGGACCATGCTGGACCTCAGCGCGACATCCGTACCCTTGGCGCATGCATTTGGCAGGCTCGGGTGCCTCTCAGCAGGTTGCTGTTACGGCAAACCCACGGGTGAGAATTGGGGCATCAAGCTCTATTCCAGCTTAGTTGAGCCGCACTTGCATGGCGTCTACCTTCATCCCACGCAACTGTATGAATCTGCGTCGCTGTTCGCGTTATTTTTCTTTTTGCGTTGGCTGCGCGTGAGGAAGAAGTTTGATGGCCAGCTTTTGTGCCTCTATTTCATCGGTTATTCCATCATTCGATCGATCCTTGAGATCTTCCGAGGAGATAAAATCAGGGGTTTTGTCATTGAAAACGTGCTCTCGACTTCTCAATTCATCTCGATCATCGTTATTTTGGGGGCAATCGCGCTTTATCGTTATAGAAGCAAAGCATGGAAACCCCTGCGTACATAGCCCTCACTGTTTCATTCTTGCTCGGCGCAATCCCATTCGGTTGGATTATCGCGAAGCTTTGGGGAGTTTCTGATCTACGAAAAGTCGGCAGTTCAAACATCGGAGCGACAAACGTCGTTCGGACCGCAGGGGTCGTGCCTGGCGCCCTTACCTTTCTCTTCGATTTTCTGAAAGGAGCCGTGCCAGTAGCTTATTACCTCCAGTTGTCGTCGCGACACGAACAGCTGGGGCCAGACCTTGCATTGTGGATAGGGTTAACCTCAGTTTTAGGCCATTGTTTTTCGCCTTTTCTCTCGTTTCGAGGAGGCAAGGGGGTCTCTACGACGCTGGGAGCGGCGCTAGCATTCAATCCGTGGCTGGGAGGCGCAAGCATTTTAGTTTATCTTCTCTCGCTAGCAACGACTAGAGTCTCAGCACTAGGATCTTTATTCGCGATGTTATGCCTCTTAGCAGGAGCGATCCTCTTCTTACCCGGCACAAGCGACAAACTGGCGATCTTCATCATGGTTTTCATCGTCTTTGGAAGACACCGCGACAATTGGAATAAACTTTTAACTTCGGTTTTTGTCGGCTTATTAGTTGGGGCGCAATTGATCGCGTTCCATCCCCAGGATGCCTCGGCTCACCAGACCTTGACCGATTACCGCGGAAAGAAGGTGGTTTTTGAGAAGGCGCCCGAAAGAATAGTAGCCTTGATCCCAAGCCTCGCCGAATTGGTCATAGACCTCGGTTATGGCGATCGACTGGTTGGGGCGCCGGAATACACGAGCATCCCCGAAAATCTCTCAAGAAAAGTGAATCTGCTGGGACCCTACAACAATTTATCAGTCGAAACTATTTATAAACTACGCCCGGATCTCGTGCTCGCAAGCATCGATGGAAACGAGCCTTCAACGGTAAGCCAGCTTGAAAAACTGGGGCTTAAGATCCTGACCATCAACACAGAATCTCTCTCAGACATCATCCGCACCTCGGAGATGATTTCAAAAACTTTGGGCCAGAAGGATCAGACCAAAATCGCCGCGCTTAGGAAGGCTTTTTCTAAAAACAAAAGCACGCCGAATCACGAGACAAAGAAGAAAGTATTTATTCAAGTAGGCTGGGAACCTCTTATCACGATCAGCAAACGCACCTTCATCGATGAGCTTGTCAGAATCTCAGGTGGCGACAATATATTCTCCGATGCCCCCACGAAGTACCCGCGGCCCAATCCTGAGGAAGTCATCGCAAAAGACCCAGAGGTACTCATCATTTGCAAGCTCACCGCTTCCGGCAATGAGGCGGAGCAGTCGCGCAAGTTCTGGCTACAGTTCAAGAACATGCGCGCCGTGCGCTCAAATCAAGTCTACATCGTGCCCGGGGAATGGCTGACGAAACCGGGCTTTACGCTACTAAAGGGATTGGAAGAACTTGGAAAGATCATCTGATGCGCGAAAAGGAAAAGAGATTAGAGTTTAATATATTCGCCGCGCTCGTTCTCTTATTCATCGGAGGCGCATTGCTTTCACTGAACGTCGGTGCCACCGAAGGATTCGACGAACAGATCTTCTGGCTCTTGCGCGTGCCTCGAACCATTTGTGCGATTGCGGTAGGAGGGGGATTGGCGGTCGCGGGTACGCTCATCCAAGCAAGCCTTGGCAATCCGCTGGCGGATCCATACACCATTGGAATCGCCTCTGCGGCGGCTCTTGGCGCCGTCTTGGGATCACTTCTCAAGTCGCACCAATTTCTAGGAGCCGGAGTCTCGGCCTTTATTTTCTCGCTGGCTGCCCTCGTTTTCTTGGGCTTTTGGCTTAGAAAGAGTTTTAGGCATTCTACCGAGGTGCTGCTGGCGGGCGTCATCGTGGGTTTCTTTTTCACTTCTCTAGCGACGCTTGTCATGGCTTTGGCTGATCCGGCCGCTTGGACCAGCACTTTCACTTGGCTCATGGGAGCTTTTGGTCCGTTGTCACTGAGCGAAGCCTCGGCAACACTTGCACTCATGTGCATCGCGACGGTGATCGGATGGCTTCATTGGAAGCCTTTGGATCTGCTCTCCGTCGATGAGCTCTCAGCCGAAAGCGTAGGATTAAATATAGGCGCCTTTCGCAGAAGAGTTTTCATCTTGGTTGCCCTGATGACGGCGGTCTGCGTGTCAGTGGCAGGCGTCATCGGATTTGTCGGCCTCATCGTTCCCCATACCCTTCGCAGACTAGGGTTGCGCCGGCATTTTACCTTGATACCAGCCTCTTTTCTCGGCGGCGCTGCATTGATCGCGTGTTCAGACGTCGCAGCCCGAGTAGTTGCGCGTCCTTCCGAGCTTCCCGTAGGGGTTGTGATGGCGCTCATGGGGGCCCCATTTTTCTTGATGATTGCTCGGAAGCAGGAGCGGTAACAACAAGTGCAGTTGACGATCAGAAACCTTGATTATCGGTATCCTTCTCAAAAGAACTCGGCTCTTTCCGGCATCAGTTTTTCAATCGAGACAGGATCTTATTGGTGTTTGGCCGGGCCCAATGGCTCTGGCAAGTCGACTTTGCTTCGACTCGCCTGCGGCTTTTTACCGTCAAAAGACCTCTCAGGGGAGATCTCATGGAACTCGAAACCAGTGCAACAATGGACAAGGTTGGAGCTTGCCCGTCACATCGCATTCGTCCCTGGTTTTTTGAAGACCACGTTTTCAATCTCGGTTTTGAATTTCGTCTTGCAGGCGCGCTATCCCTGGACCGATTACTGGTCAAGGCCCACTCACGAAGACTATTCCATCGCTCGTAGCGCTATCGATAAGGTCGGGATAGCAGGTTTTGAAAACACTTCCCTGGCCTCGCTCTCTCTCGGCGAATTGCAGCTAGTGTTGATCGCCAGGGCCATTGCTCAAACACCGAAGGTGCTCTTGTTTGACGAGGCCACCGCCAACCTAGACATCAAGTACCAACAGAAAGTCTTCATGCTTCTCAATGCGCTGAAAAATGAAGGGATGACCATATTGGTGGTAAGTCATGATCTCAATTTAGCCGCTGAGTTCTGCTCAAACGTCATTTGGCTTCACCAGGGAAGCGTTTACTCAGCCGGAAGCTTTGAAGAAACCTTAACCACGAAGTTGATCGCCGATATTTATGGCGTTGATGATGAAGACATTTCAATTGGAAAAAACCCACACTCTCACAAACCAAAATTATTTTGGCGGAGATGAGCTACATGAAAATATCCATGGTTACGGCGTGTTGGTAACTGCGATCCGCCCTGACTTGCCTGTTCTGATAACCGTAACTTACGCCCATGCGAGGGCCAACCCAACCGCCACCAAAACTCCATCCCGACTCGCGAAAGCCAAATAACCCGCCTCGCGCATAGAAATCTGCGCCTAAGCTGATCTCAGCTCCAGCGCTGTAGATGGGATAAGCTCCCGTGAAATGCGAATAATTTTCAACGATGTCCCCGTAGAGCATGAGCATCTCGCGCAAGGTCACTTTTACGCCGGCGCCCAACTGTCGAGGGCCGACGTAGGGTTCGTCCTTCGAGGAATGCATTAAGTTGTCTGCGGTAAACCCGAGTTGGATCGGAGTAGAAATCAAACTCGGAGGAAAGGCGATTGATGCGGATAATCCCCCATCAAAACCATTTACTGAACCTCCGGCCGCCGCGCGGGAGTTGGAGTAACTTGAAAACCGCTTTAATGAAGCACCAAAAGAAAGCCATTGCAATGCACGCTTGGCCAATGCGGCATGTATAAAATCGAGGTCAGGTCTTCGAGTAAAAGAGAGCCCTGCATTGACGTACTGGTTTTTCCCGTCAATAACTGAAACGTTATAGAGGCGATTTTGAGTACCGTCATTCACCTGGGGACTATTGAACCAATTAAAGGTTCCAGAAACCGAGGAGATTGGCTGAAAACCTAACAGGCTTGGATTCAATGTAATTGTGTCGTTGAGAAGAGCACCACCCCTGCCGCTCTGAGCAAGGCTAAGTGTTCGAGAAGATTGAAAATCTAGAGCTAGAGCGGAATTAATGGTCCAGGCCAAAACAGCCCCAGTTGCCCAGTAAAAAGCTCTCCGGGGGGAGTCTTTACTTCGGTTTCGCGCTGGGTTAAAGGTATGGAGCTTATGAATAAGGCAAAATTGGAATATTTTCGTAAAGTACTGACTGGTCAGCTTGAGTCTCTTAATAAAGACATGCATCAAACGGTGAGTCAAATCTCCCATGATGATGAAGTGTACGCTGACTGGACTGACGTCGCAAGCGTTGAAACAGACAAGACTCTACAGTTGAAGATTCGCGACCGTGAACGCATGCTAATGACTAAAATCGAAGAGGCCCTTCGTCGTATTGATGAAGGAACCTTCGGCGAATGCGAACGCTGTGGCGAAGAAATTGCAGAACAGCGCTTGAAAGCACGCCCAGTTACGACGCTTTGCATCGATTGCAAATCCGAGCTCGAAGGCGCGGAACACCGTTATCGTTACGCCTGATCGGCGCATCAAAAGATTTTTTCTTAAGACGAGGGAGGGGATTCGTCTATGAAGGTGAAAAAGGCTGTCATTCCGGCTGCAGGCCTTGGTACGCGCTTTCTTCCAGCCACAAAATCGATTCCGAAGGAAATGATCCCGATCATCGATAAACCGATGATTCAGTACATCATCGAAGAATGCGTGCATGCCGGAATCGAAGACATCATCCTCATTACGGCCCGAGGAAAAGACTCTATCGTTGATCACTTCGATCACTCTTTTGAAGTTGAAGAAACCTTGAGGCAGAAGAAGAAGAGCGATTTGCTTGAGGTTACCGAGAACGTCTCGAAAATGGCGAACATCATTGCGGTTCGTCAAAAACAACCCCTGGGCCTTGGGCATGCTGTTCTCGCAGCACGCCAGGTGGTGGGTGATGAGCCATTTGCTGTTTTATTGGGCGATGACCTCATTGTCTCGGAAGTTCCCTGCATCAAACAACTGATCAATGTTTTTGAAGAGCGCGAGACCTCAGTCATCGGCGTGATGAAGGTGCCAAAAAAGGAAGTTTCAAAGTACGGCATCATCGGGGGCAAACGCATCACCGACCAACTTTATACGGTGACTGAGATGGTTGAAAAACCTCAGCCCGAGCATTCTCCTTCGCAACTTGCTTGCCCTGGGCGCTACGTGCTTACGCCTGACGTCTTTGAATTCATTGCTGAAACCACGCCCGGGCGCGGCGGAGAAATTCAACTCACCGACGCTTTGGCACGACTGGCCGTAGAAGAAGGACTGCTTGCTTATCTTTTTGATGGCAGACGGTACGATACTGGCGATAAACTTGGGTTTATCGAAGCAACGATAGCCTTTGCGCTCAAGCGACCAGATCTTGCCGATGGGGTGCGAAGGGTATTATCAGAATACCTGGGGTAAGTTCCTGATGCGTCTTTCAATTTCATTTGTGGCGAGCCTGATGCTGGTAAGCTCTTCAGCGTCAGCTTATGTATCACCTAGTTTTTACGTGGTACGCATGCTTGCAAAAAAACATGCAAACATCGCCGATCTGCAATTCTCGCAGAAGATCCATGTTTATAAGTCTAACGGAGAATTTCATCGAGCTTTTTCAGAAACGCTCTCGTTGATCGGAACGGATACCTCTTTTATCCGGCTTCTTGATGAGAACGGCGAAGAACTCGCCTCTCATTCACGAAAGCTCACTGGCCCGAACGCCGGCGTCTTAGGTCGCCCAACGCTTTACGACCTTTTGATGATTCGAGATGAAGGGGCGATTTTCGAACACTTGAAGCTTCGCGGCCTTCCCTTGAAGAACGAGACCGAGCTTTACTCAGAGAAAGAAGGCTCTCTGCCTTACAAACCTGAATCTACTGTCGCGCTTACACGCCATGAAAACAGAGTAGCGATCACCATTGGAAGCGAAAGACAGGCAAAAGACCAACAGATGCCCAAGGCTCCCCAACTTTGGGTTGAAAAGGACAGTTATCTTCCGCTACGCGCTGTCATGCCATCGGCGCCCGAATCTGGGTTTAGTTCAGAGCCCTTGGACTTCAGGTTTTCGCAATACCAGGTCTACGGCAATCCGAAGAGTTTTCTCTACCCGAAGTCGATTCAAGTCATGCGTGACGGCAGACTCTGGTTGCGCATCGAAACACTCTCGGTAAAAGCGCTGGATTCAAAGACCCATCCGACTTCACGAGTAAAATCAGATATTGACGGGAACACCAGAGACTTTATAGCGACGTACCTCAAATGGATCAGGTAGTTCCTTTAGTAGCCAATGTCATCGTTCCTCGCCCTCTACCGGGACCTTTATCTTACCTCGTGCCTGAAGATCTCAAGGAGGGCCTTCGCGTAGGAAGCCTAGTCAAAGTGCCCTTTCGTTCAAGGGTAATCGAAGGTTTCGTAGTCTCGCTTACAGATCTCGCTGACCCCAAGCTTCGAGGGATTGAGCTCAAAGAGGTGCTGAGCGTTCCATTTGATTCGGTTGTTTTCTCGGCTAAGGATTTCCATTTCTTCAATTGGATTTCAGAATATTACCAATTGCCTTTGGGTGAGGTTTTTCACAGTGCTTTCCCAAAAGCGGTTTTTCAGGTCCCTAAAAAAGCCTTGCCGCGTGAGAAGACGACTAAACAATCAGGATATATCGCAGCAGAGGAGTTCCTTCCCAAGGCC
>JBFMCE010000090.1:0-16206 GCA_040754655.1 Bdellovibrionota bacterium | reverse complement strand
TTAGCCTCACCTCAAAGGTGCCCTCCGCTGTTCGAGGCCCTACCCCTAGCGCCTCGACGTAGTTGAACAGAGTCGCGCCGCGCCTATGCGCATCCGCCACCGTTTCAAGCACGACCTCGTCGTCCATCATCATCGCGTCCGCGTAATAATAGCTGCCCTTCAGCCCCTCTTCCCTAATGCCAGGAAAGAGCTGTTTCACATCTTGAGTTTTATAACGCCCGTGAAAAAACGGAGTACGGAACAAACTGAGCGCATCATAAACCCAGAGCCCCAGACCCAATAAAAGAGAGCTTCGAACGCCCTCGGGCGCGTTCTCTTTTGAGTAGATGGGCAGATTGAACTGAAGCGGTTGAACAAGATGAGGGTGGGTTTTTAAAAGCCAGTGGCGTTCAGCCAACGCCTCAAACACCAGGCCAAAGTCAAACATCTCAAGGTAGCGCAGCCCCCCGTGAATCAGTTTGCTTGACTTGCTGGAAGTGCCGCTCGCAAAATCACGTTTCTCTACAAGAAGGCTCTTGATGCCGCGAATCGCAAGCTCTCTGGCGAGGCCAGCCCCTACGATCCCACCTCCGATGATGATGGCGTCATAAACCTCGCCTTCACTTTGGGCTAGGCGATCCAGCGTTTTCTTTCTCGTATGAGAAGAGAATTCAGGATATTCCATTTGGATCACTTGTTCGTGGCGGCCGCCGCATCCGCTAATTTTTTTGGAAGCCTTAGACCGATATGCAACTCAGCCAACTGCTCTGGCGTCACCACTGAAGGGCTCTCGCTCATCAGGCATTGGCCTTTCTGGGTCTTTGGAAAAGCCATCACTTCGCGAATCGCATCCGTGCCACACAAGATCATCACCAGGCGATCCATGCCAAAAGCAAGCCCGCCATGAGGCGGGGTGCCGTACTGCAACCCTTCTAAGAAAAAGCCGAACTTTGCTTTTGCTTCTTCTTCCGAGATGCCAAGCGCCCTGAACATGGCAGCTTGGACGTTTTGATTGTAAATCCTAAGGCTGCCTCCGGCGACCTCGACGCCGTTGAGCACGAGGTCATAAGCCGCAGCCTTGATTGAACCCAGGTTTTTTCCTTGGATCAGCTTTTCGACGTCTTCTGGCACGGGTGCCGTAAAAGGATGGTGACAGGCGTACCAACGCCCGTCGGAAGACTCATATTGCAGAAGCGGAAATGAAGTGACCCATAGAAAGTTGAATTTCTTCTTGTCGATCAAGCCCAGTTTCTCTCCGACCACGAGGCGCAAGCTGCCCAGAGCATCGTTTGCCACTTTAGCTTGGTCTGCCACAACAAAGAGAACATCGCCGGCCTTAAGAGAAGCCTTTGACTTGAGAGACTCAAGCTCATCGGGTTTCAAGAACTTCACGGCGGGCCCGCTGACTGAGCCATCTTGCGCCCACTTGAACCAAAGCAAGCCTTTTGCGCCATAAGTGGCCACGTACTTCGTGTACTCATCCATGTCTTTGCGTGAGAACAACTCGGTAGCACCCGGAACCGGAAGTCCCTTGATCATCCCTCCGCCTTGCAATGTTTGTTTGAAGACATTGAACTCAGAGGCCTTGAACACGTCACTCAGTTCCACGAGCTTCAGTCCAAAGCGAGTATCTGGTTTGTCGACGCCGTAGTCACGCATTGCCACGTCATAGTCCATGCGCTCAAACGGCGCAGCGATATCAAGCCCTAGGATGCTCTTAAAGACCTCTTTCATCATCCCTTCGAAAATCGGGAAGATCACTTCTTGATCTACGAATGACATTTCGATGTCGATCTGAGAAAATTCAGGTTGCCGGTCAGCGCGCAAATCCTCATCCCGGAAACAACGCGCGATTTGATAGTACCGGTCAAACCCACTCACCATCAGAAGCTGCTTGAGAGTCTGCGGCGATTGAGGAAGCGCATAAAACGTTCCGGGATTCACTCGGCTGGGGACAATAAAGTCCCTAGCGCCTTCCGGAGTGCTCTTGTAAAGAATCGGCGTTTCAATTTCGAGAAAATCATTTTGATCGAGATAGTTTCGCACCACGGTTGCGGCCTTGTGGCGAACAATCATATTGCGCTGCAAATTAGGCCTTCTCAGATCGAGATAACGGTATTTCAAGCGAAGCGTTTCAGAAACATCGCTGCCCTCATCCACGGGAAATGGAAGCGGCTTGGCTTCGCTCAAGATCTCAAGATGATCGATATACACTTCGATTTCACCGGTCGGGAGTTTCGCATTGGTCATCCCTTCGGGGCGCCTGCGCACTTTTCCCTTCGCAAGCAAGACGAACTCATTGCGAATCTTCTCAGCCTCTTGATGGGCTTCCGGAAACGATGGATCCACCACGATCTGAGTCAAGCCGTAGCGATCTCGCAAGTCAACGAACACCACTCCCCCGTGGTCGCGTCTTTTGTGCGCCCATCCCATTAAAGTGACGGCCTGACCTTCAGCCTTCGCGGTCAACTCACCGCAGGTGTGCGTTCGTACTCTTCTCATGATCTTATACTCCTACTTCAGGGTCCTTGCTTCTAGACTTGGTTTTAGTGCCGCTGTTTTCTGATCCGCGGAACACGCGCACGACCGACTCGGCCGTTCTCTCTGAACCGTTGTGGTCTGAGAGCAAAACCGCTCCCAAAGCAGCGTCTTTTCTATTTTTCACGAGATCGGTCGCAAGCATTCGAGGCTCAAAGGTCACTGCTTCTCGCGTGATGCTCCCGACAAAACCGGGAATCGCTCTTTCCACGGCGCGTTTGGTCTGTTTGATCTTTTTTAAAATCTCATTATTGTCTTCAACTTCTTCGTCCGTGAGCAGCCCTACCCAAACGCTCTGTAAACTTTCCGAATCTTGGCGCAAGAACCTTCCAAGCACATGAGACGCGCCTTCTTTTTCAGCCGGGTTCACAAGAAGAGGAACAACGGCCGTCTGTTGCAATGAAGATTCAAGATCCTTATGCCAAAGCTTGAGCCCGAAACCCGCCCGATAAGCTCGCCCCTTCAAAGCAGTCGCCAATGTTTGCGAGTCGTCAGCATCCTTAATGAGCCCCGGTAGATACTCGTCAAAATCACTTAAGAAAAACTGCCTTGCGCGAATCTCTTTGGGTTGAGAGGCTTTGAAGCCCGAGAGGACGGCGGAAGTGATTTTCTTGTCTTGAGTCTTGAGCTCAATCAAAGGCCATCCTTGCACGCGCACGAAGCGAGGTTCCTTGAACAACTCAACCGTTGTGGGCCCCGACGAGGCTCCTGTCTCATGAAAAGCGCAAAGCTTTGAATGCCAAGCCCAGAGGTCGAGTTTTTCGTTTGAGTCTCCTGCGACCTGGGAAGCAAGCTTATTGAAGTACTCCTTCTCATGAGCGCCCCACTCTTGTTTTGCTTCACCAAAACGACGAAAGCGCTTCGAAGAACGAGCGTCGAAGTAAACCACCTCAAGAGGGCTTAAGTCCATTGAGTTTTCAAAACCTTGAAGCTCCTGCACCAAAGCATCAGCAGACAAACGATCTATTCCCCACGCCCATCCGTGCTGCAACATCGCACGCTCGGGCCCATAGGGTTCTTCCGAGGTGATCCAAAGGACACTTTTTTTTGAACTCCACATCCAATGGGCTACCCAAAGCGCAGCCACTCCATTGCCTACGACGCAGCAGTCCCATTCCGTATTGTGCAAGTCGAGTTCCATAAGTTCCTCTCATCGTGAAGGAGCTATTACCAAGGCGTCGTGCAATCGCTCGACCGCCTGAGTCACCATTGTTTTCGAATTCTCACCCGAAAACCACACTGTAATCGATTGAGGATGACAGGTCAAACGAGCTGGAGCCAAGCCCTGACCCAAAAGAAGTTGAAACACCTGTTCCGCGAGTCCTGGTTGGGTCTGCATTTGAAATCCGATCAGGGAAGCCAAAGCGATAGGACCCGGTTGCAGATTCTCCTTATGCTGATCCAGGAAGAATGAGGATTCTTTGGGATCTAAAAGACACCGAATGCCCGTGCTGGAATCAAAGGCAAGGTCGTGGACTAGAATATTTGAATCTTTGAGTTTTTTCAGGATCCTTGACGCATCACTTGGCTTAAACGCCAACTCCATCAAGTCTGTTTTAGCCGCGACGGCTACGACTCGGGGCAGCTCTATCGCCGAATTCGAAGGAATAATCATTGTCCCATCCCTTTCCTTGTTCTGTACGCCATCGCTATCGGCGAGCCCGACATAGAGAGGAAACCTTCGTTCTCGCGCAATCTCGATTGAACGCGGATGCATCACCTGCGCTCCACGCACTCCCATTTCAAACACGAGATCCAGCGGAAGCTGAGAGTACCGCTTGGCCCCAGGAAGCTTGCGAGGGTCTGCCGAAAATATTCCCGGCACATCCGTATAGACTTCGCATTGATCGGCGCCAAGAGCCACGCCCAAGGCAACTGCGGTGGTGTCTGACCCTCCGCGCCCTAGGGTGGTGATTTCTTTTGTTCGAGAGACTCCTTGAAATCCTGCCACAAGCACGATCTTTCCACGTCCGAGTTCTTCTTGCACTCGCACGGGTCTGATTTCAAGGATGCGCGCCCGAGTATGGCTTTCATCCGTGATGATGCCGGCCTGAGATCCCGTGAACGAGATCGCTTCGTGCCCCTGGTCACGCAAAGCCATCGACAAGAGGGCCACCGAAATGCGCTCACCCGCTGTAAGCAACATATCGAGCTCTCTTTCATGGGGCCGTGGACTTACCTTCGATGCGAGCTCAACCAGCTCATCCGTCGTGTCCCCCATGGCCGAGACAACGACGACGATCTTCTTTCCTGTCTTGTGAAGGGTGGCGATGCGGGACGCAGCTTGTTTGATTTTTTCCGGGGTTCCTACCGAAGACCCACCGTATTTCTGTACGACCAGCACGCTGTGGATGACCTCTCAAAAAGAGGTATACCACGGGTAATCCGTGAGATCCCGGTGAAATCTCATCCCTTAAAAAAGCCCGGATCAGCTGCGGTCGTGCGAGACCGAAACATTAGGTTTTAGCCTAAATTGCTGGGCCGAGCTCGAACGGTTTTGGCGGCGTCCTCGAACGCGACGGCGCTTTTTCTTTGAACCATAGACGGGCTTGTCATCGTACATACTGGCAATGACTCTCTTGTACCCGGTCGGAATGGGAAGGCTGATTTGCGAACCCGCCCTCAAGCCTTCCGTACGTTGTCCCATGCTATTGATCTGACGGATAGGGCCGCCTTCGACCCCAAACTTGCGAGCCAAACGCCCGACAGTATCTCCCCTCTTTACCGTGTAACGCATGAACACCACCCGACGATCAAAACTGTCGTCGTTATAAGTCGCAAGAAACCGCTCTTTCACTGAAAGAGGCAACTTCACGCGATAGGTCTTCATATCCGGAGGAGTGCACCACCTGAGAAGTTCTGGGTTGAGCATTTTAATCGATGAAAAAGGCAATCCCGACGCTTTTGAAATAGCGAAAAGATCCGCTGGTCCTTTGATCTCAAATTCGATGATCTGCTCGTTTGGATTGGCCACCATATAAACAGACGGCGTCATTGTTGGGATCGGGCTCTGAGAAACGATCGCGTGGTCTTCTTGGAGGTCCTCATCTTCAGCAACTTCCTCAGTCTTCTCTTCAGTCCGCTCCGCTACGTCTTCGGTGGTTTCTTCTTCGACCTTTCCTACAGGTTCACCCAATTCTTTCGGCGTAGGCTCTTCTTCAACCTCGGTCTTTTGTTCACCCTTGTCGCTCGCAAGCGCGATGGTGTTTGAAATCGAATGTGAACCCTTGCCCTTGAAAGGATCATCGAAACCAAAAAGCTCGGGGTTCTTGCTGATGATGGCTGCCGCCATGATCTTGGGAACATAATCGCGCGTCTCTCTTCTAAAGAAACGGTGCTTGGAAATTTCCCAGAAATCATGGGTCTTGTATTTTGCTATAGCGCGGCGAACTTTATTCTCTCCAGCGTTGTAGCCTGCGGCTGCAAGCTCCCAAGAACCGAACTCTTCATAAAGTTCTTTGAGGTATGCGATCGCTGCAAGCGTGCTCTTTCGAGTGTCTCTTCTTTCATCAAGCCAGTAATCAACCCGCAACCCATAGCGTTGGCCAGTCTGGCGAATGAATTGCCATGGACCCACGGCGCGCGCGCGAGATTTGGCCGAATTATTAAAGCCGCTCTCGATCATCGCGAGGTACACCAGGTCTTGGGGCATGTTGTGCGTTTTCAAAACACGCGAGATCGTCGGGATGAAGTAGAAACTGCGCTGCAAGTATTTGTCAAAGTAAGTCCGCCCCTTGCCCGTGAAGTAAGCGATCCAATGTTCGACGGCCTTATTCACGATCACCGGATAGTCGAACTCGGCATTCTTTAACTTTTGCCCCCAAACCACGTACTCGGTGGGTTGTGCAGAACGAGAAGAACCAATTTTCGGCGATTCTCGGTCTTTTTCCACTTCATTTGCCGCGGTTTCATCGGATTCCCGAATTACTTGGCCCACGGCCCCACCGTCGGAACGGGGTCCGGTTGAAGCGCACCCCCCCATCCACACAGAGAGGTTCATAAGAAGGAGTGCTGTCGCACTGAAAGAAATCGTTTGCTTACGTCCGTCCCTGGAGCGCATCTTTTTCCCCGCTGTTCTTTGGGTATGACTGCTTGTGATGTGTTTGAAATCCTGACTCAAAATACTAACTCACCTGGATTACTTAAACAAATTGCCCCTGGCGAATTCCAAGGGAAGTTGTACCTAGTTTAAAAACAACCCGCCCCGGTGTCAAACAATTCAACATCGATACGAAATATATTCATCGATCATTTTCAACCGCATCGATCAGAAGCGGGCGGTGCTTTGACTCAGAGTGCTTCTCTTTCTTCACGATTTCATTTTCGCCATGCGAGGCAACTCGGCGCCGCGCGTTTTCAAATTGACTGACAATGCGCTCTACAGGCGAGATTTCTGAGACCTGACCATATCCATTGACGGTCCAAGAGCGAACAGCCTCTTCTTCATCGTCCTCGCCTTGATAGGCAATTTCTGCATGGTAGCCAAAGTCAGTGTCGAGACGAAACTCTTCTAGCGCAAGCGGCGAGTGCTCGGATTTGAGCGTCAATAAGCTATTCCAATAAGGAACAACTTCTTCAAGGCTGGTGCAGTGGCCCCCCAAGTGGTCATGAGAAATGCGGGCGGCAAAAAACAGGTTTTCGAGCCGCCCAAAAGCCTCTTGCTGCACATCAACGCTATTACGGTGTTTATAAACCCATTGAAACAGGTTCGCATGTGGTTCTACTTCAACCACGTCGTCTTTCACTGGCGCACGGACCCCGACGGCAGAAACGGCGCGATCCCCTTTTGAAGTGGAGCGAACCTCATAGCGAAAATAATTCTTGAAGACACCTTCCCACTGATTGAGAGTCGCCTTTTCAGGGATTTGAAATTGATTTCTCGCGATCTGATTCATCACGGTTTGCGCAAGCGTGTGCAAATAGTCTCTTGAAGGCTCGGGCAGCTGAAAGTTTGAGCGCACGTTGAATTTTTCATCGATAGCTAGCCTGTCGCCGAGCACGGACGAAGTATCGACGATTGAACTCCGTGGCCCTTCGCCAGTGGCGACTACCACGAAAGAATCACGCGTGGCCCTTACAATTTCCGTGCGATAGTAACTTGTGATCGAACCCAAGACGTCAGGCACCCGCCCTAGCGATTTTGTGAAAGTGTAGGAATGGTGATGCAAGGCATGCTCTGCGCGGACCAGCAAATCAAGCCCCATGAGAAGCTGTAGACGCAAAGTCGCCGCGCGCTCACTAGCCGTTTTGCTCTGAGAATCAACGAGCACTTGGGTTGACGAGTTTGCCGCGCGGAACTCTATCGAGCTCGGAGTTAAAATAAGTTTTGCTACAAAAGGCAGTAGAGGCAAAAAGCCAAAGAAAAGCCCCCAATAGCTCCCCTGGATGCGTTGCATCATATAATAAGAACATGCAATCAAAAGACCGAAAATCTTAACAGTGTTGAGGTCGGAAGATATTGAAAACTTTGAGCATTCCTTCTAGGCCGGCAAATTGTTTCTAGAAAACTTGCTTAGGGCCTAGACAGTGTTTAAGGCTTGGACAGACGGGATTGTATCTTCGCGGTCCTTTTACGCGCAACTGTGTTGTTTTTATGGGAGCCTTTACGGATGAAAAAGGAAGCAAGCACAATTGCAGGCTCTCGCAAATAAGAGCCACACTACCAAGAACGAACAACATGATTGCAGACGGCACCATTGCACAAGCGCGCCCGTACTTTACAAGAACTCACTTACCGTGAAAATAACGCCACGCGATTTACTTTTTACTCGATAGTAGAGTTTTTAGTATTTTGTTATTTTTACAGATCATGCAAAGCAGCAACATGAAAAATATCTAAACGCGCAGCACAATTCTGTTTCCAGAACGATTCCCCATTAAATTGAAATTATTCATCTTTATGATGACGCATCAGAATATTTACCATGGCACTCAACTTGCTCACTTTTAGCTCGTCTCGAAATCAAAGATTGATCCTTGGAGGGAAAAATCTTTGAATCGCCCTTCGAGACGCCACAATTGAACAAGGGGGACATGGTTCATGGGACTCAAAGAACCAGCTCGTCGGAAGTTATGGAAGGCAGTTTGTTCACTCACAATATTTGCTTCAGTTTTTCTCACGCTTGGGCTCAGCTCTGAGCCTGCTTCGGCTAAGCGGTCGAATCCGCAACAGCTTCAATATCGTACACAATCGCTGAGTGAAGTTTTTCGAAGCGTCACGGGCTGGAGAAAAGTCAGTAGCAGACATGATTTTGAGGCTCTGCTTGAAAAAGCGCATCGGAAAATTCATCAAGAAAACGACGTCCGTTTTGAAGGGTTCTATCGTGATGAATCTACGCAATTCGAGCCTACACAAACCTCGAATGACGGATCCTCTGCTACGATAAGGTTTGCGCAGAAATACAAAGGAATCGACGTCGTAGGTCATGACGCCATTGTTCATTTTGATCACGAAGGAAACGTCCAAGACGTCTCTGGAGCAGCGCTCAACGCGGCTGTCGACGTCAACCCACGGGTCTCGGCTCAAGATGCTTTGCGCATCGTAAGCGATCACTATCAAGAGCCCGTGGAACTCAGTGAGAACCCGGCGTTGAAGGTCTTCAAAGACTTTGACGGCCGAACCCACCTCACCTATCACTTGCTCACTCGAACAACGAGTGAACACGCAGGCAAAGAGGTGTACCTCAACGCCCACAATGGAAGTATCGTACTTGAATTTGACCGCACCTACGACATGCATGCAGGCAGTTCGCATGTAGAGTTTCGCACGTCGCCCGAGTTTACGACGCCGAAGCCTCACGAGCGCGGAAATATTCTCGTTTATACCGCAGACACAGAGCAGGCGCGCAAACATGTAGACCGGCGTGGATACGCAACCTCGGTAAATATCAACTGGTACGACAAGGTCATTGAGAACGGGTCAAAACTTGCGCCTGTTGACGTTTCAGCCATCAATGCGTACCGCAACAGCAGCCGGGTTTATAACTACTTCTTCAAAAAATTCGGCAGACGCTCGTTCGATGATGAAGACGGCAAGGTCGTCAGCGTCGTGCATGTCGGCATCAAGATGAACAATGCTTTTTGGACTAACGAGTTCAAAATCATGGGATATGGCGATGGCGATGGCGAGCATTTCATCGACCTCACCTACTCTTTAGATGCCGCGGGTCATGAAATGACCCATGGGATTACGGCCAACACGGCAAAGCTTGTTTACGCCGGAGAGCCAGGAGCTCTCAATGAATCGTACTCTGACTTCTTTGGAAGAATGATCGATTATACCGATGGCAATTGGGACATCGGCGCAAACATCATGGCGCCTAAGAGCAAAAGCCGAGCCCTCAGAAACATGCTCAATCCAGAAGAATACAAACAGCCCGGTTCAACCGACAGTAAATTCAAGGTTTCAACCAAGGGACCTTGCCATAGGGCTAATGACCGTTGTGGAGTGCATGTGAACAGCGGCATCCCAAACCGTGCCGCAGCGCTCATTGTCCAAAGCATTGGCAAAGAAGACACAGAACAGCTCTATTACAATGTGCTTACGAAACGACTTTCAGCGATGTCAGGCTTTCGTGAAGCACGGGAAGAAACCGAAAAAGAATGCGAAGTCCTTTTCGGCAAGGACAAACCTTCTCATTGCGAGGCTGTGAAGAAGGCCTTTGATACGGTTAAAATGTAATCTTTACTTTGCCTTTGCGGGGAAAATGAACCGATTACTCGAGCTGGAATACGATCTCACTACTTCCCTGGTTTGCTGGCGCAAAAAGCTGGTCATGGCTTTGAATGAAACAAAGAGATTCGCGGCCTGGTTCGCAGTAATAGAAGGTGCCTTGAAGCCGGTACTGCAGAGAAGGTTTTAGAGCAGGAAGCTCGACAGTGTTCTTGTTTTTAAAATCGTCGCGCCGATACGATTTGATGTGTTGAAACTTGCCTTCTGCCGTCTTTTCGAAAAGAGCGAGCCAGGAGGGGGCTTTGTCGTTGAGTTTCTTCTGCCCCTGAAACACGAGCTTCACTTTCACTTGAGCCTTCGCCTGCACTTTGAGCTGCTCCTGGCTGGGCTTCAAGTGAGGTAAGAACTTTGAAAGCTCCGGACGTTCAGATTTGGTCGCTTCAAAGTGAATCTCCAAAGTGCGTACGTGCCCTTTCAGAGGATCAACCACTCGAATCAAGTGATTGTTCGTATCTGCCACATAAAGCTTTGACCCCACCAGAACAAGGCCTGCGGGCTCATGAAACCTCGCTTCCTTGAGTGAGCCGTCACGATAGCCTGAGACATTTGTGCCCGTGACAGTCACGATCTTACGCGCCAAAACATCATACCGACGAACCGCATGATTATAGCTGTCTGCAATGAACACGGCATCAGCACCGGCCGTTAGCCCTAAGGGATGTTGTAGGAGCGCCTCGCCCTGTTTGCCGTCTTTAAAACCAAAATCAAACAGCCCCGTTCCTAGCAAAGTCGTGACTTTTCCTTTCTCAAGGACACGCAAAGAACTTGTTTCTGAGTCTACGAAATAGACCCTGCCCTCATGAGCAGAGACGCCACTGGGCTGAGAGAGCGAATTTTCAGGATACGCCCCATCATCGATCGACTCCCTTCCATTGCCTGCGACAACTCGAACGGTTTGCTTCGTAGTGTTATAAACCCAAAGCTGATGGGTTCCCGCCATTGCGATCAAGATCTCGTCCTGCCCAAATACAGTCAGGTCCCAAGGAGAGCTGAGCGGCGTTTTTAATGCGCTTAAATTCTCAACAGATCGATCGAATCCTTGTTTTCCGGTACCAGCCAACGTCGAAACTTTCCTCGTCTTCAGATCTACAAGCCGCAGAAGATGGTTCTCCGTATCCGCAACATAGAGAAGGCCCTTCCGGTACAAGATACCCTGGGGATGATCGAACCGGGCCTGCCCAAAGTCTCCATCAAGGCGCCCCATTTTTCCGTCGCCGACCAGAAAAGCGGCTTCTGCCTCGGCGTCTCCTTTTAGTCTTAACGCCACGATGCGATTGTTGTTGGAATCCGAGATAAAAAGAAGCCCCTGGTCTTCGGCGTACGCAAGTTTCGAGGGGAATCGAAGCAGCGACTGCGGAAGTTTCGCGCTTTCAAGCCGATAAGGCAGCTTGGCTTGATTGAGCTTTCCCTCATAACGGATGCGAAGCTTCGTGATCTCTTTGCGCAACGCTTCGAGATGGCCTTCGCCAGAAAATGCTTTTTCGATCTGTCCGTCTGGATTGATCAATACCAGTGTTGGCCATGCACGCACTCCAAACGACTGCCAGATCTTAAAATTCGCGTCATTTACGACCGCATGCTCAATTTCATAGCGTAAGATCGCGGAACGGATGCTTTGAGTGTCTTTCTCATTGTCAAATTTCGCTGAGTGCACACCGATCACCGTGAGATCGTCTTTAAACTCCGCTTCAAGTTTCTTGAGATCCGGAATGACGTGAATGCAGTTGATGCAGCAAAAGGTCCAGAAATCGACCAAGAGGATCCTGCCCGCCAGATCCTCCGCCTTCAGGGCGCGCGAAGTGTTCAGCCAGGTTTTTTCTTGGGTGATGGCCCTGTGGGCATCTGTAACAGCTTGCACCTTTCCTCCCACCGAAAATGCACTTGGACTCAACAACAATCCAACGAGGAAGGCAAGGCAGTTTGCGACGCCCTTAAGCGAGCTTGCTCTCATCAAACTTCTGGATGGTCTCCATGACCAACTTCTGAATCGCTTCGTCAGATTCAAAAACATCTTCAACGAACCTGGAATCAAACAAGAACTTGCAGACATCTTCGCATACGGCGCGCAAAGTCTTGTGCAAATAGAAGCCTTGCACTTCGTTATCGGCAAGTTTTGACCGAATGGCCCGTTTCTGACTCTGGTAGGCTTCCGTCTCAGTGAGATTCTGCTCACTAATCGCTTCAGAAGCTCTCGCAACCTGAGAGCGAACTTGTTCGTTCAAATCCTCTTCAGTCACGATTGACTGAGTCAGACGTTTGAACAAGTCGTCTTGCAAGAGCGTGCGGTCTTTTGAGTTGAAGACGATGTATTTATTGTTCTCAAGTTTATTCAAAATACTCTTAGCGAGTAAAAGCAACGAGTTGCGATTGGTCGTAGAATTCATAATTCAAAGTATAGACATAAATCACTTGGATCGGCGAAGCCTTTTTTTGACAAACTCAAATGCTTTTTCGTTTTCTTCGATCTTGAGCATGCGACCCAGCCCAATCCACAACAATGCCGCAACAAATATTGAAAAACCGACTTCCAGACCCCAAAATAAGATTTTACCCCCTTGAAGTGAAACAAAAATCGGCTCAAGAGGTGCGGCTGTCCTCAGAAACAACCCGATTAGCCCTGCGATCACCAGGCTTACCACGGCGTGCAAGAAAACCGCTTTCAGTAACCTCAGGTTGAGGATCTGGGGCAAGAACCGCGACAAGAGAATAACCAAAATGACAGCATTCAAAGTGGCCGAAATCGAAGTCGCCAGCGCCAGACTCCAAAAGGGATAGTGCAAGACTTCCAGGAAAAGGTGATTCAATCCTGCGTTCAAGGCGACCATGAGAAAACTCACAGCAACGGGGATTTGCGTCACACCAAGCGCATAGAAAGTCGGCACGACGACCTTGACAACTGAGTACCCCGGCAGCCCCGCCGCGTACCAAAAGACGGCTTGAGCGGTGGCCTGAGAATCGACGTATTGAAATTTCCCATGCTCGAAAAGAAGTTGGATGATGGGCAAACCCAATGCCATCAAACCAGCTGCGGCCGGTCCATTGACCGCAAAACTCATTCTAAGAGAGGCGTTGAGTTCTTGACCCGCACCCAAGCGGTCATGGGCGGCAAGCTTGCGAGCGACCTGAGGCAACGTCGCCGCTGCAAGAGAAACTCCGAAGATCCCGATCGGAAACTGCATCAGCCGAAAAGCATAGTTCAACCAACTCACGGCGCTCGTACCCGCGCCGGTCGCATAGATCGAGTTGATGAGAATGCCCAACTGAGTCGCGGCCAAGCCTACGGTTCCAGGAACCACGAGCCAGAGCACCTTCTTCACCCCGGGTACTTGAAGTGGCTTAAAGAGCACATCCAGCTCTCGTGCGAGCGAGAACCCTTCTTTTTTGAGTTGCCTCCATTGAACGTAAAACTGAAGGAACCCTCCCAACAAGACTCCAATGGCCATGCTGTAGATGGGCGGGATGTAGTTTGTCCGAGCAAACCAAGGCGCAAGCAAGAGTCCGCAAACAATCGAGGCGACGTTGAACAAAACCGGAGCAAAGGCGGGCACGAAAAAGTATCCTAGCGCATTCAGTGCGCCCATCAAGACGGCGGCTACGGCGATCATCGGAAAAAACGGGAACATGAGCTGGGTGAGACCCGCGGTGAGTTCAAGTTTTCCTGGGACCTCGCTAAACGATGAAGCGTAGAGCCTCACCAGCTCGGGTGAAAAGGCGATGCCCACGATTGAAACCAGGGTTACGAGCACGAACAGAACAGAAAGAACCCCTGCCAACAACCGAAAAGCCGCGGCCCTGGATTCTGCTAGGGCTTTCGTGAAATTGGGGATGAACGCAGCGCTCATCGCTCCTTCGGCGAACAAGTCGCGCAGGAGATTTGGAATTCGAAAGGCGATGTTGAACGCGTCGGCCGCATTGCTTGCGCCAAAGAGAAACGCAAACACCTGCTCACGCACCAAACCCAAGACACGGCTGCAGAGCGTGGCAAGCCCCATGCGCCCTGCCGCACGTGCAACGCTAGGGCGCTCAGATTTTGAATTCGAACTCTTGCTCATTGGTTTTTAGGATAGCGCCTTTGAGAGGCTTCGGCGAATGCCTTCTTCGATTTGCGGACGCATCGCCTTGAGCAGGAAGTTGAGGTCGAGGTCGACCACGACTTTGCCGTCTTTGACTTGGATCTTCGACTTGAATCCAGTGCCAACCGCCGTCGCTTCTTGAGCCGCGTCATCAAAGTTGATTTCCTTGACTTGGCCAAGCTTGCCTTGTTTTTGCAATTCCGAGATCTTCGACTTCAACTTCGCATAAATTTCCTTGGCTTGTCCTGGACACTCGATTTCCATATTGAATCCCCTTTCATTCCCATTTAATGTCTCAATTCTAATGATGAAGAGCAACAAAACTCATTCGACGACGCGAATCGATCTTTCAAACGATTTTACGAAATTGTTGGGCTGCAAGTATCCCATCATCGCCGGCCCAATGTTTCTCTTGAGCGATGAAGCTCTGGTGATCGCGGCCTGCCGCGCGGGGATTGTGGGCGCCTACCCCGCTCTGAACTGGCGCACTACGGAAGGCTTTCGAGAAGCCACCCGTAAAATCAAATCCCAAATCGGCGGCCTGCCCTTCGCCGTGAACATTATCGTCAACAAGTCCAACATCAGAGTACCGGCTGATCTCAGGGTTTGCCTTGATGAGGGCGTGCCTCTGTTCATTACAAGCCTGGGCAGCCCCAAGGAAGTCATCGCGGAAGCGCATAAAAACGGGGCTAAAGTTTTTTGCGACGTCACGACTCTAGATTACGCGAAAAAAGTTCAAGACCTCGGCGCCGATGGCGTAATCGCCGTAAGTAGCGGAGCGGGCGGGCATGCCGGTCCCATCAGTCCGATGGTTTTAGTGCCCTACCTGAGGAAGCACCTTTCGATTCCTGTGGTGGCCGCAGGGGGAATCGCCAGCGGACGAGGCCTCGCAGCAGCGCTTGTCTTAGGGGCAGCCGCCGCCCAGATCGGAACCCGCTTCATCGCGTCGACGGAATGCAAGGCAGATCAAGGTTATAAGAACGCGATCTTAAACGCCGACCCAGAGGACATCGTCCTCACGCCAAAGATTTCTGGCACTCCGGCTGCCGTGATCAAAACGCCTTATGTGGAAAAACTAGGCTTAGAATTGAACGTGCTCGAAAAGCTTCTGCTCAAAGACCCTCGCACAAAGAAGTGGTTCAAGCTTTTGGTGAGCGCACGGGGCGCAAAACTGTTAGGAGACGCCGCAAAAAAAGCGACTTGGAAGGAAGTTTGGAGCGCAGGCCAAGGAGTGGGGCTCATCGATGACATCAAGACGATTCAAGAGATCGTCGATGAATTGGTGGATGAATGCGTTAAAACTTTGGGTGGTTTCTGCATGCCCGGAGGAACAAGTGACGCGCACACTGCGAAGCCTCAGCCGAACACGTCGCTGTAATGCATGAAGACAGTAAGAGCTAGCCTTATCATCGCGGCTTACAATCAGCTGAAGTATACGGAGCTGTGCATTGATTCCATTTTACGCGACCAAGACCGCATCCCTTACGAAATCATCGTCATCGACAATGGTTCTGGCGACGGCACCCGCGCCTACCTTGAGCAGAAGGCAAAAGACCTTCAAGGAAGCAGGGATCGCCTCTTGCCCATCTTCAATGAAAAGAACCTAGGCGTTGCGCCGGCATGGAATCAGGGTCTTCGGCTTTCAACCGGACAAGTCTTGGGGATATTGAACAACGATATTCGCGTCTCTCTCACGTGGTTTCGTTCGCTCATTTGGGCCCTCGACCACCACAAGCTTGCGCTGATCTCGCCATTTGCGGCCACCGGCGAGTTGAACTACGATTTCGACTCGCGTGCCGCTCAGTTCACGAAACAAAACCTCTGCAAACTTTGGAAAGACTACGACTTTTGCGCCGCTGTTTTTCCGCGCAGCACATTCGATAA
>JBFMCE010000089.1:0-16323 GCA_040754655.1 Bdellovibrionota bacterium | reverse complement strand
ACACCGACTCCGACTCCGACTCCGACTCCGACACCAACACCGACACCGACACCAACACCAACACCAACACCGACACCGACACCGACACCGACACCGACTCCGACACCGACACCGACTCCGACACCAACACCAACACCGGGTCCAGGCACTGGAACTGCGGGTTGCGGAGTTCCACAATCGCCCGGAGTATTTAGTCGATCCATCATGGTGGGAACAACGCAGCGGACGTATCTGATTTCCGTTCCCGCCGGATACAATCCTAACAATCCTGTTCCTTTGATCTTTGCATGGCACGGAAACTTCTGGAATGGTTCGAGCTATCGTAATAACGGAATGCGGGTTGAACAAGCCGCAACGAGCCCTGCCATCTTCGTTTATCCTGATGGCCTGGTCACAGGAAACGGAGGAACTGGTTGGGAATTATCGAGCAATAGTCGAGATCTCCCGTTCTTTGATGCGCTCTATAATCAACTCACCGCAAATTACTGCGTCAACACAAGCCGTCTCTTCAGCTATGGGAGCAGTATGGGCGCGTACTTTAGTCATATCTTGAGCTGTTCACGTCCGAATCAAATTCGAGGTCAGGCCGCAACGTCAGGCGGTGGACCTTCAATGACTTGTACCACCCCTGTTCCAACCTGGATCTCGCACAGCGTAGATGACGCTACTGTAAGTTACTCGCAAGGTGTGGGTTCGCGTGACCGCTGGATCGGTATCAACGGTTGTTCAACAAGCACCGTTCCTGATCAACCTAGCCCTTGCGTACGATACAACCAATGCACGTCTGGGCGACCCGTGGTCTGGTGCTCGCTTCCAAATGGCAGTCACAACCATCCCACTCATTTGAGCGGAGCGATCTGGAACTTCTTCATGGGTTTGTAGGATCATTTGAGAAAGCCTGCTATTTCGCCACGGCGAAGTAGTAGGCTCTTCTCGTCTGTGCCTCTACTTCCGGACCATAGGGTTCGCGTTCAATACAAGCCTGGACTTCGAAGCCTGCTTTTTCTAAATAGCCTTCCATCTCTTTTCTTTCAAAAAAAAGGAAATCAAGATGCACCTTCTTACCCCACCACTCGTCGAGACGGAGAGTTTGGTTTCCAATGTGGTGAGAGAGAAGCAATGTTCCCTGCACAGCCAAAACGCGCCTGATTTCAGTAAGCACCGAAACAACCTCGTCTCGAGGAATATGAATCACGGAATAGAGCGCCACCACGCCCGCAAGAGACCCATCCTTAAAATCAAGGGCGCTCATGTCCATGTGCTGGAATTCAATTTCGGGATTTAAGAGTCGCGCTTGGTCAAGCATCCCGCTTGAAACGTCAACGCCAAACACATCAAGCCCGCGCTCACGTAGGTACTTGGAAACATGGCCCGGCCCACACCCCAAATCGCAAATGCGTCCTTTCGAAGAAACTTGCGCCGAAAACTGATTTAAAATCTCTCGATCTTTGGGTTTAAATTCAAGCTCGTCGAAAATGCGCCGCGCATACTCATCAGCAACTCTTGAATAACTGTCGGATAGATTCATCTTGGTTCCCTTGCTTCATTCAAAAGACTCACGAGACGATCAATGTCCTCAGAGCCCGTTTTGTAGTTTGTAACACAAGCCCTCAACACTGGCTGAGCCTCTCCAATCACCGTCGTTGAAATCCACGCTTTTCCAGAGCCGACCACGATTCGCGCAATCCGATCGAGAGATCCTTTCGACGAACCAATCCCTGCTCTTGAATCGATAAAACACACCACAGGCAACGGAGTGTCATTCATAAGCTTCCATCCTGACGCATACAACTTCGCTCGGAGTTCATTTGCCATTTTTATCTGATGTCTCAGTGCAGAGGCATACCCTTGTTGACCAGCTACGGCGAGAGAAAGAAACAACTTCAATCCGATGAACCGTCGCGACCATTGGATCGACTGTTGATAAGGTTCGACGACATCCAAATAAGCGACATCTTGCGGCACATAGGGCGTATTGATGCGAAAGGTCTTTTCCAAGATATCGCGATGCCTGGTCAAGTACATGCCTGCGCCCATGGGCACAGAGAGCCACTTGTGGGCGTCGAAGGTGATTGAATCAGCTCGATTGGCTCCTCTAAACAAATACTTGAGCTCGGGCACGAGAGCCGCGGCGCCTCCCCATGCGGCATCCAAATGAAACCAGGCGCCTGCCTCTTTTGCTATTTCCGCGGTCTCGGCAATGGGATCAATCACTCCGGCATTCGTTGTTCCAGCCGTCGCGATAACCATCAACGGAATAAGGCCATCTCGCCGATCGCGAAAAACCTGTTGTTTTAACTCGTCGGAATTCATCTGCAAATCAGGTCCGACCGGGATCCTCCTGATCGAGCTGTCTCCTAGGCCGCAAAGCCTTGCCGCACGAAGGTGCGTGTGATGACTCTCCTTTGATACGTAAATCACTGGCTGCGACGAAATGCCTCGAACGCCATGGCTATTGAATTCAGGGAACCTGCGAGCCAATGCGGTCAAAAGCGCGGTGTGATTCGCCTCAGATCCACCGGAAGTAAAAGTCCCAAAAGACTCGGATGAGCCGTATCCAAACTGCCCGCCAAAGAATCGAATCAAATACTGCTCGACCTCTACTGCAAAAGGAGCCCCGCTCCAAGAGCCAACCTGCGGATTGAAAGCTGCGACCAAAGCGTCGGCCGCTATTCCCATAGCTGTAGGGGACGGATTGAATAAGCCAAAATACCCGGGATGAGCCGCGTGCGTTTGAAAGTGCGAAAGCCCATGGGCCGCGAACTGCATTGCCTGTGCAGGATCCATGGGCTCATTGAAATCGATTCTCTTCAGCAGATCACGAACAGCCCCAGGATCTAGTTCCGGAGCCACTGGCAGCTCAGGCACCCGCTCATGGTAACCTTCTGTGATGGCACAAATTTGTCGCCAAAGCCGAGAGCGCACCGGCTTAGAAAGACCTAAGGGATCAAAGTCGATATCGCTGTATACTCGCCGACGCACAAGCATGAGGCCTCCTACATTTAAATTCGTTTACATACCGCTTATCAGAAATTAAGTTCTGTTTTATGAAAATACAAACGAATCAAATTCTAAATTCATTCCAAAAAAACGACCTAGACCGAATCGACTTCGAAATTATGCAATCTTTACAAAAGAATGCTCGTCTTTCGAATAAGGAATTGGCGGCAAAGGTGGGATTGGCTCCCTCAAGTTGTCTCCAAAGAGTTCGCTATTTACAGAAAAAGAAAGTGATTCGCAGCTTCTATGCAGAAGTAGATCCGGCAGCCTTTGGCATAGGCCTTCAGGCCCTTATTGCAGTTCGTTTAAAGAAACACTCGAGGAACTTATTCAAGATGCTTCATGGCCATTTGGTAAAGTTGCCCGAAGTGATCTCAATCGCTCACATCAGCGGCGCAAACGACCTCTTAGTGCGAGTTGCGGTGCGTGATACTCATCATCTGCGCGACTTGATCGTGGATCGCTTCGCGACTCGTCCCGAAGTGGATCGTTGTGAAACTTCCATCATCTATGACTACTTCCAAAACCCAAGCTTACCGAACCTGGTCTAAGGAATGCGTTGAAGGGAAATCCGCCACGTGGCTATTATACGCCGTTCCTATCGACCGTTGACAGGCTCAAGCCCCGTAAGGCCGTCTAAACTCTTCGCATTGCGTTCATTGCGATATTTGCACAAACCTTCTTCTCCCTTATTTTGGGAATATTTAGTGAGAGTATCTCGCTCAGCAACAAAATCGTACAACGGAACAGCGTATCCACACGAGTCTGCGATGCGACTCACCAGGACGCGAATGATCGCGCGAACACCCAAGTGCTCGCCGAATGACTGGCGCAGGGTTGAAAACCCTGGATGCTTCGGTTCAATCACTTCCCCCCGGCCGTAAAGACGCAGAATTCGTGGCGCACCTTCAAACGCGCAAAACATGATCGTGATCCGCCCGTTCTCTTTCAAATGAGCGATCGTCTCAACACCACTTCCCGTCAGATCAAGATAAGACACCGATTGAGGACCCAGCACTCGAAATGTATCCAAGCCTTTGGGCGAAAGATTCACGTGGCCATCCGCTGAAAGCGGCGATGTGGCGACAAAAAACATCTTCTGACGCTTTATGAAGTCAATGAGAGTTGGATCAATCTCTTTAAAAATCTTGCCCATGACATTGGATTAACGCACATGAAGGTCGCAGTCTAGATTCTTATTCAAGACAGGACTTGTAGTTTTCAAACCTAAGAAACCTCGCCAGACGTCTTTCACAATTTCACTTTTTGGTGGCCGAACTTTTGCAGCAGCTGTTTTCCTGAGAACTTCACAACGCAAGGGATCAATTTATGGCGAATTCAAGTGATGCAATCATCATTACAGGTAGCAGCGGGCTCATTGGAAGCGCTTTGGCAAAGAAACTTTCGAAAAGCCACAAAGTGGTCGGTTTCGATAAAAACACACCAAAATCACCTATTGAGAACGTTGATTATTATGAAGTCAACATCACTTCCGACGAAAACGTAAGAGCAACTTTAGGAAGGATTGAACGAAAATACGGCAAACGAATAACTTCCGCCATTCACCTTGCCGCTTATTACAGCTTCTCGGGCGAGGAAGATCCCAAATACGATGAAATCACGGTTCGGGGCACGGAACGGTTATTGAGAGAGCTTAAACGTTTCGAGCTTGAGCAGTTCATTTTCTCGAGCACGATGCTGGTTCACGCGCCGACAACGCCGGGAAAAGAGATCAATGAGAGCTCTCCGCTTGATCCTCGGTGGCCGTATCCTCAATCAAAGGTTGATGCAGAAGAGTCGATCGGAGAAACGCACGGCCGCGTGCCTATCGTGAACCTAAGAATCGCCGGCGTGTACACAGACCGCTGCAACTCAATACCGATTGCAAATCACATCATGAGAATCTACGAAAGGCAGCTGACGTCTCATTTTTTTCCGGGCGATCCGTCTCACGGGCAGGCCTTCCTTCACTTAGACGATCTTGTCGATGCCATTGAAAAAGTCGTTGACCGTCGAAAGGCGCTTCCACAAGAATGCACAATTCTATTGGGAGAACCAGACGCCTTGAGCTTTAACGACCTTCAAGAAGAAATTGGCTGCCTCATTCATGGCGAGGATTGGAAAACCTTATGGATTCCGCAAATCATCGCGAAAGCCGGGGCGGCGATTCACCAAAGAATACCGCTGATGAGAGAGCCTTTCATCAAACCTTGGATGATCAGTTTCGCTGACGACCACTACGACATCAACATAGAGCGAGCACGCAAGCTCTTGAATTGGGAACCGCGCCATTCATTGCGGAAAACGCTTCCTTTGATGATCGAGGCCCTCAAAAAAGATTCAGCGCGCTGGTACCGAGAAAACAAGCTAGAACCGCCCGGCCAGCTATTTCGGCTAACGAAGCGCGCCTTTCAGACGAAGAATCTCGGGTTCATCGTCGCGGCGTTCGCAGGATTTCTAGCCTACAAAACCTTGAAAAGGCGTCCTATCACTGCGAAACCTGAGAGCCGAGCAAAAGGCTTAATCACTCCTGTTCCGATTCGGCCGATCAAACCCATGGTCGGATCGCACCTATGAGTAGGAAGAGCGACCTCGCTGCGACTGCGTTCTTAAATATTGCGTGGGCCGTCTTGTTGATATCAAACCCACTCATGATGAATTACGGAAGCCAAACACTGGCGCGAAGCGACATCTTTAGCGGCCTCTCAGTGATTGTCTTGTCAAGTTTGATGCTCTTCATGAAAAAGCCTTGGATAAGATGGCTCATTTGCTCAGTCGGCATTTGGCTGGTGCTCGCGCCTCTTGTCTTTTGGGCGCCCACCGCGGCAGAGTATTCCAATGATACGCTGCTAGGCTTGTTAATCTTGGCAAGCAGCGCTATTTTACCCGGCATTGGCGCCGTCTCACATGATGCGTCAGATATCCCGAGGGGATGGTCGTACAATCCGTCAAGCTGGAGCCAGCGTTTGCCAATCATTGGGCTGGCGTTTGCCGGTTTTCTGATCGCCAAATATCTCGCAGCTTTTCAGTTAGGTCATATCGATGCGGTGTGGGACCCTTTTTTCGGTGATGGAACGGAACGCATATTAAAATCTGACGTCTCACGGGCGTTTCCGGTATCAGATGCCGGGCTAGGCGCCTTTTCGTATCTCTTAGACGCGCTCTCGGGCGGAGTTGGTGACAAACGCAGGTGGCGTACCATGCCCTGGATGGTAGTGCTCTTTGGAGTCATGATTATCCCGCCCGGGGTAACGAGCATTACGCTTGTCATCCTTCAACCTACAGCGGTTGGCGCATGGTGCACGCTATGCCTAGCAACCGCATTGATCATGCTTTTCATGGTCCCGCCGGCAATAGACGAAGTCGTCGCCACGTTTCAATTTTTGCGGCAAAGCAAAGCTCAGGGAAAATCTCTCTGGAAAACATTTTGGCTGGGCGACAGCTCAATCGAAGCCAACCCGCCGACACGAATTTCACGCGGCAGCCATATGCAGCCACAAAGCCGAGTTCCTTTGAATTTAATCCTCAGCACTCTTCTGGGAGCATGGCTCATGTTCATGCCATCCATCTTCGGGCTGCGGAATCTGGCGGCTCACAATGGGCACTTCGCCGGGGCGCTGGTCGTCACCTTCGCGATTATCGCGATGTCGGAGGTTGCGAGGCCACTTCGGTTCGTAAATACTATTTTAGGCCTATGGTTGCTTGCAGCGAGCTGGTTGCTTGACGGCGGAAATCTGATTGGAAACATGAGTTATGCCGTAACAGGGATGTTTCTTGTGATCTTAAGCATTCCGATGGGAAAAGTTGCTTTTAGTTACGGCTCATACGATCGCATCGCGAGATGGCAGCCATTTCAGAAAAAGAAAAACCATCTATCAGAGGGCCAAAAGAACAAGCGCTTAAGACGCGTGTCTTAAGCTACGGTGCTTATTGCCCCGACGCGATTCCATCGAAGAACAACGATATCTCACGAGGCGCATACGATGGCGGCCAGTGGCCTCCGGTGTTCATCAAGCAACGCACAACAGGTCGCGTTGAACAGTTCGTAGCAAAACGACGACAAGTATTGGCTGCTGTTCCCGCAGGTGAAACGTCGGTGAACGTCGAAGAGTTGCAACCATTTTGGGCGATCCAGTGGTTGAAGTTATCGAGTCCCCACGCAGTGACCGAGCTCGCGTTGTTGCACGCCCCGGGAATTGCCGGCCCGCCAGCCGGAGGCTGATTGTAATAGCAAACCGTAGTGTCATCGACGCTGTGAGAAGCCCAGACAGGCATGGTTACATTGCATCCTACCGACGGGTTCCCGGCTGAAGTCGTCGCGATGGCTCGAATCACGCTATTGCGGTAACAAGCCAGGTGGTTTGAGAAAAAACCACCCATGCTATTGCCATGCACGAAGACCTGATCACGGTTGATGCAATAGGTTTGGCCGACGTAGGTGTAAAGGTCGTCAAAGAAAGGAAAGTCCCTTGAGTTTGAAGCCAAATCCCAGCCATAGCTGGTCATTCCTCCGACATTGACATTCAAGCCCTGTGGATAAACAAATATTGTTGGTACAGTCGCATGTTGTTCGTTGCCGAAGTTGTTGCGAAACGTATCCCGCGACCAGCTGAAACCGTGAAACCCAAAGACCAGGCGGTACTGGGTGTTCGGGCTGTAGTTCGCCGGCACAGACAAGAGGTATTGACGATTCGTTCCTTGAACTGTGATCGTGCGATCTAATACCCCGGTACTTGGATTCGCAGGAATTCCGCAAGCTGCGCTGTAATTCGTTGGTGCCGGACTAGGGCTTGGTGATGGGCTCGGACTTGGCGATGCACTTGGACTAGGGCTAGGACTTGGTGATGGGCTCGGACTTGGCGATGCACTTGGAAGCGTTACCCCAGGCAGTACAGAAGTACTTGTCCCTGAAGAAGACCCTCCCCCTGATGCACTAGCGCCGCCTTCGGCGCCCTCTCCCGGAACTTTGCAAGCCGTTAGAGATGCAGCCAAAATGAAACTTAAAAGTAGCGATGAACCTAGAGATGAAATTGATGGCCTAGTTTTAAAAGACATGACTAAAACCCCCAGACGTCCCACGATCCCAATTACTTTACTATTTTAGTATGTCTAGAGATAATAATCAAATATTCAATAATTACAATAAGTTATAACACATTCCAACTAGCCCTTTTGGATAATTCTTTGGATCTCGCTCATCACACCTCTTTCTCACCCTATAAAACCTAAAACTGAGTGGCATTCAAACCACCTCAATTTTTCAACTCCTACCGTCTCGTCATTTAGCGAAACTGCCTCTTCTTCTTAGGCGTAGCCAAAAAGAAGAGGCAGCTTTTGAGTGAGCAAACTAGAAATTTAAGCTCTTGAGTCTCGCCTGATCGATGTCAATTGAATGATAGAATTCAGGTTGGATAGGAGTAAATCCAACCCGATTGAGAAATTGACTGATCTTTCCAAGTTCTGTCTTTGATTCATAGAGTGTCAGCTTATCCACTTGTGGATTAAACTGCCCTTTTACGCTCGTGCCCATGCTGAGAAATCTGTAAAAGGATCGCTTGAGTTTAGTAGCTCCTACCTTGGCGCCCGGTGTATAAAACACCACATCTGCAGCAGTGTTGCCTTCCGGAGTCATATCGGATTTCACTCTCAACTCCATGACTTTCTGGCCGTCGGGGAGCAAGATCTGCGCCGTTTTTTCGCGATAATTAAACTTCACGTCAGCCAGCTGAGAGTTCGTTGCAAACTTCTGCAACATCACAGCTCTGCGCACCACATGATTTGAGCCTTCAAAAAGTCTGACCACATTAAAGCTCTTTTCCGAGCCTTTGATCCTCGGTTTGATCAGAACCCCGATGTAATACTCCGTAAACGAAGAAGGACAGGTGCACCCAGTGACGTCTTTGTGGTCCAGGAACACTACGTTCACCGCACCTTGCCCAGGAGCGAATTCAACGGGGTCGTACCCCATGGGCGCCAAGAGAGTCTTCAGTTTCTTTAAATCCGCCAGCCCGACGAGATTCAAGCCCGTAGTTCCTCGATAATAAACATTTTCAGGATTGTACTCGTGGCCGTTGAGCGTCTTAACGGTACCGTCCGCAGAAGCAAACGAACCCGTCAGGCTCGACAGAATCGTGAATATTGCGACCCATTTTAGTTTCATAAATATACCACCTTTGATTAATATGTTGCACTTACTGAGTACTGCTCAGTATTTACAAATTAATACGTAGTCAATAAAAACAATGAACTAAAGCCAACCTTTTGCGGTGGGAAATCGCCTGTGTGTTTTTAACAACAAACAACAAGTTGCGTCATAGCGCACTATCCTAGTACGGTCTGGAAAAGAACTTTCCACTTTTGATTCAAGGACTTTGAAGCTTCAGCAGGATTTGGATGAGCCACGACATTGACCAGCGCTCCCATCAAAGAGTCTTGAAGAATGGAGGCGGCGATCCTGGTATCAATGTCGTTCGAAAAGAGCCCCTCTCGCTGCCCGGCCAGGATATACTCCTCAAGCCGGTTGATGGCGGCCTTCAATATTTTTTGATAAACCTCAGAAAAAACAGGATCAAAAGTGCAGAAGTAATAGAGAAGAAGCACGATTTGGGCTTCGTCTTTATGAGCTACGCACCAAGATAAATTCCCCTTGAAATGCTTTTCAATCCTAGTTCTCGCATCGTCTTCTTTGCGCATCGCTCGCACGACAATGTCATGGTTGTTTTGAACGATGTAACCTACAGTCTCCTTGAAAAGATTCGCCTTGCTCTTGTAATGATAAATTAAATTAGATTGAGTAGCTCCGCATTGATCTGCAATTTCCTGCAGACTTGTGCCCATAAAACCCTTTCTTGAAAAGAGCGCAATGGAAGTTTTAACTACTTTTCTTCTATCAAAAACCATATCAACTCGATTTATTTTTCAAACCACAACTATCGACATTACTCCGACCATGGTTTGAACACATTCTCCAACTTATAAAAGAGACTCAAGTAAGACAGCCCCACTTCTTCCAAGGCAGCTTCAAAAAAAATCCCTCTGTCTTCCTGTGCCGACTCCAGGGATCCCTCGGGAAAATTTTTCTTAAGAATATTTTCAAGCAGCGTTTCCACGCGTATTTTCATGACGCTGTAAGAAACAACCTTCTTTTCTGACTCATCACTGGGATTAGAAATTTCACGTGGTTCTTCAAAAAAATTATCCACGACTTGAAATCCATGCTTAGCAAAAAGGCGTTGGTGAGCACGATCAGCAACAAGAATCGAAAGAGTGTCTACTCCGACCCCCATAGCGATAGTAGCCAAGTTTTGAACCAAATGCACGCCGACCTTATGTACGCCTTGTTTTGTGACGAGATAATTTCCAACGTCGGCGGTCTTTTCGCCGGGGGCTCTTGGAAGGACGTATTCTGATTTTCCCAACTTCTCACGCACGTAAAGTTCGATTCTTGTGGGCTCGTCAGCAGAATTTGAAATCACCATCGAGATGGCCGACTCAATATCAAGAGTGACTCGGCCTAACCTTTGACCCGGAACGTGTTGAATGGGTAAACGAGAAACGATGTCTCCGCGCTCGGTCACCCGGGCAAATCCATCACTTGTTTGAAGCACCAAAATACTACGAGACTCAGTGACCTCATTGATCCTTCTGAGACTAAGAATTTGATCTTCTGGAAGCCCTAAACGCTGCCGGTACCCTGCCATAAAGAAATCGCGATACTGCTCGGGTATTCCTCTGTACGGATGCGCATCCCAGAATGCGAGGTGGCGCTTGTAAAAGCGTCTGCAATCAAAAACCCAATAATTTTTCGCCTCTCTTTCGGCGCCAGACTGAATGCGAAGAGCGATGCCAGCCATCTCTCCTTTAAGTTTCTTTAACGCCCCTTTCCTCAAAGCATCCATGAAGACTAAGAATTCGCGCGCCTCAAGCGAAGAATCATGCGTATTGAAAATGACGCCTTTTATTCCTCGAAAGTCGGCTACCCTGACAAGCCAAGGCTTACCCGAACGAGTGTCGGTGTGTTGATACGCGCCCGGTTTTAGGATCGCTTCCGAAGTAATGGCCCCTGGACCACGCGGCACGGGCACACGCGCCCTGGAAAAAAAGCCTTCGACCATCGAATTGTCCGTCACCGCCCCGACAACATAGCTCTTGCGTATTTCCGCACTCGTAGCGGAAGACAATGCTTTTAAATCTTCTAGGAAAGTTTCGATTGGCTCCTGGCTCTGTGATTCCAAATCGCTCGGAGAGAGCTTTTGTTGGCAAGCCTTAAGAGATCCTAGGGGTTTGGGATCTTTTGTGGCAGCTAACCCAACTCCTTTGACCAGACTCAAGGCGATGCCAAGTAAAACGGCGACTTTACAAACCATAGAGATCTAAACCTTGTGCTTTAAAACTTAGATGAGTTTCATAAAACTCTCTTGTCTCTAACACAACTCCAAACCAAGCTTTCCTTAGCGCAGTATTCGCAGTCATTGCTGCTCCCGCTCAGCTTCCTTCAATTGCGCGAAGGCGTTCATCGTTGCGGGAAATCCGCAATAGACCGCGAGGTGGATCAAAGCGTTACGAAGCTCGTCCTTGCTCCCACCTGAATTCAAAAAGCCTCGCATATGTATCGCGGTTTGCTCTTCTTTTCCCATGGCCACAAGAGCAGCAACAGTGATGAGGCTTTTGTCACGGATGCTTAGGCCTTCTCTCGTCCAGAAAAACTCATAGGGAATGTCTTGGATGATTTGATTCAACTCTGGATCAAGCGACTCAAGCCGGTCACTGACTGCTTTTGAATAATTTCCATAGAGTTTTTTCATCATTTTGCAGGGCGGTTTCTTCGATTTCATTAAGACCTCAAAAAGGAATCCAAGAACAAGACTCAAACTGGCCTTCGCTATTCATCTTGCATTCTCTTGGCGTGATCGGGTCGACACGAAAGGTACGCCCTTCGGCCACGTCTACCAAACTAAAGAATGTCGGTGAGGTTTTCATCTCTACTGACGCCCAAGAAGCGATCAGGTCTAGACCCACAGCTTGCGTTTCCCATTGAAACGAAGCATTGACCCTCATTGCTTTAAGTTCCTGGAGTTCTTCTTTTCCAACTGGGATGGCAGTGTAAGATTTGCTTTGCCACATGTCTTCTCCCAATCGATCTATAAACCCCTTACCGTCGCCGCTGAATACAGCTCTTTGGTCATCAGAAAACAGCATCTTGCCGGTGACGCCCGTAAGGAACTTGGTGTTATTCAAACGGCCTTGAATGCTAGCGAAGAGATACTCTGAGCTTTCTTGGGAAAGTTTTCCTTCAGAAGCCAGTTCATAGTCGCTCACTTTGAACATCCACGGATTGTTGAACATCACTATCTCACGCGCGTCTGGACATGAAACTTTGATTCTTGGAACGAGATGATGCCCCACGAGGTCTGATTGAACCCTAGAAGCGTCGGCGGGCTCATCCTTGAACGTGTTATTGAGAGCAGCATTGAAAAGGATGGGATGATCAGTTCCTTCCAACATTTTATTGGAAAAATAATTTTTCGAGTGCCCGATATCAATACCGCCTTGGGTGAGCCCGGTGACAAATTCACCGCCCTGAAAGCTTGCGCTCCCCTGAACCACTGAACCATCGAGTCTGACATTCACTGAGTAGATCCACTCAATATCGGTTCGGCGCCCATAACGTGCCATTTGACCTTCGGTGTCTGCAGTTGATGTTTTAGAGTCTTCATCAGAAAAGAAAACTGTGTAGATCAAACGGATCTGATCCTGATCCAAAAACTCAACATGATAAACGACCTCAAGCGGGATGTCGGTAAATCGGTTCGAGTGCTGATCTGGACGAACGACAAGAAAAGGCGAATGCGCAAGAGCCAAACGAGAAATCATTCCCGCTCGGCTTCCTTCTTTGTTCTTCGGGAGGACTAAAGCTGGCGTGACTTTTGGCTCAAAAATCGCCAATCGACAACCCGCGGTTTGAGCCATTGCATCTGCATCTATGGTGATTTTAAGAGATGAGGGTTCTGTGAATCGTCCTAACAATACCTCTGTCGTATTCTTTGAATCAAAAAGATCAAATCGCAAGCTACGGCCCGGCAAGCCTACGCTTCCAGTAATCGTGTGAGGCTTGTTCTTGATCGCAATCTCGCAATCAACTTTATAGTCAATATTGAGGATATATTCTGTGCCGGGCTCTGACTTCGGGACTTGAATCGAAAAAGAGCTGTTGATCAAGCTCGTTTCTGCGCGTGCGGGAACGGAGACGATAAATTGGAGTGTGAGACAGGTTCCTAAAATGAAAGTATTTAACAGATTCATAAATAATTTTCGTATAATAGCAAAAAGCGCACAGCAGCATAATATAGACGACCAATTAAATCAATTATAAGCGTTCAACTATCCTTATCTAATTGAAATTGCTAAGTAAAACGCGACGCAAGCGCACACAGAAGTGCGCTGAGGAGTTTTTGCGAAGATGAGGAAGTATGAAGCGATTTTAAATTGGTCGACAGACCCGAGACGCTCAACTCACGAATCCAAACAATTATCGCCATCACGAGCCCCCTTATGGGTTCTCAAAAAGAAATGGTCAGCTCATCCCAAACAAGTTTGAAATGAAGGTTTGCAGGATGATTGTTCACCTTCGCATCCACGGGAAATTGTTATTTGACGGATTGCCCAAGAGCTTATCCGGAAAAGAATCAAAAATCGAAGAGGAAAAGTGAGTTGGCAATATTGCGTGGTTAGGAAGTTTTTCTATCGATGGAAGGACAAGACCTAATGCAAGGTGGTTTAGAATATTTACCAACAATTTCAAATATTTATATGGGAAAACAGCAGTGTTACCCTCCCGTGCATGGAGAAAAATATGAGATTGATAAAATGTATCATAAATGATACTAATGGTAATTGGAGCATCTTATGAAGGTCGTAGTGCCAAAGCAGGTACTCCAATATGTCACCGAAGATGATTCTTGTCCGTTTGAGGACTGGTTCATTGGGCTTCAGGATCTAATGGGTAAGGCGATCGTTGCAGCTCGGATTGAAAAGATGCGACAGGGACTTGATACGAATGAAAAAAATTTGGGAGCCGGAGTTTTGGAATCAAAAGTAGATCACGGCCCAGGCTATCGAATCTATTTTCGACGTGACGGTCGTGACGTAGTGATTTTGTTGATCGGCGGAACCAAGCATCGACAAAGTCGAGATATCAAAAATGCGAAGAAATATTGGGAAGATTATTTGAGGAGCAAATATGTCAAGACGTTCTAAAGAATGGGATGAAACACTTCAGAAGGAATTGAGAAAACCCAAGTTTGCTAAAGCCTATATCGAAGCTGCAATGAAAGAAGGCTTACCAATCCAGATAGCGCTAGCACAGGTGATTAAAGCCGTAGGCGTTGTCGAATATGCCGAGAAAGTGGGAATGCATTCTCAAAATATTCATAGACTATTGCGAGCTAGTTCGAATCCAACGCTTGAGACATTGAACGAACTTTTGGCGCCACTAGGACTTGCCATCGGAATCGTCGAGAAAACCGGCAAGCATAAGCGGGTGGCATAAACCAAATTATAAGAGTTGAACAAAGTGAGCTAACATGACTGAAAAACTAAAGGCGCTAAAAATCAAACTTGAAGCCTTCAAACAGAAACCATCCATCACAAAAAAACAGGGGGCAATTGTATCCGCTATTGAAGAAGCGATAGAAGCCGGATTTGCTGGAAACTATTCAGTAGGCACGGTTCTAGTAGACTCCAAATTCAATGTAGTGAGTCGCGGAAGAAATACAGTTTTCAAACCAAAGTTTCGTTCAGAAGCTCATGCAGAAATGAACGCCATCAGCAGCTTTGAAGTTTCTGATTCGAAAGATCAAAAAGACAGACTTACTTTGATTTCAACTCTTGAACCCTGCCTCATGTGTACCGCTCGGATTTTATTGTCGGGCATTTCAAGAATACTGTTTTTGCAGCGAGACGGTACAGCCGGTGTTTGCGACAAGCTCCATTTATTCCCTTCAAATTATCAAGAACTGAGTAAGCGAGTGAGTTTTACGGAGATTAAAGATGAACCTGCACTGAATGCTTTGGCGAAGGACCTTTACGAAATTGGGGAGGCAATTTGGTCTAAGGAATACGGATTGTAGAAGGAGAGCATCAGGAAGCTTTCTTTTTATCTCTTGCAAGAAGACGACGATCGATCGCATCGCTTACCATAGTCTTAATCACCGCCTGGCGACTAATATTGAGTCTCTTGGCTTCAGCATCGAGTTCTTCAAGCATCTGTACTGTAAAATCAACGTTCATACGCTGGATACCCTCTCGCTGGAGGGCGGGCATCATTTTGCCCTTTCCAGCAAAATGCTTCGTCACATCCTCACCACGATCTGCGGCGGCGGCGATTTGATCTGCGGTCATTTTCTTCTTACGAGTGTTCTTCATATTTCAACCTTTCGGCTTTCGTAGACTTCCAGAGCGTCACGAGATTTGCCTTCTCCGACAACCCCGTCGTTTTCACTGAAAAAATTAGTATGAACACAAACCGCCCCGCAACTCCAAGTCCACCCTTTCATAGACGCAAGAGCCTGTTCGATAGCGCAGCTGTTGCCAGCATTCTCATCTGCCAAGGCGAGCCCGAAAGACAACATAACGTTAAAAAATAATATACTAGAAACTATTGAAACTTTATTCATGGTTTTGTTCTCCCAACACAACCGCCCTAACAGGCAAATGGAATTAATCTCAAAAAAGGTGTTTAAATCAAAAACTTATGTGTCATGGCCTATGAGGCCGATCGTTGGTGGCACGAGGCTGGTGCTCACTTTTGGAGCAACTTTTCACAAAGTCCCTGACCGACTGCTAGCTCTTTTTCCAGCCCTTGCACATCCTCAATCAGCGTGCGAATAGCCCAAGTATTATAACGAACGTAATCTTGGTAAAGCTCAATTCCTGGAAAAAACCTCTGACGTACCTGTTTTCCTCGCCGAAATCAAAGCTAGGCCAAGCCAAACTGCGTTCATTCAATAGAGGAATCAACTCGGCAAGAGGAAATGGTTCTTCCAAAGCTTTTTTTGCATCTGATAAATTTCCTGCCAGCATAGCCGTCTTACCTTTTTTGATTCGAACTACCAATGGATCGCATTCCATAAAATAGCGCCACTTCCGAGACGGATAGAGTAGCGAGTACATGTGCAGGAGATTACCATGAGTATTGGCCACATTCATCTGATCGTATTCGTACGCTGATCTCCTTTCCAGCTCGTTCAGGAATTGCACTGCTTGCGATTCATTATTTAGATCTAGTTTAGGTTTTTCCTCCGCAGCAAAAGTGAGCATCCCGTG
>JBFMCE010000088.1:0-16359 GCA_040754655.1 Bdellovibrionota bacterium | reverse complement strand
TCGTTTTTTCGGGTTGCGAGCCAGCGAACTACTCGACCCCTAAAAACACGATTGAATTCTTGGGTAGTTTCTATAGGCAATATGACACTGTCTTCGAAAGGAATTTCGAAGACTTCTGGTGGGATGGCTACATTGTCAGTGGGATAACTTCCGAAATTCACTTTGCGCGTTATGATGCTGAAGGCCTGTTTTACAAGGGAGATAGAGAAAAGGTTAAAAGCGCATTTGACCTGATCGATCGCTATAAAGACTTAGATTACAAACTGATGCCGGCGCGGAAGGTCATCAGTGAGGGCGATCCCGAGGCAAAGGTCGAGACTTATTCCATCGATGTCCAAGCTCGCAGAAAGCTTTTCTTCAATTTCCTTAATGATGAAAAGTATTCAATGGCGGCGAGGATTTTTGTTGTTTGTGGATATTATTTTCCTGAGGACGATGAATATCGTGGACGCATTGCTACCGTTTATTCCTCGGGGGCATGCAAAATCTTGGGGTTTTCTTTCGCAAAAGATCTTACGGGCCTTTGTAAAGTTTCTTATTCCAGAAAAGCTTTGGATGAAGGCAGTCGTTGGGATGAGGAGGAGCGTGAGGTTGGTGATATCTCCGAAGTTGATGGGCTTGTTCCCTCGATCGTGCACTCCAAAGAAGAGTGTGAAGCGCAAGCTTCAGAAATCTTAAAGCATGGAACGTCTGAAGATGACGAAGTGCGCGGGGGTGGCGGGCTCGGTACATGGCTCGTGCGCGCATTCGAACCCGTTAGCGTTGAGTGGACGTATTTCGACTCTGGTCTCAATGAGGCAGCGACGGGAGTTCTCAAGTAAAGTTCTTCAGTCCTCCTGACGTCGTCTCAGGGCTCGCTACTGTTTCACGCAAGAAATCGATACTGCCCGAGCGTTATTGGCACTGTTTCCGACCGCATAACAAATGACCTTGGCTTCTTTGTCGATCCACTTTTCTGAAATTTCGAAGTCACTCCGGTAAACATCTTGAACAAAAACATCGTGGGTGGCAAGTTTGGATTCCGCGGGTTTTCTTTCTTCGGCAGTTTTCGTTTCTTTAGCGAACGTGGGTTGAATGGAAAGCAGTGCAAGTACAAATAGAACCTGTTTCATGATTTAAGTCTCCTGTTTTTTGGGTGAAAGAATGACGCCCGAAATTTGCAGTGTTCTTATGAGAGATGATACCTGGTCTTGGTGCGACCACTTGTGGATTTGGTTGGTGAGCACGCCGCAAATGCACTGTGATGCAAACAGGCAGGCGATGAAAAGCGCGAAAGTGTGTCCGGGCTCGATGAGGTAAAGCGCGATAAACTGAAATGGAAGCGCCATCAAAAACCCTGAAACGAAGTCGGCACCAAGGCATCCTGCGACTGAAGCGATCACCCTGTTTAAACGATTCTCATTCATAAGAGATCCAGCGTTGATTTTATCGGCATCGGGTTTGTCTTACAAAGGGAAAGACTCAGTCTTGTTTATTTGACTTTTTAAGTCAGATAAGTTAAAGCCTTGAGATTATTTAATATTGTCAGGTGGTTCTGTAGATGGATCTGAAAAAGCTAGGAATAAAATTACATCTCCTTTTTTTGCTAGTGGCTTTTCCAGCCGCGAGTTTTGCGGGCTGGAAAGCAGCCTGTGATCGCTTATTGAGCCTTAAAGGCTCTGCGCAGATTTCTCAATTAGCGGCGCCCTTGGTTGAGCTAGCCACGCCTGCCGAATTTGTCCGAGGAAAAACTGCGGCCGAGGTGCGACAAGAGACTTTGGAGAGAATTGCTCAAAAAACGAGAGACGAAGTTCGCCAAGAACTCCGCTTGCAAGTTCAAGCCGCCGAACGTGCCTTGGATAAAAACTCGATTGCGATTTCCCGAAGCTTGCAAAGCTCAGAGGTGGCTGACTTCGATGTCGTGTTTATCGGCGGGTTTCATGGGGCGACATTCGCCGGGAAGTTCGCTGATCGGATCCGAGCTCTTTACCGAAAGGGGCGTTTGGCTCGCATCCCTCGCGTATTGATCGTTTCAGCGACTAAACCCGCGAGCAACTTTAAAGATAGACCTTACCTTCTCAATAGTTTTTACACCCAAGTTTCCTCTGGAAGCGACGGGGTTTTGATGGGCTTTGATCCCAACCCGTCGCCGGCCTCGCCGTTCAGTCCTTTTGAGATCGGGACCGGCGCTCTTCCTGTCTCACCGCGGGCCTTTGAAGGGTTGCTGCCGAGAGTATTGTTTGATTACGCGTACTTCAATAAGTTTTCTGCGATGAGCGAAAAAGACTATAAAGAGGCCCAAGCCTATGTCGCTGATATCAACGTCGACGCCAAGGGGGCGCCGCTCAAAGGGGTGTCTGCTGATCAAAACCAAGCGAAGATCATCTTTGTGCCAGCGTCTTGGGTCGGAGACGCCGCTCTTCTGGCCTATCATCGGTCGGGCATCCCGCTGCTGAGTGAGCAGAGGGTCAATGAAATCGGTTTTAATGAGAAAGACCCCAGGAACCTTTCGCTTCAAATAAACTCGGGCCCGCGCATTAGGTCTCCACTGGTGGTTTACTCGGGCGGTCTTGGTCCTGAAGTGATTCCGTTTTCAGACCCTCAGAGCCAAGCGTTGTTCTCAACGTTACAGAGTGAAATGAAGGGTGGGTTTCCCAGGGCCGCTACCTTTGATGGCTTCATGAACGCCATCAAAGATCCTGCGGTCTATGAGGCCTTCAGAAATGAAGAAGTTCTCTTGTTGGGGGATGGCGATGGCGGAAATATTTTGGCGTCACACGTCATGGCGCTCGATCCTCGAGGAACAGAATATGCATTTCAATGTCCAGGGGCGATAGCCGATTCAATTAAACTTACCTGGAGTGGGCAACCTGCCGCGACTGCGGAAGAGTTTTTAGCTCGCCAGGATGCCGGGCGCTCTGAACAGTCGCGAGGGTCATTTCGGAAGGTGTTGTATCGTAGTCTTGCGAGTTTGTATGGACGAGCCAATTTCACGGCAACGCGTTTGCACGCCCAGAGCATTTCTAGGACGAGCGAGGGCCGGTTGAGAGTCGTGTTTAGTGATGGTTCTTCTAAAGTTTTTGACAGGATTATTACGGCTGCAGGTTATGAAAACATGGTGCCTCGATACACAAACGAACTTGTGAGTGCGGGTTTTAAACCCTCTTCGATAAAACTTAAGATGACTCAAAAAGAGAGTTCGCTTAGAGGCGAAAACTTGACTGCGGGTTATCAGTTCAGCTTGGACGACCGTCCAAACTCGCCACGTTTGATCGTCACGGGAGCGGCTGCATTTCGAGAGATGGGAACGGATGAACGTTTCGAACGAATAGGTCCGTTTAATTACCGCATCCGAGGCCCGAACGGGATTGTGAACATCGCTTACAGAGTGGCGGAGCTCGCTGAAAACATCGCAAATTCATTCGAAGTTCGAAGGTATTGAGTTTTTTCAACGCAATCACATCGAAACGAATCCCACGAGCCCGCCAAGCGGGATCGTGATCCAAACGGGGACTTTTGTTTTTAAAGCGATTAAGAAAGCCAAACCCGCCAAGACCCATGCCTCTGGATGCGTGGTTCCGTGGGAGACATTCGATGCCAATCTTATCACTGCGATGAAGATCGACCCTACGACGGCGCCCAGAGCAAATATTGAAAAGCTTCTGGCATAAGGCGAGCCTGCGAGCTTTTTTTCCGCGATCGGGAACCATGTCAGGATATTGAAAAAGGCAGGTGCAAAGATTGAAATGGTCGCAACGATGGCTCCTGCGAGCCCTGCCACTTTATAGCCAATGAAAGTCATCGTGATCACCACGGGGCCGGGGGTGATTTGGCCAAAGGCCAGGGCATCCATGAACTGGGCGTGGGTGAGCCACTTGTGTTGTTCGACAACGTCATGGGCAAGCAAGGGAACGATCGCAAGACCCGTTCCGAAAACAAAAAGGCCTGCTTTAAGGCCTACCGCTGCAAGTTGGCCAAGTAAAATTGAAATGCCCGGTGATGCAGCTGCCGCAGTCGCCGTTGCCGTAGTAGCTGCCGCCGCGACAGCAAGGTTTTTAGCTTGGGCGTCTGAGACGCCCGACCCGGTGATCGCAGTAAGCGTTGATCCGAGAGAGAAAAGCTTTCCAACTTTGTCTTTTCTCGTCGTTTGATAGGCCAAAAACCATACTCCAAAAAGCCCTGAACCCACGATCGCTATCGGTTCTAAAGAAGGTTTATAGAGCGTGATGAGCGCCGCACTCAGGGTCGTTACCCAGAACGAGCGCTCGCGCACCAAAGGCTGGGCCAGTCGCCATAATCCGTCAAGGATCACCCCAAGGGCCGCGGCCTGCATCCCAAATAAAATGGGTTTACTCCAGGCGAACGACTCGACCGAGGCGTAAAAAGCAGCGAGTCCCACCATCATGAAAAAAGCTGGCGCGATCAGGCAAATTCCCGCCAATGCGCCTCCGATGCGCCCGCCACGAATGAAGCCAAGGTAGATCGCAAGCTGCGTGGCCGTAGGGCCCGGAAGGGCTTTGATCAGGGCCAGGGCTTGTGAGAACCGCTCAAGGCTCATCCACCTGCCAGGGCCAACGAGGTCGCGTTGAAAGGCTACCATCAAGGCAAGAGGACCGCCGAAACCAAGAAACCCCAATTTTAAAAAGTAACGTGCGATCTCAGCGTGTTTCATCGGCTTTGAGCATTGCCTCGATAGCCTTGGCGCATTCAGGGGTGAACTTCGACCGGTGGGTGTCTAGGCAGTGAAGCAGCGCCATGAGCGATTCGTTTGCGCAAAAGCGCCGCACGTCAGCTCGGCAGACTTCGGGCGCTTTCTGTTCAATGGCCTGCAGAGCCGCCTGCCTCAGCATTTCGATGTCGCGCTCGCGGTCTTGCTCGTATTTCAAGTTTTTGTAAAGAGAGAATCCCGCGAGAATTATGACGGCAACGAGAGGAAGCCAGCTTAAAAGCTTTAAAATTCTTTTCATGGGGCATGAATATACCATTGATGAGTTGGTTTGTACGTCAAATTTACTTCAACAATCACGGGCAGGGACCGGTACTTCAGTTGAGGTCATCGGAAAGTTTTTTTAGGTCCGCTTGGTTTTTAATCAAGAACCTCCTTATTTCGGGAGGGAACTTTGAATGGTCCTTTAGCGTTTCTTCCAAGGTTTGATCTAGAAGAAAGACTTCAAACTCTTTTGAATAAGGAAAAGCCGTCGCCTCCTGAAGGCCGCCTAATGACTGCCCAAACTTTATGACCCGCATTATGATTTCCTCTCTTTGCAGCGGATGAGGAAGAAGGCGAATGAGCGGAGAGAAGGCATCAAGAACCCCATGAGTCGAGTTTTTAAGTCCAGCGCTATAGAGCTGAGAGTAAAAGCCTACTTTGAAGAATTGTACGAGCCCTTTTCCTGAGTTTGGGTATGACTCAAGTAGTCTTTCCAACTCGGGAACGGTTTTACGGTACAGACGATGGAAGTTTTCGATCGACGAATTTACGCTTCCCTTTTCCCGCAGATCGCGGGTCCAAAGAGTGCCAATTCCTGCAGCCGCGTCCTCCGCCAGATCCGTAAAATCATCTCCTAGTTGGAACATCGTTCCGATCTTGTAGAAAAACTCGAACTCATTGCGATCGAGCCTTCCTGAGGCGATGTATCCGAAAGCAGCGGTAGACAAGCCTCCTTTATCGGCAGTGACGTCAAAGATTCGTTTCCTGTCCCAATCCTTTCTTTGTCCGATACTCTGCAATTGTTTTCCGTAGAGAGTGACTAAAAGCTGCTTCAGGTCGGGATGCGCCTCCGGAGGATACTGCGCATAAATATCCGAGATATAAGAAAAAATAAGAGTTTCATATTTGTTTTGAGGTTCAGCGGGTTTTCCTTTTAGATGCTCAAAAATCCTAAGAGCGCTTTTTTTGTCGAGATGCCCGCCGTCTAGAAAGCCATCGACGAGCGGATGCAACAGTGCGATCGCGTTGATCGCGCGGCGATCGAGGGGTTTTTGCCCAGCGTAATCAGCGACTTTACGCATGAAGAAGACATTCATCGCGGCTTTTCGCACGGCTTGTTCCGAAAAGAACTCATCGCCGTAGCTTTTTTTATAGCCTTCGATGTCTGAGTAGTAAGCATCGAGATAATCTTGGCTTTGCGTGTGGAGCACCCGGTACCTTTCTACCGGAGTTCGAGGATGCAATAAAAGCGATTGAGCCTTCTCAAGCAAAGGGCCTCTAAACAAAAATCTAAACCTGCTCTTCTGCAGTTTCTCCAGGGCTCTGTGGGTTTCAATAAGGACTACTTCCACGGTGACCGGAGTACCCTCAATCTTTCGCCTCTTGAGGCTTTTTTCCACTTCTCGCTTAAGAAGGTAGCCAAAGAGGCCATCCTTAAAAAATTCTAGTCGCGATGAACCTGCGTTCGTGCCTAAGGTAAAGTCGACTTTGATGTTTGGCTCAAATCTTTCTCGAAGCTCGTCGCGCCAAATCGAAGGAAGCGACTCAACCCAGTCTGGTCCATGATTTCGCGTAAGAGTAAGTGAGTTTTCAAACTGGGCCGTGACCTTGCCAAGCTGGCCACATTCGCCAGTCAGGGCCTTGTGCGGAAAAGCGAGCGTAAGGGCCGCCAAAACCAAAGCGCAGTTTAGGATAAGTTTTAACTGACCCAGGCAGTTCTTCACAAATCTATGTCGGTATTTATTCTGGCCTTCAACAGGGGACCTAGAGGTTTGGTTTCAGGTTTTAACCATTTAGCTCAGTAAAGATCGGTGAGCGGGAAAAAAGTTCCCACTCGAACGCGCGCCCAGTGACTTCCCCTGATAGCTCTTCTTCTCTTGCATCATGCGTTTGAGCGCGTTCAAGCCGATGAAACGGTGGGCAGACCACTCAGGACCCACGAGCTCAACAGGGTGGCTTGAGAGCGCATGGGTGCGCTCGACGTGGATCTTCGGGTCAAGGTGCTCCAAAAACGCCATCGCCATTTGGTTGTACTCATCCATGTTCAAAAGGGGCCAGGGGTTCTTGGCGTAACGTTCGGCCAAGATGGTGTCTTTCAACACCATGAGCTGGTGGATCTTCACTCCGTGCACGCCGAGCTCGTTCATCTTGCGAGCAGCCTCAATAGCGTGTTCAACGGTGTCGCCAGGGGCGCCAAACATCAGGTGAACCGACACGCTCAAGTTCGGGAATTTCAATGCCCTTTGAATGGCGTCAACGCCTTCGGCAACCGTGTGCCCGCGTTCATAAAAATCTAATGCCTCGTCTCGAAGCGATTGGAGGCCCAGTTCAAGGCTGATGTAACGCCCGCCGCGTCCATAGCCGTTGAGCAGTGCCAAGACATCGACCGGCACGCAGTCGGGCCTGGTGCCTACGGCCATTCCCACGACATCGGGCAGATTGAAGGCGCCGTCATAGACTTCGCGAAGGTAATTCACGGGTGCGTAGGTGTTGGTGAACGATTGAAAGTAGGCCAGGAACTTTGAGGCCCGAAAGCGTTTGGCGATCTCCGGCATGGTTTTTTGCATCTGTTCGGTTACCGAGCGCGACGCTTTTTCCGCGCTGAAATAAGAGCTCGAACCGCGTTCGTCGCAAAACGAGCAACCCCTTGTTCCTTTGGTTCCGTCGCGAGTAGGGCAGGTAAAGCCTGCTGAGACGGTGACTTTGTACACGCGTTCGCCAAAGCGAGAGCTCAAATAATCACTGTAAGCGTGCCAAAGGCCATTGTTCCACTGTGCCGACATAATCTAAAACACCTTGCTTGAGGCCCGCGACGATATCATGAAGCCTGCTCGAATGGTCGAATTTTATTCCTCGGTGCTCAGAGCGTCGGTTTTGGGCGTAGAGCCGGTGGAACTCGCTTTCGTGGTTGTAGTGAAGGACTTCAAGGTAACTCAGGGCGCCTTCCTGGATGAGCCTGGTGAGCGCAAGGTTTCTCGCGTATATCCCATCTTCAACCTTTTTTGCCTTGTGGTCGGTCTGGCTGGTTTTCTTCTTGATGCCAGCGATTTCAGCGAGGTTTTGAACCAGTTTTCTTGAAAGGTGCCGCGACTCTTCCCAACGGTGGTAATCAAAAAGAGTTTGCACAAGTTTGGCTCGAAGTTCTCTGGTCGCAAGTTCGTGTGGCAAGATGTTGCCCGGTATGTAAGCGCGAACTAGATTTGTGTTTCTTTGGGTCTTTGTCCTCTCGCCCACGAAATCAAAGTGGATGATCAAAGTCAGATGAGGTTTGAAGGAGTTGATCTTAACCGCGCGAGCCGCCAGATCGACTCTGTCATTGAAATGGGCGTAGCGGTTTTTGCCCCGGATTTTTCGTATCTCGGGATGTTGATCAAAAGCCCGAAACAGGCGCTGCCCCATCGTAAACTTCTCTAACAAGGCATCAAACCAGCCCAGGTCGCTTGAGGCGCGGATCTCTTGTTTCACATGTGGCGAAAGGTCGAAACGGTCGGGATCGATCTTGTCTTCAACTGGGCCAAGCGTTGTCCTGGTGAGAAAGACCGTGGCCCCGAGCGCCTCCAGCTCTTTTGCCAAGAGCAAGCAGGTATGCAGCGTGAGCACGCCTTCGCTCAGGTGATGCTTCCCATCAATCAAGAGATACTTCCCGGTGCGCTTGTCCCATTTCCTGCCCCCCATATGACCGGGATCAAGTGCAACGCGCAAACCTGTAAGAGGAGCGGATCGCGGGGCCGTCTTCGCGATCCGCTGTAACTGATAGATGTTTTGACTTGGATCTTTCGGAACGCCGTCGGGTTTGAATGCCAATGAAAAATCGACCTTGGTTTTTGAGTCGCGGTCTTGGAATAAAACCAGCTTCTTGGAATCCCAACTGGCATACCTGGCTAGCGTCTTGGCGGGATCAATGTGCTGCAAAAGCTCAGTGAAGTGCTCGTTTGTCTGTGCGCCGTCAAAGGTCGCCGTGAGTTGCGCGTAGGAAGGTTCTTGGGCAATGCCAAAATGCTTCAATACCGACTGCAGCTTCTCGAAACGATCTGAGTTGGCGCTTGCGACGGCTTGAACTGACACGAATGCGAAGAGTATCACCGCTAAAAAACGCATATCTACAAAGCGTCTTACCACAAGTGGTGCGGTTTTTTGCTCTCACAAAACGTGACGAGTATGTTGGCCTACTTCTCAATGCCTTTTCTTCTTGGCGCCAGGCTTGGCTGAAGTCTTCTTCACAGGGGATTTGCTCTTTCCACCCAAGGCCTTAGCATGTTTTGATGCCCTGGCTTCTTCGGCCTTCTGCAAGTCGACCGTGACGTTGCCAAGCTTGGTCACCAGTACTTTGAGCTGGTTGAGTTCAAATGAAAGTTTCTTGATCTCAGAGTCCATCGCATTCATGCGTCTTTGGTTTTCCGCTACCTTTGCGTCAAGGTCTGAAACCGCCTGCTGCACTTGCTGTTGGCCTTTACAGCCTGAGAAACTGAAGACCGCGACTAAAAGCGCGAGGGTACTCAGAACTATAATTTTGATTCGTCCTTGCGTCATATTGAATGTTCTCCTCAGAACATGAACCTCTTGTTGCTGATATTGGTCAAAATCGCGATCCCGACCAATGAAGTGATCAATGACGATCCGCCGTAACTCATGAACGGCAACGGCACGCCCACAATAGGAAGAAGTCCGCACACCATCCCGATGTTAAAGACCACGTGCCAAAAGAAGATCATAATGATCCCCAACGCTAACAGTGTACCAAACTTGTCATGTGAGACATAGGCAATATTCAACGCCGTGAGAAAGAACAAAATATACAGGGCGAGTAAAACCAGGGCTCCCATGAAGCCATGCTCTTCGCTAAAGACCGAGAAAATAAAGTCGGTATGGTGCTCTGGCAGGAAGTTGAGCTGTGACTGGGTGCCCTTTTTAAAGCCCTTTCCCATGAACTGACCACTACCAATCGCGATCATTGACTGGATGCTGTTGTAGCCTGAGCCTTTAGGGTCAGACATCGGATTGATGAAAGAAATGATGCGCTGACGCTGGTACTGCTTTAAACCGTATTTATAGATGACAGGGGCGGTGATGACCGCCAAAGCCGCTATGAGCAAGATGGTTTTCTTCTGGATCTTGATGAAGAGCATCATGCTGGTGAAGGTGAGCAAGATGATCATGGCGGTCCCAAGGTCGGGCTGCAAGATGATGAGCCCGACTGGCATGATGATCATCAGCGTCGGAAGCCAGATATCGCGCAATCGATAACCCGTGGTCACCCTCTCTGTTTCAAAATATTTAGCCATCGCGAGCACTGCGCTCACTTTCATGAACTCGGAAGGCTGAAGATAAAAGCCGCCAAACCCGATCCAGCGTCTTGCGCCCAAGGTTTGTTTCCCAGCGACAAGCACAAGCACGAGCAAGATGAGGTTGGCGAAGAAAATGAAATACGCGGCCCTCGAGAGCATCTTGTAATGCACCAAAAGCAAGACTGTGCCGATGACGGAACCCACCCCCAACCAAATCATTTGGCTCTGCCAATACCGAAGGCCCCTGCCGACGTACTCGTTGAAGGTCGCCGAATAAAGATTGAGCACCCCGATCGTAAAGATGGCTAATGAAATGCCAATGAGCGACCAATCGAATTTTCTTAACTGTTCCTCATCCATTTAATGGCTTCCTTCATTTGGGGCGGCTACCGCCGGTTTTGCGTTTGTTTGAGCAGACGAGGCGAGTTTTGGTTTCTTAAGGCGCGCCTTGATGGCTTCGTCCCCATAACGCTCGGGCATGTACTTCTGGAGATAAGCTTTGATGACGGCAAGGGCGATAGGTGACGCTCCACTGGCTCCGTGGCATGCGTGCTCGGCCACGACCGCCACCGCAATGACCGGATTTTCCGGCGGCGCGAATGCCGCAAACAGGCCGTTGTCGCGAATGTCAAACGGCATGGCTTCGCACTTGGTGATGTGTTTGCCTTGTTGCAGCCTGACGACTTGCGATGTGCCGGTCTTGCCTGCGACGTCAATGCCCGGAATGCGATGGCCAAAAGTCGTACCCCCGGGTTCAGCAACGACCGCGGTGAGCGCCTTTCGTATGATGTCTAAAGTGGGCTTGCTGATCTCGGCCTTGCCGATGGGTTCAGGTTGAAACTCTTTTAAGATCCGTCCTTCGGGGCTTTCGATGTACTTCACGATGTAAGGGCGCCACAAGAATCCTCCACTTCCAACCGCGGCGTAGGCATTGGCGAGCTGAAGCGGGGTAGTGAGCATGTAACTTTGTCCGATGGCGCAAGAAAGCGTCTCACCTGCGATCCACTCTTGCCCAAAACGCTTGAGTTTCCAGGCCTCAGTCGGGATCAGGCCCGTCTCTTCATGAGCAAGGTTCACGCCGGTGCGTTTGCCAAGACCCAGCATGGTCGAATACTTGGCGATCGTGTCGATCCCCAGGCGCTGGCCTAGTTTATAGAAGAAGACGTCGCAAGATTCCTTGAGGGCCTTGTGAACGTTCACTTGGCCGTGACCTCTTCTGTTCCAACATCCGTATGAACGGTTGCCGAGCCGGTAGCTGCCAGGGCAATGCACGGTAGTGTGTTCGTCGATCAACTTTTCTTCAAGGCCCGCGATCGCGGTGATCGTCTTGAAGGTTGAGCCTGGACTGTAATGGTCTTGCAGCGTCTTGTCGCGCAACGGCCGATAAGCATTGTTCAAGAGCTCATTCCAAAGCTTGGCGTTCACGCCGCGAGAGAATAGCGTGGGATCAAAACTAGGCTGGCTCAATGCCGCCAAAATCTCGCCGGTGCGGGGATCGAGCGCGATGACGGCGGCGATTTGCTTCGCGGAATAGATCTTCTCAAGCGCCTGTTGCGCTGCAAGTTGAAGATCTTGGTCAATCGTCAAAATGAGGTTTTTGCCGGGAACGCTAGGCTTTGCCTTGAGCGAGCTGGTGATGCCCTTGGTCTGGCGTTTGCGGTGGCCAAGAGCATCGACTTCGATGTATTCCTCGCCGTCGATTCCCCGAAGCACGGATTCAAGGCGCGCCTCAAGACCGAATTTCCCGGTGACATCCCCCATCTTGTAAGGAGGCGAGCCGGCTGCGATATTCTTGTTGAGCCGCGGTAGTTCGTTGGGATTGACCTCTCCGATATAGCCCATCAAGTGAGCGGCAAGGTCTCCGTACAGATTCGTGCGCCTGATCTCCATCTGGATATCAACGCCCGGCAGATCAAGTTTGTGGGCCTCAATGATGGCGACTTCCTCTTGATTAAGGTCTTGTTTCACCTTCACCGGCAAAAACGCGGGTTGACCCTTGGATTTCTGAAGCTCCTCCAAGATTTCTTGTTCAGAAGTTTTCAGCATTTTGGCCAGTCTTGCGATGGTCTTCTTCCATTCTTTGTCGGCGTAAAGTTCTTGGGGGGTCACTTCAAGATCGAAGGCTGGTCGGTTGTCGACAAGCAGCTTTTTATTGCGATCAAAGATCATTCCCCGCGGACTGGTGATCTTCACCCGCTTGATCCGGTTTTCTTCAGAGTACTGGCGGTATTTGTCTCCGTCTACGATTTGCAAATACCAAAGCCTGGCGAGCAAAAGTGAAAACGCGATGAACAGCACGATATAGAGATAGCGGAACCTGAACTGGTACTCGCGGATCTGTTCGTCTTGGCCTAGAAATGACACGCTTTAAAACCCCTTATTGATGTCATACTCATCTTCAGCATGCTCGTCTTTGTAAGTGTTGAGATCGAGTTTGGTGAACCATGCGAAGCAGAGCGGCGTCAAAAGCGCCTGTATCAATAGCCCTGGAACCAAATAGATGAGAAAGTGCTTAAAGCCATTGTTCGGCGTTCCATGCAACCCGACAAGAAACAGCAATGCGATTCTTTTGAGGATGGTGAGGGCTGAGACGATGGCAATGCTCGAAAAAAAATCCGGCACCACGATGGTGCGGCTCAAGAGCTTCGCGATGAGGAAAGTGTACAGGTAGACCGTCAAGAAGAAGTAGTCGGCGGCGCTGCTATGGGCTTCCATGATCATCGAAGCGAGGATGACGAGCAGGCCCCCTTCGATGAGATCGCGTCGAAATCCCAGGAACACGGCCAGGATCAATACGAGATCGGGTTGAATGTAGTTGAGCGGGTAGTAACCAAAAATTGTTGACTGAACCGTCGCCGTGAACAGTACGATCAACAGATAAACCGCAAAATTTACCTTCCGTAGTATATTTCGGTACATTTAGCTGCCTTGATGAGCTCCCGTGATCGCGGCGCTCTGCGGGGCATGGGGGTCGGGCCTCAAGATCACCATGACCTCTTCGAGTTTTGAGAAATCAACGTTTGGACGAACTTCGACGTCTTGAGTGACGCCATAACTTTTCTTCGTCACTTTCCCGACGGTTCCAAGCATCAAACCTTTCGGATAAACCCCGTCGAGTCCCGAGCTGACGACGACGTCCCCGACTTCGATGTCGTCGGTTCGAAGCGCGTATCTCAGGATGCAGAGAAAATCGGTGGCTCCTTCGATGATGCCGCGTGCTCTCGTGCGTTGAACGATGGCATCAATGCTTGAGAGGTTGTCAAGCATCGTGATCACATCCGAGTAATCTGCGGTCGTGCGCAGCACCCTTCCCACGACTCCTTCATGGGTTACCACGGCCATCCCGCGCTGAATGCCTGCATTTGCTCCTTTGTTGATGCGAATCGAACGAAATTCCGAGCTCACATCTTTAGCGATGACTTGAGCGGTGAGTTTTTTATCTTCGAGTTTGTCTTGCAATTGCAACAGGGCGCGCAACCTTTTGTTTTCCGCTTCCATTTCCCGAAAGTTATGGATGGTGTTGAGAAGGCGCCTGTTTTCTTCCACTACTGAAGTGAAGTCTCTTCTCGTGTTTACCAGGAAGACGTAATTTTGGAAAAACCGAGCAACGTGATCAATGCTAAAGGTAATCGCAGATTGAACCGGAGCTGTAATGAAGACGACCATGCGGTCAAAGGCATTGAAATCAGCGATAGCCTTGTTGCTTGTGTTTAAGGATAAGATTGGTATAAGAACCAGAAGCGCTATCGTGCAATAGAATCGATATTCTCGAATTAACTTAAACATTTAACTTGAACTATAGCACGCTTGGGAGTGACGTCTATTTATGTTTCAAACCATGCGAAAAGTTTTTGGGCCAACAGCGGTAACGATAATCATCGGAGCAATCGCTCTCGTCTTTGTTTTCTTCGGAGTCTATGCCCCTAATTCAACGCAAAGCGGCGGAGCGGCGGCGGCAAAGGTGAATGGTGATTCCATTCCGATGCAGGAATACATGCGGGAGTATCAACAGCGAGTTGAGTTTTACCAAAATATGATGAAGGGAAAAGCTGACGTCAATCTTTTGCGCCAGTTGGGTTTGCAACAACAGGTGATTGAAGATCTGATTCGTCGCAAGCTTTTGCTTCAAGAAGCCCAGCGGCTTAATCTACGCGTTTCAGATGAAGAGCTTCGCGCTCGTATTCAAGAGCTGCCGTACTTTAAGAAAGACGGGAAGTTTAGTGCCGCGCATTACAATCAAGTGCTTCAGGCGAATAATTATTCTCCGGCGTCTTTTGAAGAGACGATGCGAGAAGATCTCTTGAGGACGCGATTGATGGAATTCATGAGGGGCAGAGCCAAGGTTTCCACTCAAGAGATTGAAAAAGAGTTTTATGCCACTGAAGACCGTCGCCAAGTTGACTATGTCTTGATCGACCGTGAGAGCTTGAAGAAGAAGCTCGCCGTCTCAGACAAAGAAATCGAGGATTTCTTGAAGACTGAGCAAGGGTTGAATGCCGCCAAGATGTCTTATGAGCGCAATAAGATGTTTTATATGAAGCCTATTGCTAAGGCGGCTAAGAAGCCTGAGAAGGGCGCCAAAGTCGAGCCTCCAAAGATTGAATATTATTCTTTCGAGGAAGTTCGTAAAAAAGCTGCAGCCGAGGCTATTCGTGATCGTCGTTCGGAAGAGGCGACTAAGATGGCTAACGAAACAGCCAGGGCGGTGCTAGAAAAGGCAAAGGCCGCTCGGGGGGATCTCAAAGCAGCTGCAAAGTCTTTTGGTTTAGACGCCAAGACCTCAGAAAAGTTCAATCGCATCCAAGGCACGGCTATTCCTGGCGCGGGAGAGATTTCTGCGTTGACCGCCGATGCTTTCGCCGAGGCTTCCGCTCTTTCAAAAGAGCCTAAACTCTATGAATCGGGCGGAAACTTCGTCATCGCCTCGCAAATGCGGGCGTTCAAGCCCAACCCTGCGGAGCTTGCGAAAGAACAAGACAAGTTGGTGGCTCAAATCACCACTCGCAAAGAACAGAGTTTCTTTGACCAGTGGATGACGGGTTTGCGATCCAAAGCAAAAATCGTGGTCAACGAAGCGCTCACAAAAAATGAAGCAGCTGAGTAATCGCCCATTTTGAATTACTAAAGGTATTTCCTTGGAGGGGTGTATGTCTTTTCAATCAACTCTAAGAAAAAGGTTTTTTCCAAAAACTACTGCTGCCCTGCGGGGTCCGACAGCGATTCTGGTCGTAGGTTTTAGTTTGCTGACGCTGTGTCTTTCAGGATCGTCGTGGGCGGTTTCGCCAAGGGACGCAAAGGTGTGCGTACTCGTGGTCGGTGGTCAGGGTGGCAAAGCCGTCTCTGCCGTTCGTTCTTGTGACCGAGACAATGTGGAAACGCTTCAAGTCACCAAGGCGTTCTTTGTAGAAGAGCTTTCAACCCAGCTCAATGAACTTCTTGAACAGGGGCTTCAGTTGGTCAGTTGCCAGCAAAACATGGCAGAATACGTCTGTATCTTGGCCCGCGAGCCAAGTGCGAGATCGATGTCGGGCGGCGCGGTTGCGCCCCAATCGGCTTTATCGGGACAAAGCAAAAAAAAATAGGGACACCCCTTGCGGAGTGTCCCTCTATCAAAGCCCTTTTCAGGCTAAAAAGGCTAAACCAGTATACAAAGACAACGCTCTCGAAAAGTTTTGGGTTAGGCAAGCGCATTCTTTGGTGCGCTGCACGATCGTTTATTGGCTCGGTTTGCTACTTTCGGAACCACCCTGCTCAAGCGTCCACAGTTTAAGCACCAATGACCGGGTATGGCTGGTATCGCGCAATGCCTGGCGACTAAAGTTATCGAGCTCCGAGTTGAAGGCAGCTCTCGCCATTGCCTGAGCAGTAAGCTGCTTTTTCTGCTGTTCTTGGCGTTCGTAAGCGCTGAGACTCGGTGTAATGCCTGTTTTGAGCGCCTTTATTTTCGCCAAATCGGGAGTGATCAACTCGTGGAGTTCTGCAAAAACCTGATCGTAGGCCATGATTTCGTGGATGACTGTCATTAGTGCTTGCGCGACCTCTGGTGACAAGCCTTTATCCGGATGGTGAAGCGCGAAGTCTACCAGTACATCGCGGTGAGTTGCCATGAGAGCAAAGAATTCCGCGTTTTTGCGCAGTTCATTTTCGAGGCGTGGAATCTCACCT
>JBFMCE010000087.1:0-16423 GCA_040754655.1 Bdellovibrionota bacterium | reverse complement strand
GCTCGGGCTTTTTTTGAATCGGTCTTTGAAAGCGTCGTTGAACCGGCGGATGGAGTTGAATCCCGACGCGAACGCGATCTGCGTAACCGGCAATGCCGTCTCAATCAAAAGTTTACGGGCCAGATTCAACCTATTCTCAAAAGAAAGCTGTTTTGGCGTCTTTCCGACCTCTTCAACGAAGACCCTTCGTAAGTGCCTGGCGGTGACGCCGAACAGACTTGCAAAACGGTCTTCATCAAACTCGATCGCTTCACAATCATGGATCATCTTGATCGCGCGCTGGACGATTGCGGACTTGCCGATCCAGGCAGGCGACCGAGGTGCGCTCTCGGGGCGGCAGCGAAGGCAAGGTCTGTATCCCGCTCGTTCCGCAGCAAGGTGATTCGGAAAAAACTCTACATTCCGCCGTTTTGGTTTGGCCGGACAAATCGGCCTGCAGTAAATTCCGGTTGTTTTGACGCCGATGAAGAACTTGCCATCGAACCTGTGATCACGGGCTAGCATGGCTTCGTAGTAAATGTCTTCCTTGGTCATGAGGGCAAACTAGCCTCTTTTGAAAGCCCGTACTAGCTGTTTTCGGACTGCATCGTTTTTAAGCCGGCACGCCATGCGCCTGACAAAAAATCAAATATTTAGCCTCTTATCTGGCTTACCGTGTGCAGCATAAGCTCAGGGAGGCAGATGGAAAAATGACTTTGGCTGTCCCCTTTCAAAATCATGGCACGATCATGGTTGTTGAAGATGACACCGATATCCGGCAGTCCCTAGCGTCAGTGGTAGAGGCGGAAGGTCTCAGGGTCTTGTGCGCCGAAAATGGCCGGGCGGCATTGAATCTTCTAAACTCTTTCTCGGTGCTTCCCCAACTTATCTTGCTCGACATCATGATGCCCGTGATGGACGGATGGCAATTCTTGCGGGAGAGGAACCATCATCCCGCTCTTTTAGGCGTTCCAGTGTATGTGATGTCGGCAATTCGAGACGCCAGGCTTCAGGAACCTGCCGAAGGTTTTCTCAGAAAACCCATCGAACTCGATGACCTCATTGGATTGATCGAAAAACACTGCCGCTCCTAGGCAAGTTCGTTTTTCTTTGAGGCTCGATGCCGGCGTTTCCTTACTGGCCGCTCGGCCAACTTTCAGGGATTTCCTTCGATTCGAAGTCTTGGATGAGCGGCTCTAAACCTTTTGTTTGGTCAAAATACATGAAAGCATCATAACGTCTTGCAAGAGAGGTGGGTACGTAGTTGCCAAAGCGCTCGTACGCCGGATTGTAAACAACACCAATGGCCCGATGGCCAAAAGTTTCAGAGAGAGCGCCGCTTCGAGCGGTCGCGCCGCCAAGGTTGGTTAAGAAAAACGAGTCCTTCCCTAGAGATCGCGCCGCTTCGTGAAAAAAGGCTTCATAAGATCCAGGCTTTCCGGGCGGAATAAGCATCGTTTCGATCGGACCGTCCCAGGCATGAGAAGCGACAACCTCGCCAGTGTAAGTGCCGAACCCTACGAGGGCCACACGGTCTTGACCCCACGCCTCTCTTGCAAGCCCACCAATATTGATCCGCCCGTCACGCGCCATGTCCGTCGCTCTATAATCTCCGACATGAGTGTTATGCGCCCAGACGATCGCTTTAGATCTTGGACCAAAGTGCTCGAGCAGAAGCCTTAGCGTATCGATCATATGCCGATCGCGCACGTTCCATGAATCTTCGTTGCCATGGATCATGGCCCGATAATAGCCCTCAGCATTCGCAATGATCCTAGCGTTCTGTTGAGCATTGAAAAGCGCCTCGCCATGACCTTTGATCCCGTCTAGCCTGAGCTTCAAGAGGTCTTGAAGGTTTTCGAGCACCTGTTGCTCGCAACCTCCCGGAAATTCGACGAGTGATTTTGCGTAGGCTCTTTCATCGCGGCCGAAACGATCAAAACACGCATATCGAACCCGAATACGACGAGCCAGGAAGGGATCGATTTCTTCTGCCTGCGCAAGTACGGCATCGACCGATTCGAAAAGCGAATAGACGTCTAAGCCATAGAACCCGGCTTGTTCTTTATTCGAAACATTCGCATTGCGTACAAGCATTGCTTTAACAAGTCTGAGCATATCGACATTGGCCCACATCCAAGTGGGCCACCGGTTGAAGTGCCTGAGCGCGCTGCGTGCGTTTCCTTCGGACTTGCCACGGATGAATGAATTCAACTCCCAGCAAGGCGGCCAGTCTCCCTCGACGGCGATGAAGTTAAAACCGTGTTTATCGATGAGCCATTCTGAAATGATCCTTCGCCACTCATAAAATTCATGGGTGCCGTGGGACGATTCGCCAAGCATTACGATGCGCGCGCCGCTGATTTGATCAATCAACGGTTTGAGGTCACGCGCATCGTCAAGCGCGATTGCTCTCTCTTTGATAGCCCGAATTACGGATTGTTCGTTGTGGGCCTTCACGGAAGAAGGGATTTGCAGGGTTCAAGCCAAATGCCTTCAGCCGTTTGTACGGCAGGCTTTAAGGTTCTAGCGGGGTCTTTGAATCTAAGTCGGATTGCCGGCTCATAAGCAAGATTTCTTCGCCAACTTCCGGCGCCGTAAGCCCGCTTTTCAACATGAGGCTATGCAACCACGTTATGAAGGGAGCAAGTTGAGCGCGAATGGGTTCGTAGTCTGCGTAAGAAAGGAGCACGCGATCGGGCAGAAGAGAATAGGATTCATAGCCCCCGGGCCGAATCGTCTCAGCGTACAGGATATCCATCGAAACCAAATAAAGCCCGTAATGAATATCTTCGGGGCTGAGATGCCCTGGTTCAAGCTCCCAGCGTTCGATTTCTTCTTTGAGGGTTTCAAGCAGGGTAGAGAGTCCTTCAATCTTCATCTCTTTAGTATAACGATATTGGACCTACTATTTCGATGGGCAACCCTGAACTAGGCAATTTCGCCACCATGCACTGCGCTCATTTCGCGCAACAACGAGAAGATCTCGCTTAAATTCGAGGCCCTCTTAAGGGGTGAAACCCATTCTATCTGGTTTTTATACGAGGCCATCGACAACCACTGCTTGATTCTGCAGGCCACGTAGTTTGGGTTCTTGGTCAGCGGCCCGCAAAGTTCGCTGAACCTCTCTAGCAATGGCAACCATTCTCCAGGCGAATTTATAAATGCATTGTATTTGTTTTCTTTAGTCTCGTTCTTCAGGAAAAAATCGCCTTGCATGGGAAGCGAAGGATTCGCCATCGCGCCACGACCAAGCATGAAGTGAATGCAGCCCGTCTCCTCGTAGCAGCGCATGAGGTCTTCAGCCGCCCAAATGTCGCCGTTGGCGACTACCGGAATCGCCAGATGATTGCGAACTTCGCCGATATGCTTCCAATACACCGGTGGACGATAACCTTGAGCTTTGGTCCTTGCGTGGATCGTGATCCAAGAGGCTCCCGCACGCGCGGCCTGATAGGCGTTCTCATGAATATCTTCAACGCTCTCCCAGCCCAATCGCAGTTTCGCTGAAAGGGGAACATGCTTCGGAAGCGCCGATCTCACTCTCGATACGATTGAGTGTATCCTATCTGGGTGCCTGAGCAGACATGCCCCCCCGTCGTGCTTGTTCACCAGCGGAGCGGGACAACCAAAATTCAGGTCGATCGCCGCCGCGCCAGCCAAATGGGCATTTACTGCGGAATCCGCAAGCTTACCCGGATCTCCCCCGAGAAGTTGAACCTGCACTGGAGTGCCAGCCGCAGTCCTCGCGCCAGTTTGAAGCTCTGGAATGTTTTCGCGGAAAGACCTGACTGACGGCACATCTTGACTGATGCGAACGAACTCTGAAACGCAAAACGAAAAACCGCCTCGCTCCGTCATCAAGGCCCTCATAGGCAAATCCGTGACCCCTTCCATCGGAGCCAGCACCAGCGCAGGCGCATTATTTGAAATGAAGGGAACAGACGATTCGTGGATCATTTTTACGCAAGTATTCGTAAGGCCTTATACTGAGGCCGAATATTTAAATCAATTCACATTATGGTATCCTTGATCCATGACTTCTTCTTCACGGTTGATCTACGCGATCGATTTCGGCACATCAAACTCATTGCTAGCCGCCGCAACCTCCGCTGGGCAAGTCGCCCCAATCGTGCTCGACGACCAAGCGGATGATCCGACGATCTTGCGCAGCATCCTTTATTTTCCGAACATGAAGGAATGTTTCTACGGTAAAACAGCTATCGATGAGTTCTCCAGGCGAGACACGACCGGCAGACTCGTGCGTTCAATCAAGAAGTACCTTCCGCTTCGAAGCTTCAACGGCACCTATATCGGCAATCGACCTTTGAGCCTCGAAGACATCATTGGGGCTTTCTTGGGCGAAATGCGACGCCGTGCAAATCGGCATTTCAATGCCGACGTCGATCGTGTCGTATTAGGCCGTCCCGCTCGATTCGCCAAAGAGGATGCAGACGACTCATTTGCGCAATGCCGGCTCGAACGCGCCGCGCGCGCAGCCGGATTCAACCACATCGAATTTTGCCCTGAGCCGCTAGCGGCAGCCTTTGACTTTCGCCGCCAACTCACTCAAGCCAAGACAGTGCTTGTAGCCGACTTCGGAGGTGGCACCTCGGACTTCACGGTTATTCGCATTCGACGCGAAGGCTATGATCAATCGGACGTTCTCTCGATCGGAGGCGTTTCGATCGCGGGCGATGCGCTTGACGGGGCGGTAATGCGCGGGAGCATTGCAAGGCATTTTGGCTCCGACGTCTCTTACAAAGTGCCCTTTGGCTCGAATGTACTCAAGATGCCACGCGATTTGATCGAAAAAATCTGCTCGCCCGCCGATGTCTCTCTTTTGCGCGAAAGCGACACGATGGAGTTTCTAAAGAATGTAAAGACCTGGTCTTTAGGGAGCTCTGATCAAAAGAAAATGGACCGGCTCTTCTGCCTGATCGAAGACCAATTGGGGTTTCAGGTTTTTGAAGAGATCGAACGGTCGAAAAGAAGGCTTTCTGAATCTGAGAAAACAAGGTTCTTCTTCGACTATCCAGGAATCGAAGTCGAGGAACAATTCACGCGACGGGGTTTTGAGGCTTTGATCGCTGAAAAGACGGATGAGATCGTTCGTGCGCTCGACGAAACCGTGAAAAGCTCTGGGCTTTCATACAGCCAAATCGACCTTGTTTGCTGCACCGGGGGCACGGCAAAGATACCTGTCCTAAGAAAAGCGTTGGAAGCGCGGTTTGGCGTCGAAAAACTTCAACAATACGACAACTTTCATTCTATCGTTCAGGGCCTTAGCGCAAGAGCCCATCAACTTTTCTAAATGAAGGATCGACTTCTTCTGGATGCAAAGGCAATACATAGGGGTATGAGGAGAACCTTATGATCACCGTCAGAAAATCAAATGAAAGAGGACACGCCAACCATGGCTGGCTTGATACTTATCATACCTTCTCATTCGCTAACTATTATGATCCTCAATACACGGGGTTTCGCGACCTCGTCGTGATCAATGAAGATCGCGTCGCCGCCGGTACCGGATTTGGCAAACACGGCCATCGCGACATGGAAATCATCACTTACGTTTTGGAGGGCGAGCTTGAGCATAAAGACAGCATGGGAAACGGATCGGTCTTGAGGCCCGGCGATGTGCAACGCATGAGCGCGGGAACAGGGATCACTCATAGCGAGTTCAATGGTTCAAAAGAAAACCCCGTGCACCTTCTTCAAATATGGATCACCCCCGCAAAAGAAGGGATCAAACCAGGTTATGAAGAAAAACGCTTCCAGGCCGAAGAGAAGAAAAATCGACTAAGGCTTATCGTCTCAGCGGAAGGAAAAGACGGATCGCTTAAAATGAATCAAAATGCAGCCGTCTACGCCTCGGTCCTCGATGAGGGGAAACAAGTGCAATTAAAGCTCGATCCAGACCGACATGCTTGGATACAGGTTGCGCGAGGAGCGGTCGACCTCAATGGGATTGAACTCAGACAAGGCGATGGCGCTGCCATCAGTGAGGAAAAAACGCTCGAACTGAGGGCAAGGCAAAATTCCGAGTTTTTGGTATTCGACCTCCCATGAGAGATTAGATTATCGAAAAAGCAGCGCTACCAATGGAAAACGCGCTAGAAGCTGCTTGCAGTTAAGCAGCTTTTCTCTGGTGGATGCTACGTTGCTTTCGCGTTCTTGCCGCCTTCTTCGCGCCTTGGCTGCGTTTGGCTTTGGAAACGCTTCTTCCACCCTTTTTGCCCCCACGAATCGATGAGACATTCGTATCTTTGATTCCTCGCCCCGAGCCTGCCAGGTTTCCTCCCCCAGATTCTTTATTTACGGTGGCCCAAGCGCGCTTCTCCGCCTCAGCCTCTGATAAGCCTCGCTTTTCGTACCCTTCCTCGATGTGCTGAGCCTTTCGTTTCTGTTTATCTGTGTATTTTGACTTGTCGCCTCTCGGCATGAGCCACCTCCCTTGAACGAAGTTCTAAAGACCTTCTTGATGCAAGAGGATGCCAAAAGTTCGATCAAAAAAAATTATCGCGGCGGTGGCGCGGTGCGATCCTAAAGATGGGTTTCATCTTCCGCGCAACCAAGCGACTCTACTTGAACGGTCGCATGCTTGATTTTATGCGAACTCACCACGTGTTTTTGAACCCTCTTGAGGATTTCATCATGATTTTCACCAGGATTTAAAACCACGTGAACGCTCATTGCGTTTATGCCTGATGAGAGCGCCCAAACGTGCAAGTCATGGACGCCAGCCACTCCGGGAAGCGTCGCGATCGAACTCCTCAAAGCGCCGATATCGACGTCTGATGGGGTGCCTTCAAGCAAAACTCCAACCGTCTCTGACAACAGCCGCCAAGTTCGAGGCAGAATAAAGACAGCTATGCCCAACGAGACGATCGAATCCGCATAACTCCATCCCGTAAAATACACGATCGCCGCCGATACAATGACGCCTAACGACGCGATCGCGTCCGAGAAAACCTCAAGATAAGCGGCGCGCAAGTTCAAACTATGCTCCGCGCCGCGACGCAAGAGAAAAATCCCAGCCATATTCACGCCGAGCCCCAAGACTGACACCCAAAGCACGGTATGACTGTCTACAGCTATGGGATTCCTAAAACGCTGGAACGCCTCATAAAAAATATAACCGCCGATTCCCACTAGTAGAATCGCGTTGGCAAGCGCAGCTAAGATCTCAGCTCGATAATATCCGTAGGTGCGCTGCGGATTCGCCGGTCTTTCGGCGATCTTGATGCCAAACAATGCAAGCCCAAGGGCGCCGAAGTCAGTGACCATATGGCCGGCATCAGCTAGCAAGGCTAAGCTTTTTGAGCTGAGTCCCGCGATGATTTCGACGATGAGAAAAACTCCGGTCAAAACGAGCACCCACAAAAGCTTGCTCTTGTTTTCATGCGCATGGGTATGGGTATGGTGGTGGCCATGCGAATGAGAATGCGAATGAGAATGACCCATGTTTTTATCCGCTCCCCAATGTAGCTTCTCTGGAAGGATGCGATTCCTTGAAGCTAGAATCTTTTTCTTCCGCAAATCGCGCGAACTCCTGCTTGAGCACTGGCCATGCGAACATACAAACAATATACATCGAGAGCTGGCCAAGCACCGAAACCCAAGCGATGCCTTTTAAGATGCCCGCTTGCGCGATAAAGAGGGATCCAAAACCAAGAATGGTCGTGAGCACCGAAAGATGCACGGCCTGCGAGACGAATCTTGCGCTGCTCAAGATGGAGAATCCTTCCTTTTCTCGATGCCTCACGTGCACGCCCATGTCAATTCCCGCAGCCAATACGGCGGGGATCATCGCCACGTTCAGGATTGAAAATGATACCCCCACGGCACCCATCAAAGCGACGAGCATGACGATGCCCAAGACCAACTGGACAACCAATGAAACCGCATCCCGGATATTCCGAAAATCCAACCAAAGCACCCCCATTGCTCCGATCAAGAACAACACGAGCACTATTCGGCCATCGTCGACGATATGGTCAAAAATTTCTATGAAAAGCTTGGCATCACTGCCGATTCGCGTGCCCGAGAAAGAGCGTTTCGATTCTTCAAGAAGGTTCGAGAAACGACGCAAGGCGTCTGCTTGATCGAGATTTTCCTTCGGATAGACCAACACGATATTCCCTGACGCCCCAAAGGCTTCGCGCAATTGAGGAGGCAAGTCTTCTTTAGCCTGGGGTTTCGATTCAACCCAGCCTCGCACAAGCTTCGGGTCAAGACCCACTTTAGACGACAATTCTGAATCAGAAGCTTTTCGTATCGAAGCACGAAATCTTTCAAGCCTTTCGTACCTTGATTGCATGTCATCTGATATCAGAGAATGCAGCGAGATCACCTCCTGCACCATCGAAGAGTGTTTCGGGTCTTTCAGCCAACGTGTCACCTCAGAGGTTTGCACTTTGTTCTGAGTAAGGAGGGCTGCCGGAGTGAGGGACCTGCCAAAAAGCTCGTTCACCAGGTGGTTGAGCCGCATGGTTTCTTTCGACAGATCATGCATGCGTTCAAAATCGTATTCAAAGCGCGCGTTCATCAAACCCAAGCCGACAACCACCGCTAATGGCACGAGCGCTACTTTCCATTTCGAGTCAAAAGGAAAATACCCGAATAGGCGCGCAAGGTTTTTAGCCCTCCGTTTTCTTCGAAGAACCTTCCCCATCGCCGGAAAGCACAGAACATAAACCAAATAAATCGCGAGCACCCCGAAACCGGCGATCTTTCCAAGCTCAGAGAACCCGCGAAAATCGCTGAACACGAGGATGAAAAAAGCGCCCGCCGAGGTGAGTGCGGCTGATAACAACGCACGGCTCATATGGTGAAACGTCGCATGAAGGGCCGGTTCATGATCAAGGCCAGAATCTCTCTCTTGGTAATAGCGGCGAATGAAATGAATTCCGTACTCGACGCCTAGGCCTCCTAAGATAGCGAGCAAGAACCCGGTCAGGATATTGATCTGGCCCACGGCAAAATACGAGAAACCCGTGGTCCAACCCAAAGCAAGAGTAACCGCCGCAACCGTAGCCAGCGAGCCACGCACGGTGCCTAAACCGACGATGAGAACGCTAAATATCGCGACAAGGCTGAATACGCTTGTTTTCGTGATGTCTCTTTCGATTTGAGCGACGTCATTTACCTTGTCGACATAGCGACCGACCAGTTTGAAAGGCACTCCACCAGGAAGAGCTTTTCCTATGGCGAGCGTAGCGTTCGCGACCAACTCCTTTGATTTCTCAAGGTCTTCTGAATCAAACGAAGGTTTGGCGAGAAGCATGGCGTATTTGCCATCTTGCGAGAGGAAATATCTCTCAGTTTCTTTAGCCGCGGGGCTCGACGCCAAATCTTTGAAGAAAGCCTTGGCATTCTCAAGCTTGTTTTGAGCAGATTCTTCTTCGTCGTCTAAACCAAGGTCAAAAGCGTCTTTTTTTCCCTCGGTAAAAATGACTTTGGCATTCTTCAAAAGCTCGTCAAACTTCTGTGGCGGCAAGAGAAAGAGGGCTGCATTTCGAAGAAGGTAAGATTCTTTCTCGTAAAAGCTGTATCGGATGTCAGGAAGTTTTTTCACCGCATCATTCACCGAAGTCAAATACTGCTCAGGCTTCTCGTTGACTGGGCCTATGAGCACAATGAAGTATCCCACTCCACCCACGTCTTTAGTGACTTCCTTCAGATCAAGCACGCTCTGCCGATTCTCAGGCAGCAGATCGGCTAATGAGAGGCGGATTGGCACTTTTCGCCCGTAGTTCGCCCCCAGGATCGAAATCGCCAGGGCCACGAAAAGGCCAACCCACCAATATTGGAAGTGCAGCTTTTTCAGCTTTGAGAGCATCTTACCGCCATGTCTTTGTTCTACTTAGCATGCGCAGGCGTTGCCTTGGCCCGGGCCAAGCGCCGTTTTTCCATGTAAACCACCATCGGGTTCGCCACGAAGATGGTTGAAAAAACGCTGATGACCATTCCGATCAGCAATGGCAAAGCAAAATCCTGCAGCACCGGTCCACCCATGATCCACAAAGTCACGACCACGAATAATGTACAGATGGTGGTCAACAGAGTTCGACCCAAGTTCTGATTGATCGAACGATTCACCGCCTGCTCAATTCCCCATGACGGATACGTCTTCGTATAGTCGCGGATCCTGTCATAAATGACGATCGTGTCATTACACGAATAACCCGCGATCGTGAGCAGCGACGCTAATACGGTAAGGTTGAATTCTTTTTGAAGCAGAACCCAGATTCCCAGCGTAATGATAACGTCAACTCCAAGGGCGCGAACGACCCCGGGAGCGTACCTCACGTCGAATCGAAAGGTGATGTAGATGAGAATCGCCAGAGCCGCGTAGAAAATCGAGAGAATCGCGGCTGATCTTAGATTCGCGCCCGCCTGAGGCCCTACGACGTCAACCCTGACCACTTCGAAGTCTTTCGACCCGCTTTTCTCGCCGATGATCCTTTTCACATCGCTGCCTACCGCAGCCAGCTTCTCAGGAGACGATTGAACCTTGATTAAAAACTCACGATCGGTCGTGGCCCCGATCTGCACGACCACGGGATCTTTCAATCCTCCCGACTCGAGTTCAGAACGTACCTTGCCGATATTCCATCCCTGAGGCGCCTTGAGTTGAACTTCCGCGCCTCCGGTGAAGTCGATGCCGAAATTCAGGCCCTTCGTAAAAAGGCCGATCGTGCTCAAAATCGCCGCCAGAGTCGATGCAACGATAAACGGTTTGCTTTTTCCCAAGAAATCAAAATTACCATTCGGACGAATAAGCTGAATCATAAATAGAATCCTTATATGCTGAGGCTTTTAACAGGTTGTTTGCTGAGTCCCAGATAACCATCAAAGATCAGCTTGCAGACCGTTACAGCACAGAAAAGTGTGGTTGCTATCCCGATAAGAAGAGTGATCGCGAAACCTTTGATCGGACCGGTTCCGTACATCAAAAGGATCACGGCGACTATCCCGTGGGTGATATTCGCATCGAAAATACAACTAAACGCCTTTGCGAACCCCGACTCCACCGCTATCGGAGTGGGTTTTCCTTCCATCAACTCATCCCGGATGCGCTCAAAGATGATGACGTTGCTGTCTACCGCCATTCCGATCGTAAGCGCGATGCCCGCGATACCCGGAAGCGTCAACGTCGCATCGATGCCGATAAGGATCGCCAAGATGAAAAGCGCATTGAGGGTAAGGGAAAATACCGCCACGGCACCGCTCACGCGATAATAAAAAACGATGAATGCAAAGACCAACAGACACCCGATAATGCCGGCTTTCGCTCCTTTCTGGATGGAGTCTTCCCCCAAGGAAGGTCCGATTTCGCGCTCTTGTTGGAATTCTAGTTGAGCGGGCAACGCACCGGCCCTGAGAACGATCGCAAGGTCTTTCGCTTCTTCAAGCAAGCCTTCCCTCCCTCCTGAACCCAAGGAAATCTGGCCCCTTCCGCCGGGAATCTGCCCCTGAATCACAGGAGCGGAATGAACGATATTGTCGAGCACGATCGCGAGGCGCTCACCGATATGCTCGCCCGTGAGTTTTGCGAATGTTTCAGCCGCCTGCGGCGTCAACTCAAACCCAACCGCCGGCCTTTGGCTCTCTGGATCGATTTGCACCGTCGCGTCTTGCAGATCATGACCCGTGATATCCGCCGAAGCATTCAGCAGGTAGGGAATGCCCCCGGAAACTGTTTGTTCAGCTGCCTTCGATCGTTCAAAAGCGATAATCGTGCCTGGCGGGATCTTTCCTTTGGCGAGCTCATTTATTTTCTGAACATACTCCGAAAACTTCTGACCCTCGCGGTAAGCCACATTGTTGCTTTTCTCAAGCTCGGCGACCATCGCAAAAAGCTGATTTTGATCCAGCTGCTTATCGGCAACTAGTTTGAATTCAAGCTTTGCGGTTCTTCCGATCAGCTCTTTTGCGCGTTCGACTTCACGGATTCCGGGAAGCTCTACGACAATCCGATCTTCACCTTGACTCGTAATGATGGGTTCCGCGACGCCAAACTCGTCAACCCGATTGCGAATGACTTCAATGCTCTGGCTTAACGTGCCTTGGCGGATCTCGGTGCGATACTCGCGAGAAAGGCCAAGTTCCATTTTGCCAGCGCTTTCATTCGTGATTCGCAACGTCCAATAATCCCGTTTTAAGATCTTGTGGATCTCATCCCTCTGCGCCGGATCAAATGAAATCGGAAGCTTTGGATCATCAGGAGTGCTCTGAGATACCTCAACACCTTTTTGAACCGTGATGTTCTTTGACTTCAAGTTTTCTCTTAAACCTGAAACTTGACGGTCAATGACTTCGTGGAAAACCTTATTGAAATCGACCCCAAGCACCATATAAAGGCCGCCTTGAAGATCAAGGCCGAGATTCACCTTCTTTTTCACCGGAAAATTCGTCTTCTCCGGATCAAGATTGGCGATAGTCGGTATTACATAAAAGACAGCAGTAATTAAAAACGTGATCAGAAGCGCAAGCTTCGCCCACCAGCTACGTGGCATATTCAATTCCTCATAAGCGATTCGACGCGGGCCGAAGGTGTAGGCCCGCGGGTTGTTCATAAAATTCGATTTATTTTAGACCGTCAGACGAAAATACTTCGGGGCGGGCCTCGAGCAAACGAGGGTTGAAAATATTGGTCTCCGCCAACAATGCCTTCAAAACCGTCCGAACCCCATTGGACGCCGCTTGCCAACGGAATCAATGCGAGGCTCGTAAGCACGAAAAAAGCGCGCGGATACTTCTTGATCTGAGCGGCTGGCCTCGGAGCATCGGCAGAATAACCGTCGGCCCCCCGATTGTAATGCGCATCCGAAGAAGAATCCGTTGGCTCCGCTCCCTGAATACTTTGGGGAGGGGCCCATATAGGATAGAGAAAAAAAGCGATCAAGATCTGCCAGAGCCAAAGCTTCACCGAGCCTTTACTCTGAATGGTTCTCGTTTTCAGCACAGCGATACGCTACCACAGACATGCTTTGTTTAGCGAGCGCTGAAGTAGCGAAGGCTGGCGCGAAGACGCGTCGATTGCAAAAGTTCTCGGTTTAGATCTAGACCAATCGACCCATTGTTGACTTGTTTTGGCCACTTTCTTGCGAAATTTCTCCGGGTAAGAACGGCTGTGAGGTCTTGAGAAATCAATTTGCTGACTTCCAGCGACTCCTTGTTCCAAATTCACATTCCTGCTCAATCAGGTCAAACCCAAACTCAGAGACCGCATCGAGATCGACCCCATCTCAATACCTTCGTATTCAAACCTCAACACGTCTTGGCTGTCTGAGGCACCCAAAACATAAAACAAAGGGTACCAGTGCTCAGCCGTGGGAATGCTCAGTTTTCCTGCGACAGACTCTGTGGCTTCATAAATCAACGACCGGTAGTCGCGCATGGCAATACGACCTTTGACCCACTCGTCAAATTCGGAGGCCCATTCAAAGGGTTCCGCGCCTTCTTCCCAACGGATGCGCCTTAAGTTGTGCACGATATTGCCGCTGCCGATAATGAGGACACCCTGATCCCTTAAATGCTTCAGCTCTTGTCCTAACTTGTAATGGTATTCCGCAGGCTGCTCCATATACAAACTCAGTTGCAGCACAGGTACATCAGCATTGGGATACATGTGTTTGAGTACCGACCAAGTACCGTGATCTAGTCCCCACATCTTGTGATCGAGGTTAATCTTTGGATCTTTGATAGCGTCTTGGATCAGCTTGGCTAGCTCAGGGCTGCCTTGAGCCGGATATTGAACGTCAAACAGTTCTTTTGGAAACCCATAAAAATCGTGGATCGTCTTGGGTCGTGCCATCTCCGTGACCCAACTGCCCTCGCTCATCCAGTGCGCCGACACGCACAAAATAGCCTTTGGTCTCGGGATTTCCTTTCCAAGCCGCGATAACGTCTCTGTAAACGAATTTTGCTCAATCGCGTTCATGGGGCTTCCGTGCCCCACAAAAACCACTGGCATGCGTTTTGAGGAAGTAGGTTGTAGTGTGCTCATTCTAGATTACCTGGCTGCCTGTTTTTTCTCTGGTTTAGCGCCTTGCACCTTGAGTGAAATTTTAATTTCGTCGCCTACTACCGGGCCCGCCTCAACGGCATTGTTCCACGTCAGGCCATAATCTTTCCGACTGATTTCCGTCTCAGCCTGAAAGGCGGCTTTGAGGTTGCCATACCCATCTTTAGCCAGTCCCAGATACTTGCCATCGAGCATGACTTCTTTCGTGACCCCCTTTATCGTCAGGTCGCCCGTGATTTTGAGGTTCTCTGCAGCACCGGCAACGCGTTTGCTTTTAAAAGTTATTTTTGGATACTTTGAGGTTTCAAAAAAATCAGCGCTCCTGAGATGATCGTCTCTTTTCTTGATTCCAGTATCGATTGAATTCGCATTTATCGTCACCTCTACTTTTGACTCCTCGATCTTGTCTGCCAACATTATCTCGCCTTGATAATCGTTAAATCGCCCCTCCACACTTGAAATCACCAAATGAGGAACTTCAAATCCCACCTTTGAATGCATGGGGTCGATCTGATAACTGCCCGGTGTATAGCTCGTTCCCGAAAAAGCTGAAATCGAAACGAGCGTTGTGATTACGGTCAATAAAAGTTTCATGATCAATCCTTTCGATGTTTGCGCCAGGTTATTTCTGGCTGCCTGTAACGAAAGTATCTGACAACGCTAATTGTTTCGATAGTAGACACAATCAAGACTTAATGTTCTAAAAACAGAACAATGAGCAATGCTGTCGATTTTAACAAACTTGCCATCTTCGTAAGAGTCGTCGATCACGGCAGCATTACAAAGGCCGCCAAGTTTTTACGCCAACCCAAATCTCGCGTAAGCAGAAACATCGCGGCCCTCGAAAAAGAACTAGGGCAACCCCTCCTCTATCGCACAACTCGTCAGTTCAACCCCACAGAGGCGGGCCGCGCACTTTATCAGGCGTGTCGGCTACAAGTGTATGAACTCGAAGCTGCCGCTGCTTCCCTTAAAGAAGGCTCAAATGAAGTGTCTGGAATTTTAAGGATTTCTGCGGCTGAAGATATGGGGTCGCTTCTGTTAGGGCCTCTCATCGCTGATTTCAAGGCATTGCATCCGAAAGTTTCGACTGAAGTCTACCTTTCAAACGACATCATTGATCTCGTAAAAGAGGCTATTGACCTCACCATACGAATTGGAGAGCTTGAAGATACGGGCTTCAAGGCGAGAACAATCGGCCATACTGCCTCCATACTGATTGCAAGCCCCGGTTACCTGAAAAGTGCGCCGAAAATCAGCTCTCTTTCAGACTTAGCGCACCATCCTGCGCTCGTATTCATCCCTGATAGCCACGGTACTCACTGGCTGTTGACGACGAATGGAAGAAAAGAAGAGAAAGTCAGGTTTCAAGCGCATTGCCGAGCCAATAATCCAAAAATACTCTTGGATCTCGCACTGGCGGACCAAGGAGTCGCCCTCATTCCCGAGTTTTTATGCATTGAGGCTTTGCAAGAAGGTACGTTGAAGCGGGTACTGAAGCCCTATGAAACACTGCCAGATCCGATTCACTTCGTATGGCCAGGTCAAAGAGAAACCAGCCCCAAGGTAAGGGCATTCATAGACTTTGGCCTAAAGAAACTTTCCAGGTATTTTACTTGAAGAATGAGTGTCGGCCCGCTGATCATTTCAGCGCGGCGTAAATTCGGTGCACATCATCATTGTCATCGATGGCACCCAAGAATTCAGAGACCTCTTTTTTCTGCTCTTCCGACAACTCGGCATTGTTTTTTGCGACATAACTGAGTTCAGAGGTCGTCACCGTCCACTGAGATGATACCAAGAATTTGCTCACAACATCGAGATCCGTCGGATTGCACAGGAAACGAGCTCCAATTTGACCCTCGGGAATATCTTCCTTTTCCAAAGGTTCGACGTTCTGCGCACCAGCTTCAATTGCAGCGCCTTCAATATCTAGGGTCTTGTCGGGATGAGTGGCTTCCACTACCCCCAGGCGGTCAAACATCCAGGCGACACTCCCGATCGAACCCAGCATGCCCTTGCGGAACAACATACGCACTTCGGAAGCAGTCCTGTTCTTGTTCTCGGTCAAACATTCAACAATGACCGGCACTTTGTGAGGAGCAAAACCTTCGTAGGTCACAAGCTCATAATTCACGGGTTCTAAAAGGCCCGCACCTTTCTTGATCGCCCGTTCAATAGTGTCTCGCGGAACGGAAGCTTTACGGGCAGCTTCCACGGCGGCTCTCAACCGATGATTATTGTCCGGGTTAGGATCACCAGTTTTCGCGGCGACAATGATCTCTTTCGCAAGCTTTCCAAACAAAGCGCCGCGTTTGGCGGCATTCTGCACCCGGCCCGCATGTTTCCATTGCGCTCCCATTTAGAGCCTCCGTTCTTGAAGTCTTAGAATGAATAGAGACCCGTTTT
>JBFMCE010000086.1:0-16607 GCA_040754655.1 Bdellovibrionota bacterium | reverse complement strand
CCGGAAAGTAAATATGCGAAGTGGTCAGAAAGGCTTTCGACAAAAAAAATCACAGAGGCTTTTTTTGACGAACTGAAACGCCGCGGTTTTATGGTTCCCAAAAAGGGAAGAGAGCAGTGGCTTAAAAACTTGTTAGAGACCAAGGTCCGCGATTTCTTGGTTCTTCATACACCAGAAGATGTGGCGGCCGAAATCAGGAGATTTAAAATAGCGGTCTCGGAAGTAGCAGATCGACTTGAAGCAGAGCCTGAACGACAGAAGGTAGTGCAAAGCATTGCTGATGATTTACCCTCGTCACGCAACCTCTTAAACCGTGCTCCCTTGGTCAGATACCGTTGGATGCATGAGAACCTCTTGGCACTCGTCTCCGCCAAACAAAAGCTTCGTTACGCCGTTGCGACATTAGGCATTAACGACCCGACTCTGAATCTAGAAGAGCTTTTAGAGCCAAAATCGGTCGGCAAGCCGGGGGTTTCTTATGACGCTTTCTTGGATTGGGGCCCTATCGAGAACGACGTGATTTCGGTGACCCGAGCCTTTCTGAAAGAAGCGGGCAGCAAGCTTTTATCGGTGCGAGGGACTGAAAAAATCAGCAAGGCGTTCCCCGACGGAAAAGTCCCGATCTCAATCGAGATGCGGCACACGGGTATCTCGAGAGAAAACGGTTTCTCAAATTCCTTGAATCAACTTAAAGTCTTGGTCAAAACCAGCTTGGATGAATCCCAAAAACCTCTTGAGCTTGTGATCGATTTTGCCACTGAGAAAAAAACTCAAAATGAAATCTTAAGTGAGAAAAACTGGCTGACGCCTCTCGTAAGGTCGCTCGAGAAGGCCTTCAATAAGTCAGAGGTTCAAAGTTTGCCTTCGACAGCTGCGTGTGACAGGGCTCTGGCGGCGAAGAACTTCGAAGGTTCAGAATAACTTCGAATATTTCTTTTTCGCGGTTTTTTGTTTCTTGCCGCGATCGGCTTGGCCATGCACGAACTCGCTGATCGAGAGGCAGCCATACATTTTTTTGACCATCATTTTCCTCACCTGATCGCGCAATTCGTCGATGATCTGGGTTTGCCAGCGGCGGGGTACGACCACGTTCTTTGAGGTCAGGAACGCAAGGTAGTCGTTCACGATCTTGTCGATGAACGCGACTTCAGATTCCTCGGTGTCTTCAAAGTCATAGAGGTGTTTCTCGAAGATCGTATAAAGAGCGTCTATCTTGATATCGCCTTTTGACCCAGACATGCTTGCAGAGCCTCCAATAATCCTTTCGGATTTTTTTAAAATTCCGATAAGGAAAAAAGAAGACAATCAAAACGAAACTTATTTCGAGCAAAGGTGATGGATAAGACCCTTGTTGAGGCCAGCAGGCTGCTCTCGGCCAGCCAATCGATCGTGATTTCGACCCACGTCATGCCGGATGGCGACGGCCTGGGCGCGGAAATCGCCCTGTACCACTATCTCACAAGGCTAGGCAAAAAAGTCCGCATCCTGAACCCCGACCCGGTGCCTGAGAGGTATCACTTCTTAGACAAGGGAAACGTGATCGAGGTGGTTGGTCCGGCTTCCGCAAACCAAAAGTTAGGCGCTTTTGACCTTGCCGTGGTCGTAGACACCAATGACCCGAAACGGTTGGGCGCGCTTTGGAAGATCTTTGAAACCCATGCGCGTGACATCTTGTTCTTCGACCACCATCCCAACCTGGAACACTCACCTGAGGCTCTGTCGGCTGCGACTAAAAACCTCAAGGTGCACACGATACTCGACGTGAAATCATCTTCGATTGGCGAGTTGCTGTACAGGCTCTTTCATCAAGCGCATGACCTGCTTGACCCCCATTCTTCTTCATTTCGCCTCACACCTGAGATCGCGCTTGGGCTCTATGTCTCGATCATCACCGATACGAACTCTTTTCGTTACGCCCGAACCACGGCGCTCTCCCACCGGATCGCAGCTGATTTGATCGACTACGGCTTGCAGCCTGAAGAGATTTATCAAAACGTTTATTCAACCAAGTCGGTAAACCACTTGCGTTTAATCGGTGAGGTTTTGAGCAAAGTGAATGAGGTTGAGAACAAGACTCATGGCGGAACAATCGCGTGGGTCGAGATCACGCGTGACGTCAGAAAAAAATACGGAGCCAGCAGCGATGACACGCAGTCGATCGTGAATTTTCTCTTGCTGCTCAAACAGGCGGAAGTGCTGATTTTATTCCGTGAGGAAGACGATGGCCGCATTAAGGCGAGCATCAAGTCAAAGGGCACGATTCGGGTGAACCATATCGCGCAAGAATTCGGCGGGGGCGGTCACGAGTTCGCGGCGGGCTTTACGGTTTCAGGCAAGATATCCCAGATACGAGACAAACTTTTAGAAAGGCTCTCAAAATGAAGAAAAAGAAAACGATGGCATCGGTGGGGATGGTCTTGCACAAGATCAAAGACACTACTGGGCTTAAGTCGTGGGCAGATTATCTCATTACGCTTGAATCATGGAAGTCTTTGGGAACAACCGCGGATTCGATCGTCGAATGCTGGACCGCACCGCAAGCAAAGTGTGAATTTTTCGCGGCATCTGATGCCAAAGGCGCAAAGACGCCGGGCTTTGAAAACGAGCAGGGTTTGATTGTCTTCTCAGTTGAAAGCGCTGAGAGTTTGATTGCCCAAAAGCTGAAAGGTCAAACCCCTCCTCAGCTTGAGGAGGGCGGGTTTATTCATGCCATCGAAACAAAATCTAGGCATAAAAGCATCGGAAAGTATTTGTTAAACGCTGCGGAGCGGGTCATTTCCGAGAAAAAATCACGGGTTTTTTTGTTTGTGAGTGAATCTGACGCCGCTAACCAGAGATTCTACAAATCGATGGGATATGAAGAGCTTGCGCATTCAAACGAGCCTTCAGGGCAGGCTAATGGTTGCGAGATCTTGTTGGTAAAACACTTAGTTTCCTGACGGCGCGGTTTTCTCTTAATTTTAGGAAAATTTTTCCAGGGCTCTCATAGAGCTCTTCCCGCCACTGCTCTGTTTCGGCACTTGACTTTGGCCGTGGTCTGCCTATTTTAAAAAGTAAATACTACAGAGGGAGTTCAGATGATTGAAGTCCAACGCCTCTCGAAATTTTACGGGCAGCGCAAGGCAGTCGATGATCTTACGTTTACTGTAAACAAAGGTGAGATTCTTGGGTTTCTAGGGCCCAACGGCGCGGGTAAGACCACGACCATGAAAGTCTTGACCTGTTTCATGCCGGCTACAAGCGGCGTCGCTAAGGTTGCGGGGTATGATGTTTTTGATCAACCCCTCGAGGTGAAGCGCCGCGTGGGTTATTTGCCAGAGACTCCGCCAGTCTACAAGGAGATGGTGGTTTCAGACTACCTCACCTACAAAGCGGCATTGCACGGGATCAAAGGCCAGAAAGCCAAGGCAGCGGTTACAAGTGCGGTTGAGAGGTGTGGTCTGGGTGCAGTCAGGCATCGTATTATCGGAAACCTCTCAAAAGGCTATCGCCAAAGAGTGGGGCTAGCGCAGGCGATTGTCCACAATCCAGAAGTCCTGATTCTCGATGAGCCCACCGTGGGCCTTGATCCTCGGCAGATCATCGAGATCCGTGATCTTATCAAGAGCTTGAGCGGTGATCATACCGTTATTCTGAGCACGCACATTTTGCCTGAAGTTCAAGCGACCTGTTCCCGGGTTCTGATCATCAATGAAGGAAAAATCGTGGCTATTGACACTCTTGATGCGATTTCAGCGCGCTTGAGGCAAGGCAATGTACTTTCTGTGACGGTTCAGTCTAGCGCCGCAGCCGTGCTCTCAAAACTTAAGGCTGTTCCCGGAGTTGTTTCGGTTACCGAGGATTCGGCAGGCTCAAATGAGGGATCTCGCCTGATCGTCACTGGAAACGGAGAAACCGATATCCGTAGGCAAGTCGCGGAGGTCATCGTTCAAAGCGGAGCGGGCTTGCTTGAATTGAAGCGCGAGGCTCTTTCTCTTGAGGAAGTGTTCGTGAAGCTTACGACAGTTGAACCCGCCGCAGGAGGTGCCGCATGAGCAGAATCGCAAATACGATGACGATCGCGAAGAAAGATTTTCGAGGTTATTTCAGCTCCCCGGTGGCATATGTCTTGATGGCGGTTTTCTCGTTCATCATGGGTTACATGTTTTTTTCAATCCTAAGCGCGTATCTCACGAATGCGATAAGGTTTGAGCAATTCAAGTTCGGCAAAGGGCCCAATTTGAACGACCACCTGATTCGCCCGCTCTATGGAAACCTCAATGTGGTTCTTCTTTTTCTCGTGCCTTTCATCACGATGCGACTTTTCGCCGAGGAAAGAAAGAACAATACTCTAGAGCTCTTGTTTACTGCGCCAGTGCGATGGGGTGAGATCATCCTTGGCAAGTATCTTTCAGCGTTTGCCTTCGTGCTGGTTTTGCTCGCGTTGACGCTTCCATTCCCTTTTGCTCTGTCGCTAGCTGCATCGCCAGACTGGGCAGTCATCGCGACCTGTTACCTTGGCACGATCTGCATGATCGGCACCTACATCGCGGTTGGCACCTGGTGCTCATCGCTCACTGAAAACCAGATCGTAGCGGGAGGCATGACCTTCGGGATCATTCTTTTCTTCTGGATCATCAAATGGGCTTCGATGAATGCGAGCCCGGTCGTGGCTGATCTTCTGAGCTACCTTTCGATAGTAGATCATTTTGAAGATTTTTCTCGTGGCGTGTTTAATACGAAAGACCTCGTGTTTTACCTTTCTGCTATCGGACTGTGGCTTTTTCTCACTTACAAGGCGCTTGAATCTTATAGTTGGAGGTCGTGACCGTGGCGAAGATGAACGATCGCAAACGCGATGTGCGCAAGACAATCCTTGCATTTGTGACGGCTGGCGTGGCCTTGGCTCTGCTTTTCGTGGCATGGGTCTATCCCGACGTGCCCACGGCGACGTATGCTTTTTCGGCGGTTTTGGTCGTGCTGCTGGGTTTGCAAGCCTGGTTGAATCAGAAGGCGTTGAAGGAAGCGCTTCAGAGCCGCTCGGTTCGTTACGGAACGAACGCAGCGATCACGATAGGCTTGGTGGCTGCGATTTTGATCGTCGTGAATTTTTTGAACTTCAAGCATTATTATCGTAAAGACTTCACCAAATCGAAAACGCATAGCTTGAGCGAACAGACGATCAAGATCATCAAAGACATCAAGCAAGACATTAAGCTTGTCGCTTACGCGAAAACCGCTGATCGCGACGCGATCAAAGGCGTGGTCGACAACTATCTCTATCATACGAAGAAGATCTCGATTGAATACGTAGACCCTGATCGCGATCCGGCAAAAGCAAAGACGGCTAACATCAAGAAGTATGGCACGATCATCGTATCGTCGGGAACGCGAGACACTCGGATCGAGGAAGTAACCGAGGAAAAGCTGACCAACGCCATTATCAAAGTGCTCAAAGACAAACCCGTGACCGTTTGTTTCATGACAGGTCACGGTGAGAAGAGCTTTGAGGCCGCGGAAGCCGAATCCTACAGCCAAATGAAGACTGACCTCAGTTCACAGAACTATGAATCAAAGTCTTTCAATTTGCTTGAGCAAGGAAAGATTCCTGAAGATTGCAGCGTGCTTCTAGCTTTGGGCCCGAATCGCGCCTTCTTCGAAAAAGAGATCACGGTTCTGCGCGCTTGGCTGAATGCAGGTGGCCGTGCATTGTTCGCTCTCGATCCTGATCTTAAGGGCAGGGCAGATGCCAATAAAGAAATCAAAGCATTGCTTTCAGAATGGTACATCGACTTCAGGCATAACCTGGTTTTAGATCCAACCAGCAGGCTGCTAGGTCAAGGCGCAAGCGTTCCTCTGGGGGGCGCTTATTCCAAAGACCATCCGGTAACGCGCGATTTTCAGGTCACCACCCTTTTTCCGCTGACTTCGACGCTTGAAGTGAAAGCGAATGCACCTGCTTCCTTGAAAACATGGTGGCTCGTGAAAAGCACCCCTCAGGCTTTCGCCAAAAGCGATTTCAAAGAAATCGCCACAGGAACCGTCAAGCTTGACCCGGCCAAAGATTCGGCGGGTCCGCATACATTGATGGTCGCGGTTGAAGGAACGCCGGCAGCCAAAGGACAAGAGCAGAAGGAAGCGTCTAAAGCACCTTCCGCGAGAATCGTCGCTCTGGGAACTTCTCAACTCGCGACGAACCAGTGGGCAAGGCACGGAGCCAATGCCGACCTCTTTTTGAATGCGGTCAGTTGGCTGGCTGACGATGAGAGTTTGATTTCGATTCGCCCTAAGGAAGAAGACACCCAACTTCCCACGTTGACCCAGACTGAAGCTCGTTACGTGCAGTTGCTCACGATGATCTTGATGCCGGGTGGCGTGTTGGTCGTGGGCTTGTTCGTTTGGTTGCGTCGGAGGAAACTGTGAACGTGCAGCCTGGTGGTAGCCCTGTGAACTCAAAATCAGCTGGCAGTCTCAAGACAAACCTGGTTTTAGCGGCGGTTTTGGCCACGCTGAGTGGGTTTGCCTACTGGTATGAGTTCCAGAAAAAAGGCGAGCGTGAAAAGGCGTCTGAAGCGAAGACAAAGCTCATTGCCTTGAAAGAAGACCAAGAGCTTGAGAGCGTGAAAATCGTCGATAAAGAAAAAAACATCGATATCGAGATGAGGTGCGCTGAAAGCTGCAAGTTGAGCGATCCGAATGCGAAGTGGCAGATCACTTCACCTATTGCATTCAAAGCAGATGAGGGAAATGTCGGTACTTTCGCGACAACCATCGCGTCTGCGACGATTCAAGAGACCTTGCCGGTTGAAGGCGACCTTGAAACGAAATTAAAAGACTACGGGTTGTCAAAAGAGTCTCGTGAGCAGCGCAAAGTCGCGCTGAAATTCAAGTCAGATCCCGAGCCCTATACGGTCTATCTCGGTGACGCGGCCGCGGTAGGCGATAATATCTACGCCTATCTCGATCGCCCTGGGGCTGAGACCAAAGGCCAAAATAATATTTTCATCATCCCGGGGCATGTCAGGACAACCATTCAGCGTGATTTGAGTTACTGGCGGGCCAAGAGAATCTTTCCGTTCGCAGCTAGCGAGGTTCGAGCTCTTGCTCTTAAGAATCAAAATGGAAGAGTGGTCTTGAACCGCGAAAAGGACGGGAACTGGTTTTTGTCAGCGACCAAACCGGCCGACAACGAAGCTGTCGATACTTTTGTGACCGGCTTGGTCTTCATGAACGCTCAAGAGTATGTGTCGGATAATAAGCGAAAAGACGGCGCAAAATTTGGGCTTGCCGGAAATCCAAAGTATTCATTGGACGTCAAACTTGCTGATGGCCGAGCTCATTCCTTGAATGTGCACGAGGTTCTCGAAAACAAGGAGCCCAAACTTTATGCCACGTTAGGCGATAAAGACTTTGTGATCGAGCTTGATCGAACGCATGCGGAAAAGTTTGGGAAGAAAGAAGAAGCCTTCCGGTTCCGCAACCTGATCACCACGGCTGAAAAGAGCCTGATCAAGAAAGTTCAGGTCACTTTGAACTCTAAGGATCGGTTTGAATTCCAAAATGAGGCGGATGCCTGGAAGCTTGCCTCGGGCAAATTAGACGGCTTTGATCCAGCTTCGGTGGATCAAGCTCTTACAAGGATTGGTGCCGCTCGTGTTGCGGAGTTCCTGGGGAAGAAACCCGTCCCCGGCGGAAACTCAGAAGTGTCGTCTTGGAAGCTCTTCGATAAAGAGGGAAAACTTCTGCGGACTTTCGTGATTTACGGCACGGGAGATAAGGGTGATTACTACATCAAGCTCTCGACCGGAGAACTGGGTAAGCTCGAGCGGGGAAGTGGCTCGGCTATTCCCTCGAAACCAGAAAGTTTTCAGAAAGTTCCCTCGCCTGCTCGGAAATGATAGGGTAGAGCCAGGACTTAGGAGAAGAGTTTTTGTCTCAGTGCATTCAATGCTTGCTTGATTTGGGTCTCTATCCCGAACTAGAGGGAGGTCGATGTCCCAATTGTGGACGGGTCCAAGAGCGACAAGCTTCTCGCAAGCCTTTCACGTCAACTGGTGAAGCCGAGAAGGCTGTTGCCACCAATCGACTTGTGCCGTCTGGCCCTGGGTCGGCATTCGCTTTGCTTCAGCAATTCTTCAATGACCTTCGTTTAGTAGTTTTTCACCCTGGCCGTTTTTTTTCGTCCAATGCGGCGTTGCTCAGCGGTTCATCCGGGCTTTCAAGCGCATTGACCTTTGCGGTCGTGGTGCAGTGGCTAGCCGCATTCTTCAATTTTGTTTGGACTTCAAGCATCGGAACCCTGGTTCAAGGGAGAATCGAAGACCTTGTGCGTATCGCAAGTGATGTCACCCAGACCGATCCCGCGGCCGTGCACAGTCTTGATCAACTCAAAGAAAACATGGCGGAATTCTTGTTCGGCGCCGGAGCCGTCGTTCTCACACCATTCACGACCTTGGTCAAACTTTCGATCATTGCTTTGCTTGTGCATGTCGCGGTGCGTTTTTTCATGCGTGAACACTCTGATAGACCGCACAGCTACGCCACTACCCTTAAAACTCTCGCCTATGCTTCGGGACCCTGGATTTTGTGCGTAATTCCAGGTGTAGGAATGGTGCTCGCGTGGATACTCACCTTTGCCGCTTCGGTCATTGGTCTTAAGGAAGTGTACCGTTCCACTACGACCCGCTCGATGTTGAGTGTGCTCTTTCCTGAGCTGCTCTTCCTTACCTTTGTATTTGGGGTTTTGGTGGTTTTGCTCTTTCTTGTTTTTAACGTAATGCACCTCGTGTTTTAAACTGCTATCCTAAAGCTTGATGCTAGGTCGTGGTTGGAAGCGCTTGAGAAGCTTTCTTCAAAGGCTGTTTTCCTTTCGGGTGAATCGCAAGATTCGACGTCGAATGTTGATTCCCGTGCTCACAGCGCTTGCGGGTGGGCTAGGGGTATTGATTTTGGAATGGACCTTGTTCCGCCCGCGTCCAGTTCAGCTTCCGGTGCTTCTTTCTTCGGTTTCTTCTCATCCGCCGCTAGGCCCAATCGCTCCTCATGAGCTTGAAACTCGAATGAAGATCAGCCCTTGCGTTGATTTGCACACCTATGTTTGCGCGTTGGCCTCGCTGGAAGACCCGACCGGAAACGTGCGTCGTGATGAAGAAGGCGAAGTCGAAGTTCTGCGCATCTATGAAAACATCATTCGTTCGAACAAGAAGCTTTCGTCGCAACAAATCGATGAGCTTCTCGTAAAGCAAGTCTACACCCCTGAACGAACCCGCAAGCTGCGCGACCTGTTTGAAAAGGCGAAGGCGGGTCTGGTCCATTTCATCGATTCGCAACCTTTTCAGGCGCTCTCTGAATATGAAAAACAAATTCTTCGCGCTCGAGTAGAGAAGGTGAGGCTTGAGCTGCCTCCTCCGGCATCGGTTTACTCTGATGAACGTGATTTATTCACAAGGAACGAAGTGTATTACGAGCGCACATCCGACGGCGTGGTGCGTATCAGGATTGGCGGTGCGCTTTTGTTTACGATTGAAAGCAAATTCAACCTTGCATTCACCCTTGCGCACGAGCTTGCGCACGCCATTGACCCTTGCGAGTTGATTTCAGACAAGATTGATATTCTTTCGTACCAAGACTTGGCGAGCTGCTTTGGCGCTCCTCTTGAAACGCTAGTGACTGAATGTTCACCCAAGGGGAAGCTCTCGGAAATTTTCGCAGATTGGGCCGCAACCCATGTTGTCGCCGAAATTCTCGCTGAGGCGGCTCCGAGGTTTACCCTGACGCAAGTGCGATCGGCGGTTTTCAATACGGTTCGCGATCTTTGCAGGGATGATTATGATGAGCTGCGCGAGTCAAACTCGGGCTTGAGCTCAAGCCATCCGAATGTCTCTTTTCGAGTCAATCGAATTTTTGCACAGCATCCCGGAATACGAAAGCTTCTGGGATGTCGAGATGCGGCAGGTCCCACCCTTCCCGGAGTGCCCTCTTACTGCTTTTGGCCCACCCGAAACAATCGAGATTCCGCAAAATAGGGAGCTGTTTTTAAGTATAAAAATAAGGTATACCCATTCCTTATTTGTTGGGGAAAAGGTGGAGGTAGCTTGAATGATGACCGTCATCCCACGGCATACTGGATGGATTGAAGTCATTTGCGGCAGCATGTTCAGCGGAAAGACCGAAGAACTCATTCGCCGGCTAAAGCGCGCTCAGATCGCGCGTCAAAAAGTTCAATGTTTTAAACCAAGCATCGACAATCGTTATTCAAAAGACCACGTTACAAGTCATGACGCCTCCAAGATCCAATCCGCGCCCATAGACCGATCCTGGCAAATCCTTGAAATGCTCGAAGACAACACGCGCGTCGTGGGTATCGATGAAGTTCAATTTTTTGACGAGAACATCGTGGAAGTTTGCCAAAAGTTGGCGAACCGAGGCATTCGCGTGGTGATCGCCGGCCTCGACATGGATTATCGCGGAGTTCCGTTTGAACCGATGCCAAGGTTATTGGCGACTGCGGAGTACGTGACCAAGCTCAGCGCGATTTGCGTTTCTTGCGGCGGACCAGCAAGCCGCACCCAGCGGGTAGTGGAGGCTTCTGAACGCATCGCAGTGGGCAGTAAGGAAATGTACGAAGCGCGGTGCCGGTTTTGCCATGATCCCATGAGCGATACCGTGCAACCTAATTTGGAGCTTTTTGAAGTCTCGGAGCCCAAGCGTGAGTAGCGTGGCGCCCGGCGGAGATCTTCCTTATCGCTCGGTCCAGTATTGCCTCTCTGAGATCGAGCACCGCTACGGAGCCAACGTTCACATTCTTTCTGATCCCTTTTTACTCACCCATCTTGCACAGCTTTGCAGTCAATACACCCACCAACCCACGATCAACCAGCTGATCGCGGCGATTTATTCAAATTTGGTGAAGACCCTTATCAACAACGAGTTTCCTCGAAAAACTGTTGCGATGCAGTCGCGAATGTCACTCATGCACCCTAAAGAGGGCGTCTTTCGAGGCGAGCTCATCGATTCTGAGCAGCCGACGGTTTCCGTGAACCTTGCGCGTGCGGGCACTCTTCCTTCACATGTTTGTTATGATGCCTTGAATTATGTTTTGAATCCCACTCAGGTTCGCCAAGACCATATTTCCATTAACCGAGCCACTGACTCTAAAGAGCGGGTTGTGGGCACGAATGTCGCAGGCCATAAGATTGGCGGAGGGGTGAAAGACGCGATCGTCTTGTTCCCAGACCCTATGGGCGCGACAGGAAGCACCATCGTCTCGGCCTTGGATATTTACAAGAACGAGCTTCCGGGGCCTGCGAAGAAGTATATCGCTCTTCATTTGATCGTGACCCCGGAGTATTTAAAGAACGTCTTGTCCCGCCATCCTGATTTGATTATTTATGCTGTTAGGCTTGACCGGGGACTTTCAGATGCTGAGATTTTCGAAACGATTCCCGGCACGCATTGGAATAAAGAAAGAGGCCTCAACGAAAAGCAGTACATCGTGCCAGGTGGCGGCGGGTTTGGGGAAGTGCTCAACAACTCTTTTGTTTAAAGGTCCTAGTACAAAGCACAGGAGAATTTATGTCATCGCTCATGATGCCCAGAGTCCTGATTCCAGAATCAAAGATCAAACAACGCATTCAAGACATGGCGACCGAGATCGCGTTTGATTTTCGCGGGAAAGAACTCACGGCGATCTGCGTATTAAAAGGCTCGTTCATTTTTTTCGCGGATCTCATCCGGCAGATCGATCTTCCGATGAGCTGTGAGTTCATGGGCGTTTCAAGTTACGGCAGCAAGACGACTTCGTCGGGTGAAGTGAAGCTCACGCTTGATATGACAGAGCCGTTGAACGGCAAGCACGTCGTGATCATCGAAGATATCGTAGATACGGGTCTTACGATGCAGTATCTCGTGAATACCTTGAAGGCGCGCAAACCCGCGAGCCTTAGGATCGCATCGCTTCTTGTGAAGCCGGAATGCCTCAAGTGCGATGTCGAGATCGACTACGTGGGTTTCAAGATCGCAAAGGAATTCGTCGTAGGGTACGGGCTTGACCATGGAGGCAAGTACCGCCAGCTTCCCTATATCGGAGTGATTGAAAATGACCACCATTAGATCCAGAGCGCCCGCGCGCATTGATTTGGCGGGAGGAACCTTAGACCTTTGGCCGCTTTATTTATTCTTTGAAAACACCGCTACGATCAATTGCGCGATCAATCAATTCGCGGAGGTCGAGATTGAGGTGGGCGCCGAAAGCAAGATCGGCGATACTCCTGCAATTCAATTCCGTAGCGAAGACCGCAAGGTTTCTCATTCGTTTGCGTCTTATGGTGAGCTTTTAGAGTCTTTTGAAGGAGGCCACAAGGCGACAGCCCTGCCAGGAGCCCTTTGGTTGCACGCACGGGTGACCCGGCATTTCTTCTCGATGTGGAGGCGTTCAGCTCCGTTGAAAATCAACACCAGGTGCGCTGCTCCCGCCGGAGCAGGGCTTGGTGGCTCTAGCGCCCTGAACATCGCTTTGTGCAGCGCTCTTAGAAAACTCACGCTTGCGAATTACTCTGACGAGGAATTGATTGGCGTGGCTCGCGACCTTGAGACCACGGTGATCGATGTGCCGGCAGGGGTGCAAGACTATTGGTCGGCCTTGTTTGGCGGCGTGCAGGCCATTCGCATGGACGCCGGCAGGCTGCACCGCAAGGTTTTTTACAAACAAGCTTCATTTATAGAGAAGCACGTCATTCTTTGCTACACCGGTCATTCCCGCAATTCGGGCATCAATAATTGGGCGGTTTATAAAGGCTTCATCGATGGTGATAAGGCGATACGAAGCGCGTTCGGAGAAATCGTCAAGGCCACTTATCGAGTAGAAGAAGCGCTTGAGCGCCAGTCGATTGAGAAGTTCGTAGAAGGAATCAGTCAAGAGTGGTCAGCAAGGCAAAAACTCGCGCCGACGATTGCTACCCAGGAGATGCTTTCCATCATCGAAAAATCAAAAGAGATGGGAGCCCTTGCCGCGAAGGTTTGCGGAGCGGGTGGCGGAGGTTGCTTCATCATGGTGGCGCCCGAAGAGAAGAGAACAAAGATCTCAGATCGCCTCAAAGCAGACGGGGCTCAGATCATCGATTTCAAGGTTGTTGAAGAGGGTTGTCAACTCTCTTAAAGTATGTCGACCAAATGCGGGCTTCGCGCCACAGATCGTCTGTCAACTTCTTCGATTCAAACGGTCGATCGATATCTTGGGCTAAGCCTCGGTGGCGCAAAGTCTGACCGCACATGTCTTACGGTGGTCGACTACTATCGAAAACAAGAAAAGGCCTTCGTAGTCGACATCTTTGATTCCATCGGGGCGGAAGACGATCTCACTGGTGACCAGGTGCTTCTCTCCTTAGTAGAAGAGGTTTCGGGCGAAGTCGGAGGACGTCCGCAGTCGGGAGTGAAGGTTTTCGCCGTAGACGCTCCATTGACTCTGCCTCCGTGTCTGTCGGGTTGTGAGGAAGGTTGCCAAGGCTACGAGACTTGCAGACGAACTGAAGTGAAGTGGATGCGAAATCAGTTCCAGAAAGCGAAAGCAAAGAATTCAAAGACCAAGCATTTCACGCCTTATGGGCAGCGGCCCGTTGATTTGTACTTCCGCTACAAGCATCCAGAAGAAGATCTTTTCCAAGATGAAACCATGGGGGCAAACCTTGCTCCCCAGGCGGCCCGCATGAACTACCTTAAAAGGCATTGGGCTTCGATGCAGCTCATCGAGGTTTGGCCTAAACTAACGCTCTATTACCTGCAGAAGTCTCTTCGATTGACCCGAAAAGAAGTTTTATCGTACCGACATCTTGAACGCGGGGCCGGAATTCGCAATCGAATCCTTGAGCGCCTTGCGGAAGTATCGAATATCTTTATTTATGAGCGTGATCTGAAAAAGTTCATCAGCAATATTTCGGCGTTTGATTCATTTCTTTGCGCCTGGGTCGCCATGCAGTATGACCTTGAACGGGTCATGGGATTCAGGTCTGATCTTCCTCTTGAATCAGGATGGGTTCAGTTGCCAGAGTTATGATCGTCTATCTCTTTAAGCGCATCATGATCGCCGTGCCCACGCTCTTTGCGCTGATGACCATCACGTTTTTCATCATGAAGATCGTCCCTGGCGGCCCTTTCGATGGAGAGAAAGCGCTGCCCGATGAAGTGAAGGCGAATCTTGAAGCCAAGTACCGCTTTGATCAACCTATTTGGAAACAGTACGCCGAGTACGTGTCAAACGTCGTTCAAGGAGATTTTGGACCGAGCTACCGTTATCTTGGCGGGCGCAATGTGGATGAGATCATCTACGATTCGTTTCCGGTTTCGGCACTTTTGGGTTTTTATTCGATCTTCTTGTCGGTTCTCATCGGTCTTCCACTTGGCGTGATGGCGGCTTATCGAAAAAATTCCTGGATCGATTTTTCAGCGATGTTCCTTGCGATAGCAGGCGTTTCTCTTCCGAATTTTCTTTTAGCCAGCATCTTGGTTCTTGTCTTCAGTGTTTACCTGGAATGGTTGCCTCCCGCTCTTTGGGAGGGTTGGTCATCTGCGGTACTTCCTGTAGCGACGCTTTCCGTCAGGCCAATTGCTTTGGTTGCGCGCCTTACTCGGGCAAGTCTTCTTGAAACATTGAACACCGACTACGTGCGCACGGCGCGAGCAAAAGGACTTTCGACATTTAAGGTCGTCTTCAAACACGCTTTGAAGAACGCTCTCGTGCCTGTGGTGACCTTGTTAGGACCTTTGACCGCAGCCATCATCACGGGCTCTTTCGTGGTCGAGATGATTTTCGCGATTCCCGGGATGGGAAAACATTTTGTCAGCGCAGTGACCGATCGTGATTATACCTTGATCATGGGTCTTACGATCGTCTATGGGATTCTCGTGATCTTGGCGAACATCGTCGTGGATTTGATGTACGCCTGGATTGATCCTCGGATTCGTTTGCAGGAGTGATTGGCCATGTCGATGCAGAGAGGAATGCAGCGATTTTTAAAGAACAGAGTTGCCGTGGGCGCGGCAGTTTTTGTTCTTTTCGTATGCCTGTTAGCGATTCTGGCTCCTTACGTCACTTCCTATTCTTTTGAAGAACAAAACATCGAGCACCGGTTGTTTGGGCCTACAGCAGAACATCCAATGGGAACCGATTCTTTGGGTAGAGATCTTTTTAGCCGGGTGCTCTATGGCGCACGGGTAAGCATGGCGGTGGGTATCGCGACGGCTCTCGTGAGCGTGCTCTTCGGCACTTTTTTCGGCGCAGTCTCAGGTTATGTCGGGGGTTGGGTCGACGGTTTGATGATGCGCGTTGTAGACATGTTTTATATTTTCCCTTCGCTCTTGTTCGCGGTGCTCTTGACCGTGATCATTGGCAATGGGCTTGGGGGGATCGTACTTGCCCTTAGTTTCGTCGGATGGATCAACATCGCGAGGCTCGTGCGTGGCCAAGTGCTGCAAGTCAAAGAAATGCTTCATGTCGAGGCCGCGCGCGCAATGGGACTCTCATCACAACGAATTGTTCTGAGGCATGTGCTGCCGATGATCTGGGGACCCGTCATTGTTGCACTCACGTTTCAAATTCCTGCCAGCATCATTTCAGAAAGCTTTTTGAGCTTCATCGGCCTGGGCCTGCAACCTCCTCATTCGAGTTGGGGTACTCTCGCCAATGAAGGTTGGCGCGGCATGCGCAGCTATCCTCATTTGATCTTGTTTCCTGGCGCCGTCTTGTTCGCCACGATGCTGGCATTTCAGTTCTTGGGCGACGGCCTGCGTGATTGGCTTGATCCGAAAGAGAGATAGTTAGGTTTTTGGCGATCTGGTTTGTGCTTGTCTGAAAGCCCTGATAGTAAATTCTTTGGGATAATTTACGGGGGAATGTATGAAACTTCTTTTACTCTTGGGCCTTCTTTCCTGCAGCCAAGCGTTCGCCGTTGATTTTCGATGCACTAGAGGCAATCGCACGTTGTCGTTTCAAGTAGGGGCGCACTCTGGCGCGGGTCCTACGTTGTATGCACTGAGATTAGACGGAGGAGGCGATCCTCATGAAGAGTTCAAGAAAATCCTCATTGATTCAAAAAAATGCAGTGACCTCAAAAACTATGTGATGGGTATTGAGCAAGAGGAAGCTTTGCTTTGCAAAGGCGAGATGTTTGCGCCGAACGGAGCCTATGACCAGGTGATTTTGACCAAAGGCGGAATCGAGGTGTTTAAGTGCGCCCTTGCTCCGAGATCTGGTTGGAAGTGCAATTGAGGCGACTCTAGGGAGAGGTGCCTCAATCATTCATCCTCGCAGCACCGCAAACCCTGTTGCCGTGATCTCGCCGCTTTCTTTCTTTGCCTCAAGGTCACAGTGAGCTGTGCCGTCTATGACATCGCGAACCACTCCCGTGATTGTGATCACATCCCCGGGCAATGTCATCGCTTTGAACCTGCAGCTCATCTCTTCGATACGACCGGTCTTAGCATGAGATCCCAGCGCTTGATACAAGAACTCTCCCATGAAAGCCATGGTGAGCATCCCGTGGGCGATGACTCCAGGCAATCCCACTTTCCTCGCTACAGCTTCGTCTAAATGAATCGGATTGTGGTCGGCGCTCGCCTGGGCATAGAGCTTGAGC
>JBFMCE010000085.1:0-16638 GCA_040754655.1 Bdellovibrionota bacterium | reverse complement strand
AGAATAGAAGGTTTAGTGCGTTTCACGAGTTCGACTCCTTGGGTTTAAGGCAAAAACTAATGGATCTTTATAAATAAAATTAGTTGACTTGTAAAGTCAATTTAGGGGCGCCTTTGGTTTTTAAACCTCTAAGTGACTAACTTTTTTACATCTGAAAAAAATGCGGAAACCCTCTCTCTGAAGCGAAAATCGGTAAAAATAAATAAAATTACGAGGTTGTGCCGTGGCATTTGCCTTGCAAAACATAGCTCCTAGAGAACTAGTGTTTTTTGAGGAGTAGGTATGAAGTTGATGATGATGGTTCTGCTGATCTTAGGCGTGCTTGCCGTTCCCAAGGCTTTTGCGACAGATGATGACGATGAAGCCTCTGAGCAAGACTACTGCGAAACGGTGTCTGCAAACGTCGTAAACAAGGAATTTGGCGTGGACGACGGAAAAGAAGGCAAGAGCCTTCGGCGCCGCGCTACGACCAGCCGTTCCGCGAGATAAGACGATCTTAGATCGTTTGAGTTTGTGATCTCTTGCATCGGAGTATTTTCGGTGCATTTCCACGCACTTTTCATGAATCCTCGAAGCAAACTTTCTGCTTCACATGCCCACGCTTGTCTTTCCAAAACTGCTGTAAAATTTTTTGACGGAAGCCGTGTCACTGCAACACCTCGGTGGAGAAGCCTGGCCTGTGTCCTGAAGACCCAGATCTGGCACTGGCCTTGCTTTACTGTTCTCTAGAGAGCACTCCAAGGCAGGAGTAGTTGTTGATGTGACTGTGAGAGTTGAAGCTGTTCAAAGTTGATGTTGAAGAGGAGTAGAAGCGATGAAGATCCGAATATTGATGCTCTTGATGAGTCTGTTTGTGGTAACCCCAGCGTTGTTGGGCACCGCTTGGGCCGAAGATAGCGAGATCCGTGATAATGCCAGGCTTCTGAGTAAGGCTGATTGCGATGGCCGTGATAATAGGCGATTGCCCGCAGCCCACGGCAATTCCGGCAGAAGAGGCGTTGTTTCGACTGGCACGAATGTAGGCGGCTGATCTGCCCTTGAGATAAGCTTTCTTATTCGTCTTGATCGTCGTCTTCAGGTTCGGGTTGTTGTTTCAACAAACCGCTGAGCCGACCTTGATCAGACTCGCCATATTCTGAATCGGCCGTGGCTGGAGGTCTTGAGCGCGAGTTCAGGTCTTCGGTGCGGCCGTTCTTTTTGGCGAGCTTGCCCTGGCCCGTTTTCCCATCACTGAAATCAAAGCGTTGCGAGATCCAATGTATGGGTACTTGAACGAACTTCGAGCGGGTCATATCCCAGACATGATCGCTGATTCGTTTTTGCCCTACCGGGATTTGCCCGATGAGCAAGGTTACGATGGCAATGACGAGTATCTTGAAGAGTTGAAACGCGAGCTTGATCATTGGGGGCGCTCCTTGCCTTAAATGCGTTACGTTTGGCCTGTCTGCGAGGGCAGGTACACCATGGCCAATCTTAAAGTTTGATTCTTCTGAACAAAACGGTAGTTCTTTTGAGCGATCTCCGTGCCTGAAGAGCTATTGAGCAGCCCCATCAAATAACGGTGTTTTTGATCGTTTTCTCTCACAACCTCGGGAGGCGAGATTTGCACCGACCCATTCGCCGCGTCAGCCAGTTGAGTGGCGAACTTCGACGTGAGGATATTGGCGATCTCAAGCGCCATCGACTCCTCATCGATGTTTGCAGGCGTCCGGTCAAACGCAACCAGCCCATAGCCAAGTTCATCTCCGCTGAACCGGAAGAGCACTATGAACGGGCTGTAAGGCGGTTTTTTCAGCTGCCATTTCGTGCGAATAGATTCAATGCGCCCCAAGTGGAAAAAGTCGAATTGGTTGGGGAACAAGTTCTGTTTAAGGTGCTCCATGAGGTACTCCTTTTGACGCGCCTGGCTCTTGGTCTTCTTCTTTCAAAACCTTTTCGACGGCTTTCAGCAAATCGTCGGGTGAAAAGGGTTTCAATAAATAGTCCCTGGCTCCGGCATTGATGGCATCCATGAGGATCTGTTCATGGCCCATCGCTGAAACAATGATGATGCGGGCGTCTTTGTTGCGGTCGAGGATCTGTCTGGTGGCTTCGATGCCGCCCTTGTGTGGCATGACGATGTCCATGGTCACGAAGTCCGGTTTGTACTTCTCAAAAAGCTTCACCGCCTCGTCTCCATCCGCGGCTTCCGCGATCACCGTGTATTTGGCGGCAGTCAGGATGTCTTTGATCAATTTCCTCGCGAATGCGATGTCGTCAACGATTAGGGCTGTTTTTGCCACAGGCTTCTCTTGCCTCCTACAAGCAAGTGTAGCAGGAGGCGCGCGCAAACTACAATCGGGTAACTCTTTCCGTCAGGGGCGGGGCTAGGGGCTTTTCCTGAGGCAGGGGGGAACTGGAGGAAAAGTCCTGGCTAGGCGTGTTAATTGATCTGTTTTAGGCGACTTATTTCAACGGTTTTTATTTGTTTGCTCGAGGCGGACCGCACCACGAACTTGAGCTCGCCGTAATACAATTCATCGCCCTCTTCTGGAATCCGGTCGAATTGTTGAAGAAGGAATCCGGCAAGCGTTTCGTAGTCGCCTTTGGGGATCCCCAGTTTCAAGGTTTCGTTGATAGCCGCGACTTCCATCTGACCTTGAATCAAGTACTCCTCGGGCCCAATCGAACGGAATTGGGTGCTTTCCTGGTCGTACTCGTCTTTGATGTCGCCGACAATCTCTTCCAAGATGTCTTCGAGCGTGACGATCCCGACGGCCCCGCCGTACTCATCGACCACGATCGACATTTGGGTTCCTCTTTTCTGCATGGTGAACAACAAATTCTCAAGTTGTTGGCTGCCTGGAGCGTAGAAGGCTGGCTGCATGATCTTTGTTACGGGCTTCGACGAGTTTTGTTCCGCGAACAAGTCGAACAAGTGCACGACTCCGACCACGTTGTCGACTCTCTCGTGGTAAACCGGCAAACGAGAGTGGCCGTATTTATTGAAGGATTCGATGGCTTCGCCTACGCTCAATGTGTCTTCGATCATGTCGACATTTACCAAGGGGATGAGCGCTCTTTTGACCTCGGCTTTTGAGAAATCCAGGATTTTTCGGATCATCCGCCTTTCCGAGGTTTTGAGTGAAGTTTCTTTTTGTCCGTAGGTGAGAAGGTAGCGAAGCTCTTCGCGGTGACTGGTTCGGTGACGGCCCGTCACCATTTCTTCCAGAGGCTGCAGCCTCTTCGAGAGCCAATCGGTATACTTGCTCAACAGCCAAATGATTGGCGCAAGCAGCGTTCTAGCGAAATCAACGAGTGGCGCGACCCGAGGAGCGAGGCTCTCGGCATATCGCTGGTAAACCGTCTTAGGAAGGATTTCCCCGAAGATCAAGATGAGCGGAGACAAGATGAGCACCGAATACATCTCGTAGTCTGGGCCGAGGTTTTTATAAATATAGATCGTCACCGCGGTCGCTTGAAAGGCCATGCAGAGATTCGTGCCTATGAGCGTGGTGGCAAGCACGTGCTCTGGCTTGGCCAATAGTTTCAAGGCGATCTTTGCGCCGCGGTTGCCGAGCTGGGCTTGTTTATGAAGGCTCAATCGGTCAGCCGAAATAAGCGCCATCTCTGAGCCAGAGAAGAAGCCCTCGATCAAAAGCGCTCCGAGCATGAGCATCGCCAGCAATGAGAGGCTCATGATTGGATATCCCTCTCGTCGGAAATCTCGCCGAAGATGCTCTCAAGCACATCTTCCATCGTTACGACGCCGATCGCATCATGATCAGACTCTTCATCATCGGCATCGGGTTCTATCGAACGATTGATCACGACCGCCATGTGAGTCTTGGTCTCTTTGAACCTTCTAAAGAGCACCGAAAGCCTGACGTTGGGTCCGACGTACATAGGGCGTGTCATGAGCGATTTGACGTCAAGTTCGGCGAGCTTGGGATGGTTTCGAAGCGTAAGCAGGTCTTTGATATAGAGAATGCCGGCGATCTTGCGTCTTGTCTTGTGGTGCACGGGCACGCGAGAGTATTTCTGTGATTGAATCTCTGGAAGGATGTCGAAGAGCTTCGCTGAAGCGGAAACGCTGAAGGCTTGATGGATCGGGGTCATCACGTCGGCCACCGTGCTGTCGTCGAATTCAAATACGTTCTTGATCAAGCGCTTCTCGGCGTGGTGCACGGTGCCTTCTCTGTGCCCTTGTTCCATGAGAACCATGAAGTCTTCCTCGGAAAGCACGGACATCGCCTTGCTCAGATGATCTCTTCCTTCAGCCTTAAAGCGTTGTAGCGTCGTGCTGATCAAAAAATCGAAGACCCAAAGAACAGGGTAAATGATCTTATAGAGGACAATCAAAGGTCTGCAGTTCAACATGGCGACAAGTCTGTTCATTTTCGCCGCGATGTACTTCGGGGTGATTTCCCCGAAAAGCAGCAAGAGAGGCAAAGTGAGAAACAAAGAGACGAGCGAAGTGAACAGCCATTGGAAGTTCTCAGAGCTTTCAAACCTCTTCAGGAAAGGATTGTCGAAAATCGTAGCGAGGTTCTTTTGGAGAAACTCGGTCGTCAGCGTTGAAATCGAAATGTTCACGACTTCGTTCATCAGCAAGATCATGATCAGAAGCCTGCTGGGGTAACGGAGCAACGTGCGGATGCGGTCGTATGAGGGCCTGAAACGTTCGCGTATGCGCCTGAGCTGAAATCGGTTCAATGAGAAGAATGCGGTCTCGCTTGAAGACGCAAAAGCCGAAATACACAGCAATACCGCGATGACGGCTAAAGAGTTCGTACCTATATAGAGACCCATGAGTCTACCAATCTACGACTCTTATCCGCGGGGCCGCAAGCTTCTTATGCGGCCCGGTCCACGGCTCCTGATTTCCTGAGTTTCACGGGCGTGGGGCCTTTGTTCTTCTTTTTCCGGCCCACTACCGCGTCCGAAGAAGCCAAAGCGACCGCTAGAACGTCGTCGAAGGTTTTGACCGGAATAAACGTCAGTTTTTGACGGTATTCTTCAGGGATGTCCTCGAGGTCTTTCTTGTTCTTCTCAGGGATCACGATCGTTTTGATTCCATGTCGCATCGCGGCCAAGGCTTTTTCCTTCAATCCTCCGATCGGGAGGACTTTTCCCGTAAGGGTGATCTCGCCAGTCATCGCGATGTCACGTCTTACTGGCACGCAGGTGAGGCGACTTACGATCGCCGTCGCCATCGTGATTCCAGCTGAAGGCCCATCCTTGGGGATCGCTCCCGCAGGGATATGCACATGCAAATCGGTCTTGGCGAAAACATCTTCATCAATCCCGTACTCTAGTGCGCGTGATCTGATGAAGCCCATTGCCGCTTGGGCTGATTCTTTCATGACGTCGCCCATCTGACCGGTGAGCGTGATGCTGCCTTTGCCCTTCATCGTCGTGGTCTCGATGTACAGGATCTCTCCGCCGAATTGGGTCCAGGCAAGTCCGGTGGTCACGCCAACTTCGTCTTTTTCTTGTTCGTCTTCACGAACGAATTGGGCTGGGCCCAAGAATTTCGCGACAATCTCTTTATTCACGCAAACTCGTTCTTCGTTGCCTTCGGCCACGCGTTTTGCGGTCTTTCTGCAGATCGTGGCGATGTTTCTTTCGAGGTTGCGAAGCCCTGCTTCACGCGTATAGCCGGAGATCACCGATTTGACGCCTTCTTCTGTGAACTCGATGTGTTTGTCGTTGATGCCGTTTTCAAAGATCTGTTTTTTGATCAGATAGTTCTGGGCGATGCGAACCTTTTCTTCTTCCGTGTAGCCCGGAAGTTGAATGATCTCCATGCGGTCTCTAAGCGCGCTTGGAATCGTATCGAGCATGTTCGCAGTGGCCAGGAACATCACATGCGAAAGGTCGAATGAGACGTTCAGATAATGGTCGCGGAACGCGAAGTTCTGCTCAGGATCGAGAACTTCAAGCAAAGCTGCCGACGGGTCGCCCCTGAAATCGCTGCCCAACTTGTCGATCTCATCAAGAACGAAGACTGGGTTGTTCGTGCCAGCCTGCTTCAGGCCTTGGATCACGCGGCCGGGAAGGGCTCCGACATAAGTTCTGCGGTGTCCGCGGATCTCTGCCTCGTCTTTCACCCCGCCTAGGCTGATTCGGATGAACTCGCGGCCAAGCGCCCTGGCGATCGAACGGCCCAAGCTCGTCTTGCCCACGCCAGGAGGTCCTGCGAAGCAAAGAATCGGGCCTTTCATCTTGTCCTTGAGTTTTCTCACGGCCAGGTATTCGAGGATGCGTTCTTTGATCTTGGTCAAATTGTAGTGGTCTTCGTCCAAGATTTGTTTGGCTCTCATGATGTCGAGATTGTCCTTGGTTGATTTCGACCAAGGCATGTCGACCAGCCAATCGATATAAGTGCGAAGCATCGAGGCCTCAGACGCATCAGGATGCATGCGTTCGAGCCGGGAGAGTTGCTTCAATGCCTCTTGTTCAACTTCAGGCGGCATCTTGCATGCGGCGACTTTATCCTTCAACTCCTGGATCTCTTCGCCTTTGTTGTCATTGTCGCCAAGCTCTGACTTTATTGCCCTGATTTGTTCGCGCAAAAAGTATTCTTTCTGCGTTTTGGTCATTTCGTCTTTTGCTTGCGAGCGGATTTTCGCCTGGATCGCTAAGACTTCCAGTTCCTTTTGAAGGATGTCATTGATCTTCTTGAGTCTTTCAACTGAACTCGTGGTTTCAAGAATGATCTGCGCTTCAGCCACTTTAAGGCCAAGGTTTGACGCGACAAGATCCGCCAAACGTCCTGGATCTGTGATGTCATCAAGAACCATCAAGATGTCAGGAGACAGCATTTTGCCTAGGCTGATTACTTTTTCGAGTTGTTCGCGAACCGTGCGCATGAGGGCCTCGGTTTCGACCGAAGTCTCGATGTTCTTTTCTTCAAGCTTGGTGATCTTGGCTTCGAAGAACGGGTTGGTTTGAACATATTCATCGATATGGGCTTTGCAAAGGCCTTGGGTCAAGATCTTGATTCGTCCGTCGGGAAGCTTGCGCATCCGCATGATCATTGCGACCGTGCCGATCTGGTAGATCCCGTCCGGGTTAGGGTGTTCGTCAGAGATGTCTTTTTGGCTTGCCAGCAAAATCAACCGGTCGTTTCGCGAAAGGCTTTCTTCAACTGCTTTTATTGAAGAGTCGCGTCCTACGAATAAAGGTATGATCATGTACGGAAAGACAACGATGTCTCTCACCGGTAGCATTGGTAAGGTAGCTGGAATTTCAATCTGTTCGCCGTCGTAGTTGGTCACCATTCTGTGGTCTCCTCGTCTGCAATCTTCCCTGATGCTTGTTTTCCCACTCAAACCACTTGCTTGAGCTCTTGTGAGACGAATCGGTCTGTGCAACTCAAACCTTTAGGAAGGGATTGCGAACCTATTGAAAGCGCGTAAGTTGGTGACTTTTATGCAATAAGAGTAGGAAGAAAGTTCCTAAAGTTGACAGAATTGGGCATAAATTATAATGCATTGCGCTATGAGTCTACAAGGGTACTTCCTTTTAGTCTTAGCTTCACTTGGGATGGTCGCTTCATTTAGCGCCTACAGCGGCGATCCCAAAGAAGCAGAAGATCGAGCCAAAAATGAGCCCGTCCTATTAGAGCTGAAGTTAGCCAATCCGTCCAAGGTGAGTTATTTGGAAGAAAGTACGCTGGTTTCAAATGTTTTTGAAAAGCTTCTAAAAGAAACTGGAAAAGGATTGCCCACTGGCCTTGTTGTAAAAAGTAGAAGCGGTTTTTTGTCTTTGAAGAAGTTTTATACCGTAGTTGTGCTCGCTGATCCCCACTTGGCCAACGAGCTTATCGAGTGGATTGGTCGCTATCCAGAAGTCAAAAATCGTACCTACGCTTCGCTGAGTTCCGTAGGGGGAGATCAAACCAAGCTTGTTTTTGATTTGCCTCAAGAACTCAATCAAGCACTCAATTCAATTCGTTACAAAGGCATTTTCGAACAAGGGATCTCGCTTGGTTATGATTCGAGGGCTGATTTGTCTATAGGTGGGAAAGCCCATCAATTGAACTACCGTTTGGTCTTGGATCCTTGGGCGATCTTAAATGCTCTTGAAGGCGTAAGGGTGGTCAAAACCGGTAAGGCATCGCACCTCGGCGCGTGTGAACGCGACCTTCTTTAAATCGATTGCCTGAGATTCGCGAGAACTTAAGCGAAAATCTTTTCGCGGTGTTCTTCCATCTCTTTGCAAGCGATGCAAAGAGTGCTCACCGGGCGCGCCTCAAGCCTTCGAGGCTCGATAGGTTCTTCGCAAGATTCGCAAACACCGAAGGTGCCGTCTTCGATTTTCTCTAAAGCCTGGTCGATCTTGGCGAGCAGCAATCGCTCACGATCGCGCAACTTGAAAGCCAAGGTTTGGCTGACTTCGGTGGCCGCAAGGTCTGTTTCATCTGGAAGATCATCGATATCGATCTTGATATCATCAAGGTCTTTGCGACTGTTGTTGATGATACGCTGCTTTTCTTCCAAAAGAAGTTTCTTGAACTTCACTAGATTTTTCTTTTCCATGTGCACTACTCCCGCTCCATAGGTTCGAACTGCACTCAAGTAAAAGAGTGTAGCAGCGCACCTGATGGACGCAAAATCTTTTTTGAGCGAGTCACGCGGATATTTTGACGGTACAAAGAAGATGCGTACGGAAAGAAGTCAAAAAAATGACACTCACTCCTTCAAGGCCTCATTTGATTTCACGAGCGCCCCTTGAAGAAGACTAACGGCAGGTTTCTAAATAAACTTAAGTTAGAGAAAACGAGCCACCGGCAAAAATTGCAGTGCCACTCTCGTGCGGCGGGGAAGAGGCGACTAACGCGAGAGTCGCGGCTCGAGCGCAAAAGAGGTTGCGCGCATGCGCCGCACTTTCTTTCTCCAAACCATCATCAGCGCGAGAGAAACAAAGATAAGCCCTGTTGAAAGCCCAATCCACAATCCTTGAGCGCCCAAGCCCAGTCCAAAACAAAGACCTATCCCAAGGGGTAGTCCAACAAACCAATGGCCCACGAGATTGGCGAACATCGATGCTCTTGTTTCCCCGATCCCCCTCAGTATTCCGGCGCCAACGACCTGCGTGCCATCAAAGAGCTGAAAGAAGGCTGCGAGAATGAGCAAGCCCTTACCCGCCTCAATCACCAAAGGGTCTGAAGTGAACAATCCCATCAAAGGCTCGCGCAAGGCAAACATCAGAATCGCGAAGACACCCATGAGTAAGGCGACGCAAACAACGGCTGTCCATCCCGTCTTGATCGCCTGATCCTGGTTTCCATGGCCCAAAGCGCTTCCAATGCGAACAGCAGCGGCGGCTGAAACGCCCATGCCCACCATGAACGTGAGGCTTGCGATGTGCAGCGCGATTTGATGAGCGGCTAGCACCGTCGAACCCAGTTTTCCCGCGAGAAGGGTGGCGAGTGCGAATACGCCGACTTCAAGCATGACTTGTCCCATTGCCGGTAAACCCAGCTCAACGATCCTCATCATGCGGGTTCGTGAAAATTCCATCGAAGTCGCAAGCAGGCCTAGGCTGTACTTTTTATCCCTGCGTGCCACGTATGCAAGAATGGCAAGCAGCATGAAGACGCGCGAGAGAAGCGTCGCAAGCCCTGAGCCTTCCACTCCGAGCGCCGGAAAGCCAAGTTTCCCAAAAACAAAAACCCAGTTGGCGGCAATGTTCAGCACATTTGCGAGCACCATAATAACCATCACGGCATTGGCCACGCCCATGGCTTGAAGATATTGGCGAAATGCATTGAACATCAGAACGAGCCATAAGCTCCAGGAAAGAATCCTGAGATACCCCTTCGCGAGTATCGCTACCTGGGGTTCGATTCCGAACCACTCGAAGAGGCCAGAGGCCAGGTACATCACTCCTATGCCAGGAATAGATACGAACGTGCAGAGATAAATCGATTGGATCAGTGATCGGTTGCACTCGTCTTGCTTGCCAGCGCCGAAAGCGTGCGAGATGATGAAATCAAGTCCAAGTGAAAGCCCGATGCCCATCACCATGAAGACCGCGAAAACGGCGTTTCCGACCGATACTGCGCCGATCGCCTCGGCGCTGACCCGCCCCACGAACATCGTGTCGACAATCTGCATCGACATGTGAGCCAAATGCGCGGTTGCGACCGGAAGCGCTAGTTTCATCAGCGAAACGATTTCGTGGTTTCTCTTCATCCTTGAACTCATGTCTTCTTTTACTTGAACCAATGCAATGGTACAACTTGGTTAGCTCTTTATCCATGGAGATTGCCGATGCCTCGTTCTTTAGACAGAAGTTTGGGAGTGATCATACTGGCCGCTGGTTTGGGCACCCGCATGCGTTCACAAACTCCGAAGGTTTTGCATAAAGTCTGCCGAGAACCCATGCTTGCGCTTTTGTTGGATGCGCTCGATCAGGCGTTGCGGCCTTACCAGGGTTCTCGCTTCAACATTGTCATTGGTCATGGCCGCGATCAGGTCAAGCAAATGGTCGAGGGGTTGCGCGGATCTTCGAAAGTCCAGACGCCAGTCATTTACACCACCCAGGAGCAGCAGTTGGGAACAGGGCATGCGGTAAAGTTGGCTTTAGAGAGTTTTCAGAAAACAAAACTTCCTTTTCGAACCATAGCGGTTTTCAACGGAGATCTTCCCATTTTCTCTGCAAGTGACTTTGAGGCTTTTCTCGAAGCCCATCAGCAAAACAAGAGTGTCGCTTCGCTTGCATCCGCAACCTTGGATGATGCCGGGCAGTACGGCCGAATTTTACGGGCGTCGAGGAAGTTCGTAGGGGTCGTAGAGTACAAGGATGCGACCGTTTCGCAGCGAAAGATCCGCGAATACAATGGAGGGGTTTATCTCTTTGACCGCGAGACTCTTGAAGGCGCTTTGGGCCAGATGAAGAATAAGAACAAGGCCCAAGAGTTTTATCTCCCCGACGTCTTTTCCTATGCATACAAGAAAAAGAAAAGAATCCTTGCGTATCAATTCGATGACCCCAACACTCTAGCTGGGGTCAACAATATGGAAGAGTTGGCCGCTGCTCAGCAGACCCTCTATTATAAGACGGCAAAAAAGCTGATGCAGGCAGGCGTTTTCTTAGCCGAACCGCGCCACACGTATATCGGCCCCCAAGTCGAATTCGGCTCTGACTGTGCGATAGCGCCTTTTACCTCGATTCATGGTCGCTCAAAAATTGCAGATCGGGTGCAGATCGGTTCTCATTGCGACTTGACCGAGGTGGCCATCGGCGAGTCGAGCGTGATTCGTAATTCCACAGTTGCCGAGAAATCGATCATAGGCAAGGAATGCATCGTTGGACCCATGGTGCAGCTTCGCCCAGGGTCTCAATTGAAAGATCATGTGCGTGTCGGGAATTTTGTGGAAGTGAAGGAATCGATCATAGGATCGCACACCAATGCGGCGCACTTGAGTTATATCGGTGATGCCGAGATCGGATCGAACGTGAACTTGGGGTGTGGTTTCGTGACCTGCAATTATGATGGCACCGTTCGGGAGGGGCGCCGAAAACATCAAACCATAATCGGAGACGATGTCTTCGTCGGAAGTGATTCGCAAGTTGTGGCTCCGATTCAAATCGCAGATGGAACTTATATCGCCTCGGGAAGCACGGTCACGGAGTCAGTTTCCGAGCCAGACTCTTTGGTCATCGCGAGAACAAGGCAAGTCGTGAAGCCAGGATACGCTAAGAAGTACAAACGACGGAAGTAGTTTAAGTTTATTGTTACAAGGATACGGAGAGCTTCTCTAGGAGCGCTCTTTCTTCGTCTGACCGGAAGTCGAACATCAATCCCATTCTCCAGTTCAACGCCTGCGATGCCTTGATGATCCGGCCCGTCGTAGGAATGCGGCGGCACCAGGCGACCTTCGCTTGCAACTCATGTTCAAAGCGCCGTCCTTTGAGGATGATCATGATGGTGGTCGTGTTGTTGAGGAAGGCTTCGCTAAAGATTCCAATTCCTTTAGCGCTGATATCAGTGACAACGCCAGAGATCGGAGCGGTTCCGGATGCCCCATTGTCAGCGATCGAGAGTATGACTTTGCATTTCTCATGAACAACCCGGCGGCCTTCTTGGCGCCGATCAGCGGGATTTTCTTTTTTTGTTCCAGTACCTGATGGACTTTGTTTGGAGGCGTCTAGGCTCACGTTCTACTTACCTCTATATTATTATAGACAACTCCTGCGCACGTTGTAGAAAAAGATTGCTGAGCAATTGTTGGATTCAAGGGAAGTTTCGGGTGAGTTTGGGTTTCTGGTCGGCGTAGAAACCAGAGTTAAAGTGAGAAGGGGTTGGTTTATTTTTTTAAGATATTGGTATTATTAAGCTTTTTTGAGCGATCTTTACTTCACACTTGCTTCTTTGTGGGCGAGCTGAATAGACTACGATTTTTATCATCAAGTGTTTGAGAGAGAAGGACTAGAGCTTATCAATTATGTGCGGGATCATTGCCTACGTCGGTGAAAAAGATTGTGCAGACTTTTTAATAGCAGGGCTAAAGCGGCTTGAATATCGAGGGTATGACTCGGCCGGCATCGCTTGTGCAAATGGCCATGGCTTTGAAATCCTGAAGGCCGAAGGAAAACTTGAGAACATCGCGAGCCTCCATCAGGGAAAACCCTTGAAGGGTTCGATTGGGGTAGGACATACGCGCTGGGCAACCCATGGGAAACCCAACGCTGTGAATGCGCACCCTCATCGAACGGGCTCAACCGTATTGGTTCATAACGGAATCATCGAAAACTACGAATCGCTTCGCGAAGAACTGGTTTCCAAAGGTTACCGCATGGTGAGTGAAACCGACTCCGAGTTGTTCGGGCACCTCGTGGAAGAGTATCGGAGGCAGGGCATTGGTTTTGAGGAATCGGTTCGTCTCGCGTTTTTGAGGCTTGAAGGTTCTTGCAGTGTCGTGGTCGTGAATGATGAATTTCCGGATCGGGTCGTGGCTATTCGCAATGGCACTCCGCTTGTGGTTGCGCGCGCTCAAAACGCCAAGGGCACCTTTGTGGCTAGCGATGCGCAGGCCATCCTAGAGCATACCAATACCGTTACATTTCTAGAGAACGAAGACATGGTGGTGTGCGAACGGGATAAGTTTGCGATCTTCTCGCTCAGAGAGCCTCAAAATTCAAGGCAGCCGATTTCCCGAAGCCCGGTTGTGCTGGATTGGACTTTGAGCAGCATGGATAAGGCGGGCTTTCCTCACTACATGCTCAAAGAGATTCATGAACAGCCCAGGGCGGTTCTTGACACTCTCGACAACCTCGTCGAACGCGATACAGGGGCCGCTCGTTTCGAAATTCTTGCGGCCATGATGAAGAAGGCTTCAAAAATTCAACTTCTCGCCTGTGGAACCGCATGGCACGCCGCCTTGATCGGAAAGTACATCCTTGAACGCGAAGTCCGGATTCCAGTTGAAGTCGATCTTGCGAGCGAATACCGGTACCGCGATCCCGTAGTGGGCCCTGACACCTTGGTCATCGCGATTAGCCAATCCGGAGAGACGGCGGATACGCTAGCCGCTCTTCGAGAAGCGAAACGCGCTGGCGCAATGACGGCGGCGATCTGCAACGTACGGGGCTCAACGCTTTCTCGCGAAGCTTCAACAACGTTATTCACGGCGGCTGGTCCTGAAATCGGAGTCGCTTCGACCAAAGCATTCACCACCCAGATCTTGGTTTTGATGCTTATCGGCCAGTATATCGGGCGCAACGAAACGTTTGATATCCATTTTTTCTCAAAGCTTCCGCATCTTTTGCAAGGAGCGCTCGATCAGGCCGCCGAAGTGCAACACGTCGCTCAAGAGTGCATCCAATCAAAGGGGTTTTTGTTCATCGCTCGGGGCAGGTTGTTTCCCATCGCCTTGGAAGGCGCGCTGAAACTTAAAGAGATCAGCTACATCCACGCAGAAGGATATCCTGCGGGTGAACTGAAGCATGGCCCCATCGCGATGGTTGAACCAAGCATGACGGTTGTGGTGCTTGCACCTCGGGATGAGCTCTATGAGAAAACAATCTCGAATCTTCAAGAAGTGAAGGCGAGAGGCGGACGGATCGTAGCCATCGGCACGAAAGGTGATTTGCAGCTTAAAAAGATGTCAGACTATTTTTTAGGGTATGACTTCGCTGGCGATTGGAGTGATACCCTCTTGGCATCCATTCCGGCGCAGCTCTTGGCGTATCATGCGGCGGTTCTCAAAGGAACTGACGTTGATAAGCCAAGAAACCTCGCGAAATCGGTGACAGTAGAGTAGACTTTTTCCTTAAGATGGTGATTCCAATACTGGTTGGGGTCTTCGCAGGAGTCGTGGGGGTGGGCTGCTTTGCATTGGTCCACCTTGTGCTGAATTTTCCGGCCATTCATGAACAGTTGAACCACTTTTGGTACCTTGCCCCTCCGTTGATCGGAGCCGTGGCGGCCGTCTTGCATTCGCTTGCAGGATGGCGACAGAGAAGAAATACCGCTCCCCTTAAAAAAGACAATCTCACAGATATCCTCGAAAGCTATTTTTTTGGCGTCTTTCGGATCGCTCCGATGCGTTGGGTGGCGAGAGGAGTCGTCTCGGTGCTGAATGCTTTGATCGGGGGTATCTTCGGCATCGAGGGGGGGATCCTTGAGCTTTGTTTTTCGACATTGCCTTTCTTTTCGAGGTTCGCGCGTTTCTTCATCGAAGAGAGGCAAACCTTCGTCGTCTGCGCCCTTTCATCGTCGTTGGGGGTGGCGCTTGGAGCCCCGTTCAGCGGAATTTTGATCACACTCGAGCTCTTGCATGTTCTTGAAGCCAGGGTTAGGGGATCCGCGGTGCTTGCAGCGTTGGTGGCGTACGGAACGGCGACGTTCTTGCAGTCTATCGTTCCATCAACATTTTTTATTGATGGAAACCGGGCTTCTTCGAACATCATCAGCTACTTGTTCTCAGGCCTTGAGCCCTTGCACCTTGAAGCGAAGAATTGGCTTTTCATGTCTTTGGCGGCGGTTGTGGTTGGCCTCGGTGGGGGCGCTCTTTCGAGCTTCAGTTCACGCATGTTCGTAAAAGCGGCTGAAGCCTATCAGCAATTGACGCGCAAAAGGGCCTGGGTTTCGTTTTTAGTCACGGGCGTGTCGATGGGGGTTTTAGTCTGGCTTGTTCCAGAGGCTTATACTGAACCTCATCGGCTCTGGTACGATCTTGCATGGTTGAAACTCTCATCACTGACTGCGTTTGTCATCTTGATCGCGCATTGGAGTTTGTTGCTGCTCGCATTCTCAGGATGGGGATCCAGTGGTTTGTTCACCAGCGCACTCGTCCTAGGGAGTCTTTTCGGCTATAGTTTGGGAGGGGCGATCGCGGGGCTCTTTGATTTGCAGTCTGCTCTTCTGCCTCTTACGATTTCTGGCGCGGTTTCCGTTTTGTGCGGACTGTTCGCCGTACCAGTGGCGGCTTCGGCCTTGGTTCTTGAAGTGGGAAGAGATCCACAGGTCTGGTGCATTGCGACGATCGCGGTGATTGCTGCTCGCGCCATGACGTTTTTCCTTGGGACGCGTCCTTTGCATGAGATTTTGGCGTCGCGCCGCGGTGTCCGTATTGTTGGGGGGCGGGTGGCGAGCTTGCTGGGGAAATTGAAGACCATGGATGCAATGTATACCGACTTCGTCACGATTTCTGATGACGCAAGTTTGTTTGATCTTCGTGATGCGGTTGTTCGTTCACGACACAACTTTATCGGTGTGCTGTCGATGGACGAAAAATTTCTTGGGCTTCTTGCTCTTGAGAGAATGCCAAGCCAGATCAGAAGGGTTTTGAACGCTGATGCTACATCGCAGCAGATCCAAGCATTAGAGAGGGTTGTTGAGATTCGAGATCTGGTCGACTCTTTTACTCCGACGGTTTCGCTTTCGGAAAGCCTTGAAAAGGCGTTAGAAATTTTGCAAGAAAGCCCATGCGTGCCGGTTGTCGACGAAGACCGCCGTCTTTGCGGACTGCTCTTTGAGTCGTCTATTGTCGGACGGTATAAGCACGAAGTAGCGAGCATCGCCATCTCTGACCGATAAAGCTCTGTTGAAATCCCTGCACCTGCTTTGCAGGAATTTGAACAGAGCTCAGCCACTGAGCGCTTCCACGTCTGTGCGATTTATGCTTTACTACGCGCTCTATGGCATCGCAGACATTTCCAGATACCCCTTTTTTTCGAGATCTTAATGACCGTCAAAGGGCAGGTGTAGAAGCGACCCACGGCCCCGTTCTTGTCATTGCCGGAGCAGGAAGCGGAAAAACTAAGATGCTTACTGCCAGGATCGTCCATCTGATGAGCAATGTTGGCGTTGCCGGGCATCAAATTCTAGCGGTCACGTTCACCAACAAGGCGGCAGGCGAGATGCGTGAGCGCGTCAGTCGAGCTCTGGGACTTGCGGCCGATGCCCTTGAGCCGATTCCAACATATCTTTCGAGTTCGGTTTTTTTCTCACAGCCGATGATCGGTACCTTTCACTCGGTTTGCACGCGGATCCTGCGCCGTGAGATTGAACGCACTCCTTACTCGCAGCAGTTCGTTATTTATGACGACAGCGATCAATTAAATCTGGTCAAAGAATGTTTTTCGAAATTGAACCTTTCTGAAAAAACTTTCTCACCGAAGAGCTTTCAACATGGCATC
>JBFMCE010000084.1:0-17029 GCA_040754655.1 Bdellovibrionota bacterium | reverse complement strand
AGAAGCAGATCTCTTAGAGGTGATCACCAAAGTAGATGAGCATCGTGTGTTTGTGGAATTAGGGTTTAGTAGCTTGTTTGCTTATTGCACTGAAAGTTTAAAACTCTCAGAAAGCACAGCTTACAACGCCATTACAGTGGCTAGAAAATCAAAACAAGTTCCTGCTCTAAAACAACAGATCAGCCAAGGAAGTTTAAGCATCGCAAAAGCTAGAAAACTAGCAGCCGTAATTACAAAAGAGAATCAGAAGCATTGGCTTGATCTTGCAATCAAACTTCCGCGGCGAGAGCTTGAAAGGCAGATTGCAAAAGTAAATCCTAAGGCCGCTGTGCAAGAAAGAGCTATTTATGTTTCAGACACAAGGCTTGAACTAAAGCTTGGCATATCAGAAGCACTGATGAACAGGCTCAAACGAGTGCAAGATATTTTAAGCCAAAGAGCGCAAAAGGCAGTCTCTCTCGAGCAAGCGCTTGGTGAAATAGTAGAAGAATTCTTAGAAAGAAAAGATCCAGTAAGAAAAGCAGAGCGGGTGTTAAAGAAAGAGCAAAGAATCGAAGGTGCAAAGCCACCAGGTTTGAGCTCAAGAGAGAATCAAAACCAAGAGCAGCAAAAGGGCCAAGAGTTTTCTGAGCGGAAGTCGGGTCGGGGGTTAGAACAAAATACTTCACTCAAAGAACCTGTCGTGCGACAGGTTGGAGGTGCCGGTAAACTAAGTGCGCCGGCTCGGGGGTATTTCAAAGAGGTGCCAGTTTTTGAAAAGGAAAGGGTGCCTGATTCTGATTCTTCTATGCAGCTGCTGCGACCAACCCGCATGATACCAGCAAAGAGACATAGACCAAAACTTTCCACCCACCTTAAGCACCAAGTTTTCTACAAATACCAAGGCCAGTGCGCCCACGAAAACCGACAACGCACGAGATGCCTTCAAAGGCGCTGGCTTGAAGTGCACCACACCACACCCCTCATCAATGGAGGCAGCAATCATCCCAGCAACTTAACCCTGCCCTGCCGCAACCACCACAGCTTTGAGCATCCGTAAATGGGGCCGTCGCACTGAACTGAACTTAAAAAAGTGGGCAAAGGGCCGGCACACTGCTGGTGATGATAGGAGCAACCGATTTACGAAAGATCGGCTGGCTGCCGCACAATCACGCGAAGCCAGCCAAAAACAAAGCGTTTTAGGCAAGAAAAGCTGTGCATCCCGACCCACAATTTGGTAAAAAAAAGCATGGCCATCCTAAAAGTCGCCCGCATGGGGCATCCTATTTTGAGACGAGCAGCAGAACCCGTGAGTTCCAAAGAAATCATGAAACCAGAGTTTCAACGATTTATCGACGATATGATTGAAACCATGCATGAGTATGACGGCATCGGGCTTGCCGCACCTCAAGTGCACCGATCGATTCGAGTCTCGGTCATCGAGATTCAAGACAACAATCCACGATATCCCGATAAAAAGAATTCTGGCCTGCACGTTTTCATCAACCCTGAGGTTACGATCCTCTCTAAGGAGATGGGAACTTACTGGGAAGGATGTTTGAGCGTCCCCGGTTTGAGAGGCCTTGTCGCAAGACCCAATAAGATCAAAGTGAAATACTTTGATCGAGACGCTAAACCGCAAGAAATCCTTGGCGAAGGATTCTTAGCTACCGTCTTGCAGCATGAATTCGACCACCTTGATGGAAAACTTTATGTCGATAAACTTGTCGATTCTTCAAAGTTTGTGTTTGAGCAAGAGTTTGACAAGTATTGGCTACCTAATGCGGAAGACACAGAACTAGACGATTGATTTGCGCTTTGCTTGAAGCTGCGACTTTAATCCCAGTCTTGCTTCCCTGCGGAGTTGGGCGTCGTGATATCTTCTTTTTTCTTCTTCAGTTTCAGCGATCACCGGTGGAACGGGCCTTGGTTTACCATTTCCATCGAGTGCAACAAAAGTAAGATAAGCTGTCGCCACATGGGTACGTCCGCCACTAAAAGGATCTTCGCTATCAAGCCTTACGCCGATCTCCATCGAAGTCGTGCCCGTGTAGTTGACGCTTGCGAGAATTGAAACGAAGTGGCCTAGCTTCACTGGCGTGACGAAATGCAAGGTATCAATGCTCGCTGTCACGCAAACGCTGCGCGCATGCCTGCCCGCGGCGATCGATGCTGCGACGTCAATCCAAGCCATCAGCTGGCCACCGAAGATCGTACCCAATTGATTGGTGTGGCCTGGCAATACGATCTCAGTCATTTCAACTTGTGAATCGCGGACGCGTTTACCCTTGTTATTGCCGTTTCCGGGAGATTTTTTTGATGCGCTCATATGGATGCATCATAACAGCCCTTATTAGAGTTCACTAGCTGTAGTTGTCGCTGTCGTAGTTGTGTCAGTGCGGGCGCCGCGTTTGATCACTGATAGCCTTGCTGGTGCCGGCGGCTTTTTATTCGTAAGGATGAGGGCCTTTGTGGGGTCGATCACGCGCCGTTTTTGAAGTTTTCCTTGGCCGTCTTTTTCTTCGATCTCTATTTCGAGCAGCGCCTCTCGCACTAGCTTTGGAGTAAACAGGGTTTTGTACCTAGGGTTGGAGGCAGCGACAAGTTCTTCCCTGAAAAAATACTCATGAAAGGCATTTGAAAGGCCAATCATTGCACCGCCGAAGAAGGAGCCCGTTTTGCTTGCTGCAAGAGCAAGTTCTCGAAACTTGGCATCTGCAGCGCTCGCGGATTCATAAAAATTTTGCGAGGCCGAGCGCATCGGATTTCCTCGAAACCTCCAGTTGAGGCCGAAGCTTCTAAGGAACCTTGTGATATCGCTTCCTTCTTGCGAACGCATGGCTTCAGGAGAGACCAAATAAAGAGTATTTTGCTCGGTCGAACTCGCTCCATCATCAATCGATTGCATCGCGATCTGTTTTAGCGAAAGCGGCACTTCTTTGTCGAAGAAAGCGTCTCGCGCTTCTTTCCCGAGGACGTCGTCAGCGAAAAGCCGGTCTCGTACCTTGGTCGCGCAGTTGTTGGTAAAGTTCTCGTAACTTTCTTCACGACCCAGGTCTGTTTGAAGATGCTTAACAAAGGTCTGAGCTTTTTCATCGCTCAAGTTCAATTGATCAACGAGCAGGGTTCGCGTTTCGTGTTCATTTGAAAGATAGTTGTTGTAAAGAATTGCGGGAATCTGCTTTTTCGGATCGATTGTTGTTTTGACGCGCGAAAGCTGGGTCTTGGTTGAGGAACTAAGGATCAGATAGAGTTGCATGAACAGGTGTTGCTGCATTGTTTCTGGCGACCCTTTAACGTCATCGGGCACTTGAAATATACTGCCGAGATCAACCCCGCCGTATTCATAGAGGTCAACCTCGGAAGAGGTTTCGCCGTTTTGCACCAACACAAGAGAGTGTCCGAAGGCCGAACTCAGTTCTGAACCAGGACTAATTGTAACCAACGAAATTTTCATCTGAGCAAGCGCTGGAAATGCGTGAGCGGAGAACAAGAACAGAATTATGAAAAAAAATCTCTTAAGCATGGTTTCGTGACCTAAAGTAAAGCAAAAATATTGCCCTGCGGTAACCGAAATCGAGCTTGAAGTCAATCGAATGCTCGACTCGCGTCGCCAGCGATTTTTGACTCGCGGTGGGGTTGACTGAAAGAGAAACCAACGCCTATAAGGAACCTATGTCAGTACCCTCGATAGGAAAAGAAAAACGCATCTTCAGCCTTCAAGAGGCTCGGGACCTACTACCCCTGGTCAAGAAGATCACGGCGAGCGTGGTTGAGCGGGTTCATTCGAACTTGGACCGTCTCGAGACTCTTTCCGAGGAAGATCCGGAGTTTGAAGAAACCCGTCAAGATATCGATAGCGTTGTTCGTCTTTGGGCGGAAAAGCTTCAGAAGTTGGGGTGCGAAGTGAAAGGACTCTGGCTCGTCGATTTTGACAATGGACAGGGCTACTATTGCTGGAACTATCCTGAAGACGACGTCGATCATTTTCATGGGTATGAGGAAGGGTTCGATAACCGCACCCGCATCTGTTAGGTTAAGTGACGCTTTTGACTTAATACATTCCTCAAAATCGCCTCCTTAAAAAACGTCCGGCTCAATAGACTTCGTTGACCGTCGCGGCAATTTGACCAGTGCAAGCGTCATCACAATTGAATCGCTTGAGAGACTTGAGTTGCCTGGTACTTCATTAGATTCATGAAGACCACTGCTTTCGCGTTTTTCCTTTTTTTTCTCTTGAACAGCGACTCTGTTTCCGCCGGTCCCTGGGATGAAGCCGATCTGGCTGAGGCTTCGCGCTACGTCGAAGAACAATCTCGCCGACAGAACCATTATGCCCTGCAAGCCGACGGAGGAATTGCGATGCAACTCATGCCTCGGTTTTATAGGGTTGGAGACCGCTGGACGATCAGCGTCAGTCGAATCAGCCATGGGATGATTAGAAGAAACACCGAGAAGGAAGCCAAAGAAAATCGCGAGCTGGCGCCGGTGCTTTACTCATTCAACGTGGTTGAAATTGACAGATCAAATGGCAACGCACAAATCGATGTTGTTGAATCGCGAGGACCGGGTGATCTGATGCCCCCGTCGCGCATCACGAAACTGCGTTTGGAGATCGATCCCAGGTTTCACATCGTATCCAAGCAATACTTCTACCGCGATCAAACGAATCCGGTTGTCGCCAGCCTAGGTACAGAAGACAATGTCCCGATCGGTTTTGATCCTTTTCCCGTTGAGCTTCCCAATTTTCAGGAAGCCACCGTCTCGGTAGCGAGCAACGAGTCTTTTGAAATGAAATCACCCGATCTTTTTAAGCGCACCGTCAAGGTTTTGTGGCGCAAGGGTGATCTTTGGCCAACCCAAATCGAGAGTCCCAGCGGAAGGTACACTCTTGTAAAACAGGAAATTCAAAAATGAATACTTTATCAGCCGGGTGGGTTCGATTAATGAATTTGGCATTTCTTGTCGCTTCGGTGTTCTTTGTTGAAAGCGCAGGTGCCGCTCGTTACTACGAAGAGTGGAATCTCGCCTCTCTGCAAAAAAAATACGCAAAGGCCATGGCTATTCCCACGCCGTGGATCGGCTATTGGTGGCCTTACCGCGAAGGCGGGATCAATAATGGGTTGAACGACGCTGACGGTTTAAGCGCCGCAGCGAAACTGGATCGAGTTTTTGGAAAACGAAACTGGGTCAGCGGGTGGGAATACAACAGGCATGGCAAAGGCAGGCGCAGTCCTGATTGGTGGGGCCATTGCAACGGTTGGGCGGTGGCTGCGATCATGGAAGCGGAGCCTCGCTCTGATATCGATGTAAAAGGAGTTCGATTTGGAGTTCGCGATCGCAAGGCCATTCTCAGCGAATATTGGATGGAATCGGGTTCTGATTTCATCGGCAACCGGGTTTGGAGCGCGAAAGACACTTCGAGCAGGGCGTTTTGGGACGTGGTGCCAGCTCAATTTCACCTGGCGATGACCAACATCGTCGGCAGGCAAGGTCGAAGCGTGATCATCGATCGATACACCGGTTACGAGATCTGGAACCAGCCGGTAGTAGCTTATGAAATCAAGCCGATCCGTGAAGACGATTATTTGGGTCGCGATCCCCGCTATCGCAACTTGTATCGGGTGAACGTGGAAACTACCTTGTGGTGGGCAAATGATGAAGTCGATCCTGATGAAATCACCCCTGAGTTTCAATGGGAGGAAGACGACTTTTTCTCGAAGCGCACCCTGCGTTACGAGCTTTGGGTCGATGCGCCGCTTGAGTTTGACTCTTCGGGAAACCTCGCTTCATCGGGCAATATCGTTTTGACCAACCAAGGTACGGGCGGGCGTTGGAAAAACGGCAGCACTTACAACGAGCTGGTGAACTCGCACCCTGATTACATTTGGATCCCCCTTTCTTACGCCAGATCCAGTGGATTCAAGAACCCAAGAATCAACGATGCTTGGGTGCGGGCTAACATCGCTGCGGAAGCAAACTAAATAGTCGTGCGCAAAACGCCGGATTTTACGCAAAATACAACTTAGTCGCGGATTGACGGATAGCGACTAGAACATTGCCTCAAAACAAGATAAGAGACTTTGACGTGAGGTAATGGAATGAAAATCCGTAAGAAAACATTCGGTTTTGACGATTTGCTTTTGGTTCCCAGGCTTTCAACTATTGAAAGCAGGGGACATGTTGATGTTTCAGTCAACCTTGCCGGGATGCAACTTGGGATTCCCATTGTCTCTTCGAATATGGATACGATCACCGAACATGAAATGGCCAAGGCGCTTGAGGCCATCGGCGGTTTAGGCATCATCCACCGTTACCTATCAACCGAGGCGCGTTTCCAACAACTTGAGAAAATCTCTGATTTAAAGCATCGTGCGCTTGCCGTGGGCGTCACGAAAGATGAGATAGCGTTTGCGAAACAGCTTCTTGAGCGCGGGGCAAACGTTCTTTGTTTAGATGTGGCGCATGGCCACAGCACGATGATGCAAAAGGCGCTGTCTGAACTCAGGGATTTCAGTGAGAGCTTGACTCGGGCGAGATTCGCCCCTCTCTTGCGACCAGTGTTCATTGGCGGCAACGTGGCCACTCCTGAAGGTGCATCGGATCTGACCGCGTGGGGAGCTGATATTTTGAAGGTGGGCATCGGTCCGGGAAGCATGTGCACGACGCGCATTGTGACTGGGGCAGGCTATGGGCAACTTACGGCGATTGCGGATTGCGCACAAGCGACCTCGGCTCCCTTGATTGCCGATGGCGGTATCAGAAACAGCGGCGATGCGACGAAAGCGCTTGCTGCGGGGGCTTCTCTGGTGATGCTTGGAAAGCTCTTGGCAGGAACTGATGAGGTTCCTTCCTGGGCGCGTGAATCGGGCACCTATCGTGGGATGGCCTCAGCCGAAGCGCAAGGAAATCACTACGGCTATACGTTTAAAGACCGTCATCCTGAAGGAGTGGCAACCCAAATCGAAACCAAGGGGCCGGTGGCCGATGTTCTTGGGCCTTTCTTGGGTGGCGTACGATCAGGGCTCTCTTATGTCGGTGCGCGCAGTTTGACTGAGCTCCGCGAGTTCGCTGAGTTTGTTGAATGCGCTCCGGGGGTCGTGGTTGAAAGCCTACCACATGGACTTTCGCCTCAGTACGGCAAAGAGATGAAACGGTCATAGTAGGCGATCTACTTTTGCAGCGCTTCCACTCCTAGAATGTATTTTGAATAGATCTCACTTTTAAATTTGCCGCAGCTTTCAACATCAGATGGCTGAGCCATAGATGTAGGCTGAAATTTAATTCTAAGCATTCTTCCCAGAGCGGCCCCCGTGCGCTCTCCGAAGCCAGTGTTGATCTTAGAGTTTTCTATCTCTTGGGCCTGCTCATTTTCAATGACGTAGTTAAAAGCTCTTTTGGTGTCGCGAAATTGAAGGTTTTTAAGCAAGAGTCTCATTGCCAGGGCGTCGCGAGTTGAAAATATGGCTTTTGCCACTGTGAATTGATTTTCTCGATCGCATTCTATGAAGTCATTGATTTTTTGTTCATTGGTCTTTTGCCATTTCGGCAAAAACTTAGGTTCAAGCGCGAGCCACGGGGGGTTGTCTCCCAAAATTGCTTCAGAAGAGAGGCCCAGCCATTCCAGGTAATCTTTTTCGCCGTCAAAAGTGCGGTTGAATCCAATATCAGTGAACACGGTCTCTAAAAATTTTGGAGACAGGGGGCTTGCTCGCATCGCGTACGAGAGCTCGTTCTTGTCGTAACTTTCTCGTCCCATCATCGCGAGCCAGTCTTTCAGCAAAAGTGGCTTTTCGAAGTCGAATGCATGGTCAAAGACATAAACCTCACTTTTCACACGGTAAGCGACGACGAAATGAAAGGTATAACTGTAACACCTAATATTCCGCTTTGTGCATACGCGCATGCTAAAATTCGCCTCGATCGTTGCTGGAACAGGGGCGCCTAATTTTTCAAGCATGTATTGAATGATGAAAGCGCGGTTCATACAGTGCTCGTTTGGGTTTAACCAGCTCAGTCTTCGGTCGCGCTTAGAAGCGGTCCAGGCTGCCGGGATCACCCGCATGTCGCGGGTTTGAAGGAATAAATCATAGAGCTGTTCGTACGAATCAAGTTCAGGAACTTGGTCATGCGATATAGTTTTGATGAGATAACCACCATCAGGCGCCGTGGCTTCGGTTGCGGCTTGTCTCTGCCAGTCTAAAAAGGCGTCAGATTTTTTGAGACTTGCTCCTTCGGGATTACTTCGGATTGGTATTAAAACTTTAAGTTCTTCTGCAAAGCAGGGGGCTGCCGATAGAAACTGAAAGCAAAAGAACGCCGAAATCAAAACCCAAGGTTTTTTTGCAAGCATGATTTTGTCTTTTCCTTTTTGGTTAAGCTGAAACCGACTTTCAAGGAGTGTCAAGAAAATTGACATGGGCTTTGGGTCTTTCTGTTCAAGGTGTTCATTGAGATAGGCCTCTTTGCAGAACTAGAAATTCAACCAACAAGCCATTGGTTTTAATAAACAAAAACAGTTTACATTTCTGTTGTTGATGCGTTTTGTCAATATGTGGGACAATGTCTTGTATAGGGTATTTTTAGGGCTGTCTGAGGGGATATGTTTTTTAATAAGTCCAATCTTCTAGCAATCTTTTGTGTGCTGGTCAGTGGCTTGGTAGGAGCTTGCAAAAATGCAGACGATGCTGCCCAAGCGGGTGCAGACGGCTCGGGCGCAGTGTTAGCGACGCCGAGCAGGTCTCCGGCGGCAAGTGCTTCACCAACGCCCGCACCGACGCCAAGTCCGTCGCCCTCTCCGAGTGCGTCACCGTCACCGAGCCCGAGTCCATCGCCGTCGCCATCGCCATCGCCAAGTCCTTCTCCATCACCAAGCCCAAGCCCAAGCCCAAGCCCAAGCCCAAGCCCAAGCCCAAGCCCAATACCCGTGGGCCAACAAAATATATTCATTGGCGTGGGTGATCCCATTTACCGTGCCGCCAGTGGCGATGGCAGCAGATGGGTTTATCCGGTTTGGGATAGAAACGGCGTCGTCGGAGACAATGACTGGCATTTAAGAGGCGTTGGTCATGGCAACAACACTTTTGTTGTCGCCGGTGGTTCGGCGCTAGGCCGAATTTTTTCTACCACCAACGGACGCGATTGGGTTGAATACAGCGACAACCGGGGCTGGTTTGGCGATGCAGAGTATGGTCAGGGATATTACTTCGCTGTTGGTGGCAACGGACGTTGGGTCTATAGCACTGACGCTGAAAGATGGACCATTCCTGGGCTTCCTACTTTTCCGGCGCATGAGACGGGCACCTCAGGCAACTTTAGAGCAGTGGCTTACGGGAATAACCGCTTCGTGGCGGTGGGCAATACCTATGGGAATAATGGTTTGATCCGCAGCTTCGTCGTAGACCCGCTGCAACCTTCGCGGCCCATTCAGGCGCAGATCGCTCTTACTGACAGTCGAACACGACTTGATGCGGTTGTATTTGCTGAGAATCGATTCGTTGCCGTGGGTGAGGGCGGAAGAATTGCCCTCTCAACGGACAGTGGCACCACCTGGGCAAATCAAAACTTGCCTGAGGGAGGTTACCTGGGAAGTATCGCTCACGGTAACAGCACTTTCGTTGTGATCAGCAATGGTAGAGGCTATGTGCACATTTCGCGCAATGGCGGCCAGTCTTGGAGCACCCACGAGGTCAATCGATCGTTAGCATTGGCAGGATCAGGAATAACTTTCGGCGACGGCGTTTTCATCGCAACGTTTTATCACTACGGCACTTCAACAATGCGTGTTTACCGGTCTAGCGACGGCATGACCTGGCAAGAGATCTCTGCCAACGCTGGTGCGCCTATAAATCTTCTCTCATTCGGAAGCGTGGTCAGTGATTTGCAGTATTGAATAAGATTGCAGGGCTTTCACTTCTAAAGCCCTTTTAAAGAAAGATTAAATGGCCCGTAGCTGTAAAGATCCTTGCCGAAACCGGAAAAAACTTCCCCTTACGCCAATTTCCCGAGAGTATACCCGGGGATTGAGTTTCCTGATAAAGCACTCGTTTCATTTGTCCGAATTATTCATATATGGGGTTTCTTGGGCTTGCAGCCGTTTCTGCTATGTATTTGGGGTCTTTGGGGTGGATTTTTTTTCGCAAGAAAAAAGTCGAAGGTGACCTCAAACGCCTCGAGGGCGAACTTCAGCTTCAAGCTCTGGCCCTGCAAAGAGCTCAAACTTTGGGAAAGCTCGGGATTTGGACTTGGAGAGTTTCAGACAAACACCTCGAATGGTCGCGTGAATTCTACCAAATCTTAGGTTTATCCCCTCAGGAACACCAACCTAGCTATGAGCTATTCCTTGATTGCATCCATCCCGACGATCGAAGCCAATTCGACGTGACCATGCAACTATCCATGGAAGGGGTTAGCGAGTCGAGGACGGAATTCCGCATATTAACGCCGAACAAGGATGTCCGCCATTGCAGCTTACTGTGCCGGTCTGAAGTAGATGCTTTAACTTCAAATCGGGTGGTGCTCGGCATCTTGCGAGAAGATACCGACCAGAAGATGAGCGAAGTTCTACGGGTCGAGCGTGACGCTGCGAAGAAAGCAAATCACTCAAAATCGCTGTTTCTTGCCAATATTTCGCATGAATTGCGCACTCCCATGCACGGTATCTTGAGTTTCGCGCGATTTGGCCAGCAGAAGATCGAGACCGCAACGAAAGAAAAACTGAAATCCTATTTTGACGAGATCCTAGATAGCGGATCGAGATTGATGAACTTGCTTGACGACCTTTTAGATCTTTCAAAATTGGAAGCGGGCAAGATCGAATACCGCATGCAAGAAGGGAATCTAATCGATGTTGTTAGATCCGTTCAGTGTGAAATGGCGACGCTGGCCGAAGAAAAAGGGTTAAGGTTTGAGCTGTCGCACGGTACGCCTGAGGTCATTGGCGTATATGATGAACAAAGAATGACTCAAGTCGTGAGGAACCTCCTTTCTAATGCGATCAAGTTTTCTGATAAAGGGACCGTCATTAGAATAGAGTTCGAACGAGTGCCGGAAAAAATCTTGTATCGCGTCGTAAACAAGGGGGTCGGGATACCAGCTCTTGAGCTTGAGACTGTTTTTAATAAGTTTGTTCAAAGCAGCAAAACTAGGACAGGAGCTGGCGGAACTGGCTTGGGATTGGCGATCTGCCGTGAAATAATTCAACATCACAATGGTAAGATTTGGGCGGAAAGCAAGGAAAACGGTGAAACTCGATTCACGGTCGAGATTCCTCGGTCGGCCCTGAAAAAAGAAGAGAGCGCCGCGTGAAGGCGAAAGGCAGATGATTAAGTGACTAATAAACAAAAAATATTAATTGTTGACGATGAACCAAGAAACCAGCGAATCGTATCCGAGGTCTTGGAAGGGTTGGTTGAATTCAAGGTGGCTTCGAGTGGTGAGGAAGCCTTGCAAGTCATCGCGGCTTATCTTCCTGATCTCGTTTTACTCGATATCATGATGCCAGGCATCGATGGGTACGAAGTATGCAAAAAAATTAAAACTGATCCGAAGCTCAACCTTATGAAGGTCTTGCTCGTATCAGGAAAGGCGATGTTAGAGGAGAAGCTGAAGGGCTATGATGTTGGCGCGGACGACTACATTACAAAGCCTTTTGTTCCGGAAGAGCTTTTGGCGAAGGCTAAAGCTTTCCTGCGGTTGGCGTTTATCGAAAGAGAACTGATGGAGCTCAATCAGTCTCTCGACCAACAAGTCCAGTCAAGAACGCGCCAATTGCTTGATGCCGAGGCAAAGCTCGTGAGTGTCGCAAAAATGTCGGCTCTCGGAGAAATGGCGGGCGGCGTGGCGCATGAGATCAATACCCCTTTGGGCGTCATCAGCGTGTTAGCGGAGCAACTCGCCGAACTACTGAACGAAACTCCCTTGGATAAAGGAGAGCTTTCTAGGATGACAAAGACTATTGGTGACACAGTCCGGCGCATAAGCGCGATCATTCAAAGCCTGAGGACTTTTTCGGACGGCGTGGAACAGGCTCAGTTCACCCCAGTTTCCGTGTCTAAAATCATTGAGGATACGCTGCTTCTTTGCCGCGAAAAGATGAGATTCAACGAGATTGATGTCGTCATCGATCCAATCGCGGACGAGCTTGTAGTTCAATGCCAACCGGTTCAGGTCTCACGGGTCATTTTAAACCTCTTGAACAATTCTTTTGACGCTGTGGCATCGCTTCCGGAAAAGTGGATTAAAATTGCTGCAGAAAAGCAGGCCGATCACGTCCAAGTTTCAATTACTGATAGCGGGAAAGGGATCCCCGAAGCGATTCAGAGTAAGCTTTTTCAACCCTTTTTTACGACAAAAGAGATTGGAAAGGGAACGGGGTTGGGCTTGAGCATTTCCAAGGGGATCATCGACAGCCACGGGGGAAGTATTTCCGTGGATCCAGCAAGCAAAAACACGCGATTCCTATTGAAGCTTCCGTTTGGGAAAACACATAAGGGCTAACCAGGCCTCTCAGCAGGTTTCGTGGATTTTCTAAATTAAGTTTAACAATATGAAAATTATCGAGTAAAATCATATACTTGCATTTTGAAAAAGTCGACTACCGCCGGGGCGACAATGGTAAGATTTCTATCAATAGACCCTATTTGGTCTAGTTCAGGAGGAACTCATTATGCCGAAGTATGTAATTGAACGTGATATTCCAGGAGCGGGAAAGATGAATCCGAGCGAGATGTTAGCAGTCGCGCGTAAAGCTCGGGACATCGTCACGAAGCTTGGGCCAGACATTCAGTGGGTTCAAAGCTACGTTACAAAAGACAAGGTCTACTGCGTTTACATTGCGAATAGCCCGGATATCATTCTTAGGCATGCTCGGGAAGGTGGCTTTCCTGCAAATAATATTTCTGAAGTGAATACGATATTGGATCCCGCATTGGCGGCCTAGCTCGGTCTTCACTCATGGATTAGAGACAAAGGCAAAGGAGAACCATATGCCGAAGTATGTAATTGAACGTGATTTGCCAGGTGCCGGAAAGATACCTCAGTCTGAGCTCGTGATAATATCCCGTCGCTCAAGGGATATATTGGATCCGGCTGTTGCGGGGTGAGGATTTGGTTTCTTTCGTGCGTCGTTTAAATTGGTGGACCGCACAAGACTCGAACTTGTGACCCGCTGATTAAGAGTCAGCTGCTCTACCGACTGAGCTAGCGGTCCCCCGACCAAATTCTTTTTTGAAGATGCTCTGGTAGGCCTGAAAAATTCTTTCAGCGCCTTCTTCGCACAAACAAAAATAACAGTGGCTGGATTCATACCTTCTTTTGTCGAGTAAGGGCAAGTACTTTCTTCTCGCAACCTCTCTAGGAACATGGCGAAATTCGATGAAAATATCAGGCGACTTTGAGGGGAATGACGCCATGAATGCAGGAGACCTTGGGTCGCCAGATCACCCACGAGGGGACTTTCAGCGGTTTCCCACGTTCAGCCCGGACGGCAGGTTTTTGGTTTTTGCAAGCAATAGGACCTCAGAAAACCCTCACGAGCTGCAGATCTTCCTGGTCGAGCGGCAAGATTGACCTATCTAAATATAATTAATTGATATTGCTGGCTTTCTTGACCTGAAAACGACCCCGCGTGGCCCTGACACCCCCAACGTATATATGGCGTCAAGCGCCTCTTCAGGGGTAAAATATACGATGGGGAATGACTTTGAAGGGGCACCGGCTTTTTGCAGTACTGGCATTTTCATTTTTCTTGGGCGCTAGCAGCGCACCCTTGTTTGCGACGACGTTTGTGAATCGTCCTCTAGGTGAGGTCATGCGCGAGACCGATATCATCGTCAGGGGTCGCGCGGGCGAGAGTTATGCTGATTGGGATAAAAGCGGCCGAAAATCAATTTATACCTACACCCCTCTTACGGTCTCAGAGGTGTTAAAGGGCGAAGTCAAAGAAAGCCGAATTCTCTTGAGGCAACCTGGCGGGTCAAAAGACGGAATGGAAATGAACGTGCCGGGAGCCGCCAACTTCGACTCAGATGAAGATGTCGTTGTATTGCTCGGAAACCGCAACTCTGAAGACGGAAGTTACGACGTTCCTGGTTTTGCGACAGGCAAGTACGAAGTCGTTACCGGCGAAAACGGCGAGCCAGCGTTAGTGAATAGCCTGGGTGGAGCGGCGATGTATGATCCTGGCAAAGATCCGCGCACGCTTTCTTACAATTCAAAAATCCCGCTCGAGGTGTTTCGCAGGGTGGCCAAGGGAGAAGACATCCCAGAGGCCGCGCATCGCCAATACGAAAGATCCCAAAAACCCGCTGCCAAGGGATCTTACGAAGCCGATCATCCCCATCACAAACATACTCCCTCGCCAAAGTCTGAGCGCGGGCATGAGCAACCCGCGCCCGTTGCTTCAGTCCAACCAGAATCAGTGCAAACGAAAAATCCTTACTGGGTGCCTCTTAGTTTTGCCGCTCTCGCGGCAGCTCTTGGCCTCGCGCTTTGGTTTTTATTGCGATCAAGAGGGGGCAACTGATCATGCGGTATTTCTACGGGCTTCTCGTCCTCTCACTGCTGGCTTTTTCTTCCACGACTCGGGCGTATGTGTTCTCGACCAATTCATCTGGCGCTCCTTTGCGTTGGCCAGCTCCAGTGCAGCCCACATTTTACGCGAACTGGACCAATATCAGTGGTCTTACCCATCAAGATGTTTTCAATTCTTTCACCATCCCGCTTCAACGATGGAAGAACATTGGCTCAGCGCCGCTCAGTTTCGACTACTATCAAGCGGGCACTCACACCGCCTCGTGGGGTTTTGACGGAGTCAACGCCATCTTTTTCGCGAGTCAAGCTCCGAACGATCAAAAAATGGGAGGCTCGACGATTGGCGTGACGTATGTGTTTTCATCTAGCGGGACGATCCTCGAGACCGACCTCGAATTCAATGACGAGGCATTCGCTTTCAGCACCAATCCCACTCACAGCAGTCAGTTTGGGAATGGCTCGCAGGTCTTCTTGCAAAACGTCGCGACTCACGAGTTTGGGCACGCCTATGGTTTAAGCCATTCCGCTGTGTTGCATTCGTCGATGGTTTTCTTAGAGGATCGAGGACAGGCGCGCCCCTCGTGCGACGACATTCAGGCGATGGGAGCGGCGTACGGGACGAATAGTTTTGGGACTGCTCGAGGTTCGATCTCGGGTTCGGTGCAGACGAGTGGCGCGACCGCTGTTTTCGGAGCCCATGTCTTGGCCGTTTCAAAGTCGCGAGGCACTGTGATTGCTGGCGCTCTTAGCGACAGCTCAGGCTCTTACGTGATTCCTAACCTTGAACCGGGCGATTATTATTTGATGGTCGAGCCATTTCAAACGACCGCGCCATTGAGCGCCCTGTGCGGCGGTAGCGCTGCCGGGTGCTCTTTTGGCAGCATCAACTCATCAACGGTTTGCGCCGGGCCTGCGCCGTTTAAGCGCGTTTTCATCGAGGGCTCCGTTGGGCTACCGACTCGATTTACGGTATCCGCGGGCACGAACGTTCTTGCGGGTGTTTTGACGGTGCCTTGCGCTGCGATGACCGAGCCTTGGGGCGTTTCAGTGACTTCGGCGGCGACAGCGCCGGTCTTGCTTTCGAACAACGCTGGCGCCGAAGCTCAAGCGTCCGCGCGGGGGGTGATCAGCGGTTCCGGCACTCAACAATACTTCAGGCTTTCAAACGTCTCAGGAAACATTTCGGTGAAATTGCTCTCTTACGGGCTCTATTCACCATTTGACGCCAGAGTCGCGATACTGGATTCCAGCGGGAATAGCGTCGCTGCCGGCAGTACTTCTACCGAGGATGCTTTTTCGAACGAGAGCAGCTTCGTCAATTACGACGCGTCCGCGACGCTCAACTCAGCCGCAGCCGGCGACTACTACATTCGTGTTACGAATGCCGGAAACCTCGCGGCTTCACCGCGCCTTTATCCCGCCGGAGCGGTGGGAGTCGGAGGCTTAAACCCTCAGATCGATCGAGTCCCTTATTACCTCTTACTCGTCACGCTCAACGACTCGACGACCTTACTTCCGTCGACCGCAGACCCTCTGCTCGCTAACAATCCGCGCTGTGAGGCATCGGATGACTTCGCCGCTTTTCCAGACAAGGGGCCGGGCGCCCCAAGCCCTGGAAGGTCGCTGGCGAGTTCGTCAGGTTCCGCTGGATCGAGCACCGAGAGCTCTTCAAAGGGATGCGGAGTCATTTACAACGTGAACGACGACGATTTTTCTAACGGACCGAGGCCCTCAGCTCTCGCGCAGGCCTTCTCAAACTGGGGCTTGCTGATTCTGATGATTGCGTTTTGGATCGGACAACGACTTGCCAGGGTTCGCGTTGCCCGTTAAGCTGAATCTTATGAGAAGCAAAATCAAAAGCCTTAAGCGTCTTCTGTGGTTTTTGGGCTGTTTGGCAATCTTGGGATCGGGTACGGTTCAAAATCAATATTCCCATGCTGCCATCCAACTCGGAAAGCCGCATCCCGCGGCCGGAAACAAAACAGGCAATTATATTTCCGAAGGATTCTTTCGTGGCGGAGACCGTTCGGTAACTTCAGTGAAACTGAAGAATATCCGCCGAGCGAAATCTGGCAAAGCAGCTGACGCCTATGAACGGATCGTGCTGGATTTGACTCCGAACGCCGATAACAAAGCAATGGTTCCCTATTTTCAAGTGCAACACGCGCCTCAAGAAAACAGGTTTGTCGTCAGCATCTGGGCTGATGTCGCGTATGATTTCGATCGTACGACGGTGCGTCGCGCGTTCGCCAAAAGCACCCATGTTAAAAAATTGAACATCGTTCCCAGGGTAGAAGATGGTCTTTCGGTGGTTGAATTTGTGACTCATGCCTCTAAGGGGCGAAAACCCAAGGTTGAAGTGTTTCAATTGAACCAGCCACCACGAATCATAGTGGATATCTTATGAGATACTTTTTAGGAAAATCGCCTGCGCGGGCTTTCTTTCTTGGCGCTGCATTGTGGCTGACTATTTCTCATGTCGGAGTCGGTTGCTCGTCAGGAGGGTATAAGACCCAAA
>JBFMCE010000083.1:0-17190 GCA_040754655.1 Bdellovibrionota bacterium | reverse complement strand
AATTCGCCAACATTCAATTGAGATGTGGGACAACCAAGCTTGGGCAGCAAAACATATCCGAAGGCATGATGTCACGACAGTAGAAGCCTGGGAGGTTGTTTTCGAAGATAAAAGCGTTGTTCCGCCCTCAGCTTTGGACCAAATCACGTGGCCGCCTTATCGCCGTTGGTGGACGATTGGAAAAACAAAGCAGGGGCGCACTCTGTTTGTAGTGTGGGATCAACACCGACATTTGCGCAACTTGATCACGGCTTTTGAACCCGATGCGGAAAGGACAGCAATTTATGAAAGGCAAAAAAAGCTCATCAAAAAAAACAAATGAACTAGAAAAGTCTTGGGAGAATGCCGCGCGATTTTATGAAAGCCCTGAAAGCCCTGAAAGCCTCGCTGTACTTACGGAAGGGAAACCCCTGGAAGGTGTAGATCGACGCAAACTTTTAGGGCCAGGACGCAAGAAGCTTGTGGCCATTCGCATGCCTGAGGATGACATAGAATCCCTTAAGGAAATTGCCAAAAGGCATAATAGAAAATACCAACAGCTCGTTGTTCTCGCCGTTGAGCTTTATTTAGATCGCTATCAATCGACAGTATTGAAGAAAAAAGCGGGTTAAATGCATCCAAAAAAACTCCAAGAAAGTCACGATTCTGATCTCGCTCTAGATAAACTGCGTGCCATCTAGGAACGTACAGAGGCTGACACGTTCAGCCTCTCTAGCTTGACGGTAGTTTTATAAGTCGCTAAAAATCCACATTTTTTCTCGAGGCATACTGAATAGCCTTAGCACTCGGTCTAGGAAATGAAGGGGACGACGATTTTCGCGGAATTCTCAATCTAATTATTTGTTGTTCTTTTTCTTCGAAATACGCGTTAGCGCAAGTTTTCGATCTTTTTCGGATGGCAATTTATAACCGAGAGAAGTGATTTTCCACTTCTTCCTCTCTAAATCAACCCAATCTTCGTTAACGGTTACAGAATCGTCATAAAGAACCCCCGAACTGTCGGCATCAAAAACATAAGCGGGGCTTACAATGTAGAGGACTTGAGCAGGTGCATTAGATCCGTTTTCTATTTGAAAAAAAGTATTAACAGGGGTGAGTATGGCTTGCCCCTCTTCCAAAGAATATTCTTTAGGGGAATTCTCAGAGGGTTCTTTCATCTTACAATTTAATTTACCCTTGGTTACATAGGTTACTTGTAGAACATGTGGCATGAGGTGAATCTTTGATTTCGAATTTGCCTCAACAAGCCCTGCAGCAATGCTAAAACCATTCAGCAGATCAAAAGGCAGATCGCTAAGTGAGTCCTTGGAATTCAAAAATGGGGATACCGAAGTTCCATCTGGAACTTTGAAGTAGTTTTTAGCTGAAAAAACTCTTTGCCCAACATTTTTGGGTTTGGTTATGTCTGCCGTAGCACTCGTTGGTCTTATTAATATGGGGCTAAATAAAATGAGCAGCTCAATCTTCTTTGTGATCATTATTTCTTTGCAGCCCGGAGGACGCTTTCTGCGCGAATCGAAAATTGGTGGACCCGATCGGGATCGAACCGACGGCCTCCACAATGCCATTGTGGCGCTCTCCCAGCTGAGCTACGGGCCCAAAAAAATGATCTTTAAATTGGAAAGGATCTCAAAAACAGAGAGCCATTTCTAGCTTGCTCGATCGACCTGGTCAAGTGCCTTCGCCAGAAGCGTTCAAAACGCATTTTTAAGGAACGTTGTCCCAGTACAGCCAACCCGAGCCCTGGCGCTATCAATGTCCGACACGATTCGAGACCGAAGAGGTTTTTTCACTCACGATCTCAAAGATCGTCTTTGTGCTTCCGGCATGCCAGATGTCGCCTTTGAATCCTGAAAACTTGAGATCTTGCGCTCCGCCCGCGAGACTAGAGAGTTCGCGGTTCGAACCCTGAAAAAGACCGGCAAATGGCGAGCTGCCGGCAGTTTTTCCGGCAGACGATCTTGAAGACGATTCGCCAAACGCTAGAATAGACCCTAAATGTTGCGCTCTCATCTCAGCCTCAAGTTTTTTCAACGCGTCTTTTACGGCAGCCTGAGAGGAGGCTGGCGCATCTTTTGTGAATTGAGCGAGGGCTGAGCCTAGACCACCTTTTTTCACCTGGTTTGCGAATTGGCCCAGCGAAAGGCCTGTACCGTTTTTAAAGGCATCCAAGGCTTTTTGAATATCGTGTGGAGACTTGTTGAAGATCTTCCCAAAATCAGAGGTCGCCATGTTCTGGGCGATTTTGCCGGAATTGAAGTCATCATCGATTTTCTTTTGATCAGAAAGTGAGAGGCCTTCTTGTTTTGCGAGAGATGGGGGAGCCGTTCCGCCCGTGCTCAATCCATTGCCGGTGATGTTGCTTGGCGTAGTCGCTAGGTCTGAATGACTTGGCTTTCGGCAATCGATTTGAGAGTTCATCGGATCGCACATTTGGTGAAAGGTCTTCTCAGAGTGGTTTTTGATGACGGTTTCTTCTGCCCATTTGAGGCTTGCCACCGCGGTGGTGGCGGCCGCGGTCACGCAAGAACCTACAAGTGCTTCGGTGTTTGAGCTGACTTCGGTGGTGACGGTGGTTGCAGACGAGCTGCCCATGGTTTGCGCGGCGCCGCCAGCGGCAGAACCTACTTTGATGGCATTTGTCGCTCCGGTCACGTAAGTCGAAGTTGCATTTACGCCACCAAAAACAAAGGCCGTGAAAAGGCCCGCTCCCGCCACCACAGGACCTGCGATTCTTGGAGCTAGGCCAAAGTCTTTGAGCACGACGTCTTTGTATTTGTTTTGCATCTCAGCCATGTCATTGTTGAGCTTGATTCCGGCGGCGATGTCGGCAACACCGGCTGCGATGCTTCCCGCGATGCAGGCGCTGCTGAGGAAAGTATCGGAAAGCCCCAAAGTGAAGATCGACGACACGCAGAGCGCTGAACATGCGGCTGCGACTGCGGTGTAAGCCGCAGCCAAACCCATGGTGTAATGGCAAGCCCTGTCGTTGATTTCCATTTGCCTGCAAAAACCTTCGACATGAGCTTCGCCATCTTTGTGGGTCATGAGCTTTTCAGGGCAAGGATGGTTTTGAGAATAACTGCATCCGCTGAATTCAGGTTGGATGGCATAGGCCTGCGAGGCAAGGTTCAGGAAGAGTGCAAAAGCTGAAAGCATTGCAGTAATGCGTGATCTCATCTTAAAGTCACTTCCTCAGATAAATATTCGTGGGCAGAAACGAGGCCGGATTTCGGCCCGAGGTGATTGCATCGCCAGCTAAGAATTTTGGAGCTACCAGGTGATACCTTGAACGAACAACCTCGAACAGAGACTCTTCAGGCACATGCAGGCCTTGAGCCTGAACTTGCGCAACCTGATGCGCTGCAAGTTTGGGCCCTGTGGGACCTTGTGCTTTCGCGGCGTCGGTTTTTTTCGGCATCAACGCACCGATGAGCGATTGCAGGTCAGGCATTACGGGGCCACCCGATGACTTTCCGCCAGAGCGTGAGGCGCTAGAGTGCTCAAATACTTGTTGGGCGATCACGTCTTTTTTTGTGACTTCTTCGCCAAGCTTTTCGGCGATGTCGCCAGAAGCCGCGTGTAGTTGCAGGGCCGCCGAGACTCCAGATTCTCCTAAAGCGCCCGAGGCCATTTCGGTGGCAGCCAGAAGCGGCGGTTGCCCGCCCACGATGCGGTCAAAAAGCTCGTGTGCTGGTTTTCCGGTGAGGTTTTCAAAGTGTTTTAAAAGAGGCCCCTGACCTGCGTTGACGGCAGATTCCGCGAGTTTTTCGCCAGAGGGTTTGCCAGCAGCAGACTTGATGGGATTTCCTGTTTGCGGGCTCATCTGAGTGGGGGCGTCGTGTTTGCCTGTAGCTGTTGAGGGCGAGGCTGAGCCTAAGTTTGCGCCGACTACTTCGGTCTTGGGAATGTCAAAGGTGCTTAAGAGGTCGTTTTCAACTTCTTTGTTGATGAGAAAAATATTGCCTCCGCGAACAGCGGCTTGAGCAGCATTTGTTGCGGCTCCCCAACAGGCCGCACTTTGGGCTTTTTTGGCGTATTCTTCTTGAGCCTTCTTTTGAGCTTCTTCAAGGGTTTGGTCTTTGGGAAGGTTGTTGGGATCAACTTCTTCAGGCCCGCCAAAGTCCATGTTGAAAAAACCGTCTTTATCGTCGAGGAACATCACTCCTCCGATAACAGTTGGCACGGCGACCATGATGTTTCGCATGGCCTGTTTGCCTTTTGAGAGAACAACGGCCGATGCTGTCACGTCAGCGCCCATGGCAGCCACACCTGACCACGAGCAGGCCGCACTTCCGGTGGCCATGCCGATGCCCGTTGAAATGAGAAGGCACTCGGTGAGGCAAACGGTTGAGGCAGCGGCATAGGCGCCTGCAGACACATACTGCGCATCAACGGCCGCGCGCTTGACTTCGACGCCGTGGCAGGCATCATAAGCCAAATGATTTTCTGAGGGGCGAGACGCGCAGAGCTGTTCTGCTTGAGACAAACACTGCTCTTTCGGAAGCGTGCATCCAGGGCCATTCTTGGGTCTATCGGGAGCCATCGCAGATGAAATCGCGCCTTGAATCACGGGCGTCGCAAGAGAGACCGCATCGCCAACGCCTTCTGCTTTGAGAAGGGTAGGACTTATCGCGAGACCCACGACGCCTATCCAAAATAGCGCGCGTGCTAGTTGGTCTCGGTTAAGCGCTTTCAACACTGTTCTTACAATCATCTCAACTGACCTCGTTTATAGTGATCCATGGTTTGGTTCGAGATGCGCACGAAGAGGTTTGAGTTTCTTCCCAAGATGCTGCCATCATCACGCCCGGACCCGCCAAGCGCGTTGCGGCGGCCCGTGTTGTAGTCGAGAATTCCGCCCGCTGGAGCGCGCTCTTTTTCATCGCCTTTGGTGAGTGCGCCAAGTAGACCCGCGAAATCAAGCGAGCCCGTGTCGCCACCGTGGCGAGCACCACCACCTGCGATACCGAAACCACCGGCGCCACCGCCTTCAAACTTGCTAGGTCCTCCGGCGATGCTTTCACTGCCGCCTTCGCCGCGTTCTTTGTCGGCTCCGCCAGCGGCGCCACCACCGGCAAGGCCTGCGCCACCACCGGCAGCATTGCCTTGAGTTTGACCAGGGGCAATGAATCCGTTGCTAAGGCCTGGGCCAGGTTCTTTTAAGCCGCCACCTGTTGGGTTTCCGGCCAAAGGAGGAGGAATCAGCGGTGGACCACCGCCTAAGTTTTCATTGGGTGAGTCGCCCAGCGGAACCACTTCTGGGTTTGCAGTGATTTCAGAAGGGCTAAACTGTGGAGGCGTAGTACCCAAGCCTCCAAAACCCGTATCTTGAGGAGGTGCTCCAAGGGGTTGGGTTGAAGGTTGCGGGTTTGTAAATTCACCAGCTGCCTTATTGTAGGCATCGGCTTGCATCCAGTTGCCCACGAAACTTGCGCCAGCAACTGTGGCTTGAATGATGTTTTGCCACATCTGCGAATCGCCTTGAGAGCCCAGGCGCTTGTGTTCAGCCATGGCAGCGGTAGCCGCGGTGTGGCCGCGTTCGTTGGCGGTGGTCGAAGACAGGTCGCGCCGCTGCGCCATCGCAAAACCTGCGCCTGCTGCAGAGTAGTTTTCTTCTGAACCCACTCGGTTGTCTTGAGCGACGTCTTCCGTCATGAGAGCGTCTTGGGTGCGTTCAGAGGCTCTTTCTTGGCGGCCTCCGATTCTAGCCGTGTGGTAGGCGGTCCATCCGTGCGCAAGTGCCGCGACACCGCTGGTGATCGAAGCTGCTCGGTGAGCGGTTCCCATGGCTTCAAGCGCTGTTTTGTGCACATTGCCTTGTTGGTTTGGATCGCTTGAAGATGAGACATCAAGCACTTTGAGTTGTGCGGTTTGAGCGGCAGCCCCCGCGGTGGCTGCTGATGTGATGCCGATGAGTTGTGAACTGATCTTATAGCCTTCTAAGAAGTCTTCGTCAGATTCGCAGTTGTAGTTTGCGTGGTCGTTTTTGATGCGTTGGGCTTCTGGATTCTGCGAGTCATTGAACCAGCGGGCAAGATCACGGTGACTGCCTTCAAAACCTGCTTTTTTTGCCTCAGCTGCCATCATCGCAGCGATCGAGGCGCTGCAACGCCCGCCATCAGCGATGAATGTCGGAGGCCCTTTTTTCTCGGAAGAGTTTTTGTCAGCGCCCTTCGGAGCGTCTGCCCGAAATCTTTCGACGGGAACATGATTGGGGTCGTAGGCTTGTTCACCAAGTCCTTGTGCACCAGCACCTTGGGGAGCTCTTTCACCTGGGGCCGCAACTCCTGCAGGATATTCTCTATACCCTTCAGGCGCGGGTTGGCCACCGCCTTGTGCGGCTGCTTGATAATGCGCGGCTGCGTGAGCGCGTAATCCTTGCGCTTCTTCGGTTTTTCCATCTTGCTCAAGCGTGTCTGCAGTTTCCATGAGCCGCTGTGCTGAAGCTCGGTGGTCTGCAGCGGTTCTTTTAACGCCGCCTGGGGCAGAGCTCTCAATAGCCGTATTTACGGAACCGTCAGCCTGAGCATCGGCGACATCCAAGGGCTTTCCGTCGAGCACTCGGCTTGCCCGGCGTTCACCTTCCTTTTCAAGGCTAGTCGCAGAAGCCACGGCGCCACGGTGTTCTCCTTGCAGTTTTGTTTTCTTGTCCTCGTAAACTTTTTTCTCGTTTTCGATCTTGTCTTCAAGGGCGGCAATGTGTTTTTCAACCCGAGCATAACAATCCGAAGGGCTTTGTGAGTTTTCGCAGTTGCTGTCTTTCCATTCGCCCTCTTTTCTCATGAGCCTGCCGTAAGTTTCTTTGTAACTCTCTAGTTTCTCTGAATCTGTTTTGCGTTGTTTCTGATACCCTTCATCTAGAGCCTTGAGATCTCGTTCTGCTCTTGCAGCCGTTTGTTTTTTCAAGTTTGCCTGCTGATTGAACTCATCTCGTTGCCTTTGGGCCTCTAGCTCGCGGGAAGCTTGTTCGTTCTCATTTTTCAATGCTTGACGAGAAACACTTGCCGAGAGCTCTTCGGGTGTTTTGGGAATAGCATCACAGTCTGTCATCGCGAAAGATTTGCATTTCTGGTTTGTTGGAGTGCTAGCATTGAAAAATGGTGTCTTCTCCCAACATGCGAAGGGAATTCCTCCGTCAGGATTTGCGTCTGGATTTGAGCAACGGCATACCGAGACGGAATTACCCCCTACGGCACCCACTGCTGCACCGAAAGGATAGGCTCCCCTAGAGCAAGTTGCGCAAAGTTGGTTGCACTCTTCATGGGGACCTCCGTAACTTTTGGTCGTCATCAAGAGAAGCGCGATGCTTGCCGCGAGGTAGAGAAAGAAAACAAAGTTCGTCGGAACAAACCGAATCACGCGTGCGATCACGCGGCGCTGTTGAGACGGTACACGACCCGCATTTTGGTGGTCAGAATAGGCCCTAGTCATAAAAGCAGATCCCCCAGTATTCCTATTTTACGACTATTTAAGTCAACTATGCAAGCCGCTCGATCCGGAAGCAACGGTCGGTTGAGCTAAAAACTATAGCTTAATACTTTCAATTACTTACAAATCAACTCAAGAAAATCTCGAATCCTACCGAAAAGTTGACTGAAATAGTATGAATAGAGATAATGAGGAACGTTCATGAGGGGGACGAGCTTGAAACGAGCTTTAAAAAGACACAATCTGATTTCTTCGCTTTTTGTGACGACAGTCTTTATGGCGCTTGTATTTGTGTCTGCCGCGGCTCACGCACGCTCAAAGTCTGGTCGCACTCAAAAACCCATGCCTTGCGACGTCGGATTCTCGCTCGATGTGAAAGTGTTTTCACCGCAATCGTCAGATCAAGGCAATGTGGGCTTCTCTGTTCAATATGAAAAATCAAAGAAGCGAGGGCTTGCGTCTCGCCTGCACTCAGGCCAAAGCGCCGCGGTCACGAGCGAAGTTTGCAGGCGTTGGCAAGACCGCTACTGGCAAGTGTTTGAGCGCGTGCTTCTTGAAAACTCGCGCCCCGAGCGCAAAGACCTGGTTTGCCATGGTGTCGCTTCGATTGAATACCAACTGGTAGGCTCGAAAAAACAGAAAACAAAAGTATGTCTCGGCGATCGCCGCTTTGATGGCGCTACGTATAGTTTTCATGATTTCTACGAAGGCACAAGCCTTCTGGCGGGGCGGTGAGGGCGTGAGAATGAAAAATCAGAGTCTGATCGTTTCATCGCTTGTCGCTCTGATTGGGATTCTTTCACCCGAGGGCATCTGGGGGCAAAGTCCATCAAATGCGCTTGATCACGTAGGCAAAGGGTATTTAGCTGGGTTTGAGGTCGTGGAAGAGAACGGAAAAAAAGTCATCCGCGCCAAACAGACGACCGAATCTGGCGACGTTCAAGCAACGACAAATGTAGAAGTCTCTGTGGGTGGAAATTCTCAGCCGCAAGAAAAACCTAAACCTAAAGCGCCACCGAAGAAAAAACCTTCGTTTGCCGGCAAAGCGTCGGTTTCTCGAACACCTTTGCGTGGGAAGTCAAAGAATCCGAGAAAAACGGTTGCCGACAACCTCGAAATCGGCGACGGCGTAGGGAATATTTATGACCAGCTCGATGGCGCGCTTCGCAAAGCAGGGATTCCTCAAGACGGATGTGATGTGATCGTCTCATCAAACATCACGCCGGGGCAGTCTCTGTTTCGATTCGACAGATCTGCAAAATCAGCTTGCGGCCCCGGAGAGTTTTATGACTTTGTCTGTGATGGAAGCGCGATGGTGGCTCGTGCTCAGGCCCCGATCGCAGGTGAGAAAGAAAAGACGAAGATAGCCACTGAAGAGTTCGTGCGCGATCCTAAAGCTTTAGAAATCCTTAAAAAGAAAGGCCTGACTTTAGAAAGTCCTCAACTGGGCGAAGCTGTTAAGGCTGATCCAGAATTGGCTTCGCTCTACCAAGCAGCGCTCAAGAAGCATCTGAAACCAAGCTCGCGTGACATCGCTTCTGCCGAAGATATTTTTCGTGGTATCCAGAAAAGCTTTAAGCAATCACTTTTAAAAGAGATTCAAACGGCAAAGACAGTCTTGAAAGGCCACGATGCTGATCTGTCTGCGAGCGGCGGTAGTTCGTACATGGCGAATAAAGACATTGATGGGCTCTTCAATTCCACAGAGAAGGCACTTGCTGCATTGATTGAGTCGGTTGAGCTTGATTTCATCAACGCGCCTGAGTTTTGCGTGTTTGATCAAGCAAACGCGATTTACGTTCGCGATCAGACGACGGGAAAACAAAAAATTCTTGTTTGCCCAGGCCTTCTCCTTACGGGCAATCAAGCCCGCATTGGTGGCGCTTTAGCCTCGGCCCTTTCCCGGGCTGTTGACCCATGCGCGCTGGATAGCGTGTTTTTAGACAAGGCAGGTGTACCGCTAAGCGGCGTGTTTGAGCCTCTAAGGGCTTGCATCGCCACAAAACTTGGCAAAGGAAATTCATTGCCAGAGATCACGGCCACTCCTTTTGAATCTGGCTATGCTCAAAGCGTGGCAAGAGCGGTCGGAACATCAAAAAACCAAGCCTCAAACTTTGGCGTGGTTTCGCTTGCGCGTCCGCACTGCGCGTCTGAGTTCACCGCAAAAGACATTGAGAACATAGATGAAGGAAAAATTAAGGCGGTTAGCCCGCGCGACCAGAGCGTTGATGCCGTTGGGCAATTCTTTGCGGCAAAAGCTATCGCAGCTTACGCTCCATGGGTTGCTCAAGGCACAAAGCAAGATATCAATACGGTCATCGCCGATGCATTCTCACTCTATTGCGAAGCTGATCCGGTTCAAAAGGGAAAATACGCTGATCCAGAGCTTGTGTTGAATGAAATCGTGGGAGTTGAGCATTCACTCTTAAAAGAGCTCGGTCGCAATCCTGTTGAAAAACAAGCTTGTCAGAACGAAGCCACGAATGAACAGGCCGGCAATAATTATAAGCGCCTGGAGTTCGCTTCTGACAAGAAACAGAAAAACAATGCAAGGGAACCTTTCTCTTGTGAAGGCTACATCACAAGAGGTTTTGCGAATTATCTTAAGAAAATGCCCGCGGGCCAAGCCGTGGGGTCAGTGCAATTCTTATTGCGCCCGGCTTCTGGCGCTTCAAGCGCCGTCAATCTGGGGTCTGCAGGCAACGGAGAGGCTCGTGCCGTCGGGGATGGCGCTGAGGGTGGGGCAAGTCAGTTAAGACAACGTCGAGAACAGCAGTCTCCTCAAATTTCCGCCCCAGAAGGGTATAGCGGTTACGACGAGGCGTTGATTTCTTCCCCTAACAACAATGAAAAAGAGCGAAGGCTTGCGGAGTTGAAGATAAAAACCGACCCAGAGTTGATCGCCAAATGCCATAGCAAGTTTCCGAACGGGCAGGTTCCTCTCTCTCATGACGAGTTTGTCAATCGATGCAATGGAGAGCCTCGCATGACCTTGGGGCTTGGCACCGAAGTTTATGAACGCGATGGTTTTCAGTTCAAGTTCAGATGCGAGGCAGACTGCCGGTGCGGCAATATCAATAACTGTTACAACCCTGATCTCTTTTCTCAAGGAGAAGTGGGAAGAGACGAGAAACCTCAGGTCGCAAGCCCCGATGCGATCGAGCTGGATATCTTGTCTTTCACTGAACCCAAGCTTGGTTACCAAGGCGGACTTTCGCAGATTGAACGCAGGTGCCTGCATTCAGCACCCGTTGATTTCAGCGACCCGCGAATGTTGAATGCCTGTAAGAACCCGCGTCAAGATGGGTGGGCAAGTCTTGGGTTAAGCCAAGTGTCTGAATTTAGTTCAGGCAATATGTATGTTTTCGCTTGTGATACGGTCTGTCACTGTGCTTCTGGCGCCTTCGTACGTTGTGCCGCAGCTCTTAGGCCTTTCGATGCGGAAGAACAAGTGCGGGTGGTGCAATTGGGTCATGACCTCTATCAGAAAGCGGTGGCTGCCCACAGGCAAGGGCTGGTTTTTGAAGAGCTCCGCAAGATTTCTCCTCAACTGAGATCTGCTCCAGTAGTGGAATTGGGGGCAAGTCAGCAAGGTTTGGTTGCCGCAAGAAGTGGGGCATCGAGCGCTTCTCTTCAGCGTGGCCCTGGCGGGAATCGGGCGATCGGTGGCCAGTCTGGAGCACAGACTCAAAATCAACAAGCCAGAGGGTTTGAGAATCGGCGCCTTCCCACTCCTGAAGAGGAAAAGTTATTTGGGCTTGCGGCGGCGGATCAGTGCAAGGCTCCGCAGAACTTTAAGCGTGGCAAGCATTGCACAAGAGGAGTCAATGAAGATGTGGTCTTGGTGCCGAATGAGCACGACGAGCTGCTTGCTTTTTCATGTTATCGGTTGAATTGCCGAGACACGGATAAAGGAATTACATTTGAATCTTCTGTGGTTGCGCCTCGAGAACCCGAAGGCGATGAGCTGGCGGAGGTGGCCCTCATTGATCAGGCGGCGCAGAAATGTCGAAGCGGATTCGAATCAAAGCGCTGCAAGGGAAGCGAGTGCATCGATAAGATCCACATTGTTTACAAATACGGTGGAAAGAAAAATCTATACGAATTTCCCTGTAAGCATACGTTGACGAAAACCGATCAAGGCCAGGTATGGAAGCACATGCTGGACCTCCCCGGACTTGGGAAAGCCTATAACAATGCAAAGAAGCCCGAACTCGTCGATGCGGCACAATTAGTTGAGCTCGGGCTCGCCAACGAAGCTCATGCTAAATGTGATTCCCAGAAAAGCGCCGGAAAGGTTCCTTTAGAGAAGTGCTTGTCTGAAGAAGGAGTTCAGTTTGAGGGATCTCTGGCGAAGAACGGCAAGAATTACAGGTTTGCCTGCTACTTTTCATGCACGGCCGTGGAAGGCAAACCCAATGAGCCTCAGATGAAATTCGGTTTAAGGCCCATCTCAAGGAAACAAGTTGAGGCTGCCGGCTCTGAACAAAACGTCGAAGTAAGTGAGAGTTCAGTAGCGCTCGGTGTCCGTGGCGATGAGTCTGCTGAGAGTAGTGGCGAATTGCCCAACGGTGAGCTTCCTCGAGCCGCTCTTGAGTCAGGACGTTCTCAGCCTGGAAAACTAGTTGCGCGTAAGAAAGATCCATTGCGTGCGCAGACTAGGGCGCCCGAGCAAGAAGAGCTCGCAGATCCTATTCTCACGCGGGCGGCGACAAAGAAATGTGAAGAGAGCAGACGCTTCACTCGCTCGACTTGCACGCCAAATGGGATTTGCCAGGGCAAGGTCGAGATTGTCACGTCAGGAGACGCCTTGGAATACCCTTGCGTGTTCACCAATTGCGGCATGCACGATACTGATGACGGAGAAGTCTTCGCGTGTTCGGGCCGCCACTATCTAGGCGTTAACACGGCTGCCTCGATTTCAGGTCGCGCAAAAAACCGGTCTGAAGCAAAGCCAATTGTGAGGGCTGAAAAGCCTGTTGAAGGGGCCGAGGCCCTAGACGACGAAGATCCAAAAAAACCAAGAATACCTCTTAAGGCTGCAAGACCAGTAAAAGTAGTGCCCGCAGGCTATAAAAGGCCCGGAAATACAGGAGCAAGACTTCCTTTTTATGCCGAAGAGCTTGTGAACGAATCTTTTGAAAAGGCAGCAAAAGACGCCTGCAAAAGGGCATTGCCAAATATTGAGAGTGATCACTGTGACGCAGCCAAAGGAATTTGCAAGCTGCCTGCAGTGTCGGTGAAGACCACGGGAGATACCTTGATTTATCCCTGCTTCTTTAGCGGTTGCCTTGTCGATAAGATTGGAACGCGAAGTTTTGGGTGTACGGGCCTGAGCCTTGGAACTGATGACCGTGCGCAGGCTTATGAGGTCCTTGTCAAAAAGAGTGGCAAGAAAGACGCATCGGGCGGAACTTTGGTGCCTGGACGGGAAATCCCAGAGCACGAAAGGGGAGATTTAGGTGCTTCCGTGGCACTGGGCAGTCAGAGCGGAGATCTACCTGAGAGTGATGGTGCGGAAGGCGATGCCAATGAGCCTCACGCGGTTGCAGATGCGGCAGGCCGGGGACCCGCAGCCAAGGAAGACCAACAAAACTCAATCTTAACCGCTTCTGCGAGTTCAAGTTACCGTGTGCCTTCGATGTTCTTGAATCTTCTGATGGCATCACCCCTTCACGAGCACGCGGGATTTCGCTCAGAGTTTCAAGTGAATCAACAGAAGAAAGACTATTTAGAGGCCTGTAAGGGTCTAAAGCCCCGCGATGGAGAAGATCTATTCCTGGAAAGCCGGTGTAAGGCACCAAATTCACCCATCAATGCAGTAAGAGGGCCCTTCACGGAACCTCCAACCCGTGAGATCGCCGCAGGAGACTTTAAAGGAAGCGCTTATTATTATCATGTCTACTGCGACCCTGTCGGGCTCTGCAAAGATCCTAAAACTAGAAAAGTAGAAAACATTCACCTTGAGCCTAGGCTTGAAGGTCCTTTTACCGAGGAAGGCTGTCCTTTGATGGGCGCAGCTCGGGTCGATCTGCCGTTTTTTGGGAATGCGGCGAACAAGGCAAATAAAGCCTGTAAACAAATGGCCGATGTTTATACTTATGACTTTCAGGTGACGAACAAGCGCGGGCGATCGACCTGCGTTTATGAATGCGGCTGCTTCCCGGAAAAATTCTGCAAGCTGCAAGAAGTCAGGTAAATATTGTTTGTTTAGGCTGGATGCAGCCCCGCGCGCCTGAAATCGTGCTGACTCTGCATTGAACGGGTTGGGCCGGGAGTTGCTTTGCTTAAGATCTACGGCAGCTGAATTCCGTGGCTGATCGCTGCAAGCGTCATGAAAACAATCACAAGAAATACGATTTGGCTCAGTTCTCGGGTCACGTGTCTCTCTCCCCAAGTTCTCGAGTGTGCAAAGTTTATTCCAGTGTTCATGAAAGTTTGACTTTGAGCTCAGAGCGCGGCGTTTAGAGCATTTTGTGGTTTTTGAAAAACCAAGGGTTTTGTAAATTCGACAAAAACTGATGTCAAAAAGCCACGGCAGTCGCGGCTTTTTGACACCAGTTTGTTGCCTTAATTCTCGCTTGGCGTGATCTCGCCGCTCCAATTTGAAAGAATGCCTGCAGGCCAGTCGGCATAGTCGACCTTGTTTCCGGCAAGCATCATGCACTTCACTAGCGTGGCTTCAAAGGTCATGTCGACTGACGAAATCACTCCGAGGTCGAGAGCCTGGCGCCCCATCTCATAGATTTCAGGTGACAGTGCGCCCGCTTGCACCTGGCTTGTCATGACTACTGGAATCTTCTTTTTCGCGCAGATCTTGAGAAACTCGAGCACAGAGCTCTCAAACAAAGGCAAGTTTCCGCATCCAAAAGCCTCGATTACGACGGCCCTGGCCTTGGGTTGAAGAGCCACATCGGCGCCTGGAAAAGCCTTTACGATCTGGATTCGCGTATCAAACTTCATTTCAAGTCGTGGACGACTGAGATGTTCGCGCGGAGATCTTGAAAAAAACGTCTTCAGCTTTTCTTGAGCAAGGCGTGGAAAGTTTGGGGAATCAAAGGTGAAGTACTCTTCAATATGGACTTTTTTTGCCCGGTTCGCACGCAGTAAGACCGTATCAAAAAATAAGGTAACTTCGCATATCCGTTGCCCTGCGGCAATCGCTACTGAGTTGATTAAATTGCGTCTGGCGTCGTTACGGATCTCTTGAAGAGGCCTCTGAGAGCCTGTGAACACGACAGGCTTGCATGGAAAGGGAAGTACGTAAGAGAGTGCTGTGCCCGTATAAACCATAGTGTCGGTACCGTGAGTAATGACAAAGGCATCGTAGTCGTCGCTGTGAGTAGACACCGTCTTGGCGATGTGTACCCAATCATGGGGAGTGATTTGGGAAGAGTCTTTATAGGAGAGAGCTAAGACTTCGATCTGCGCGAGCCTCCAGAGCTCGGGCACCTGTTTTTTTAGGTGCCGTACGAAGCCCTCGTCCGGCGAAAGAGGATGGTCTGAATGGGGCGGCTTTGGGATTCCCATTCCGATGGTGCCGCCCGTGTGTAACAAAAGAACTCTTTTTTGAATTTGTTTTTGAGATTTCACCATGTCAGAATGGTGCCATATGTCTGCCAAACAATCACGCGCTGCAAATATAGTAGAATTCAACGACGGAAAACTTTGGTTCCAGAAGAAAAGTAATATCCTCACGCTTGGTATTACCTTGGATGGCCTCGATGAGACCGGAGAGGTGGAAGGCATTCATCTTCCCGAGGAAGGTGATGATTTCGATAAAGACGATGTGATTTGCGAGATCGACGGGGCAGAAGGAGCGCTCAAGGTCTACACTCCTGCCGCAGGCTTCGTGACTGAGGTAAACACCGCGCTAGCCGACGATACTCAGATCTTAAATGAAGATCCTATAGACGAAGGGTGGCTCGTTAAAATTGAAATCCAAGACGACTCGGACCTCAAAGAATACCTCTGACGACGAGGTTGAACGAATCAAGCTAGACCTTCTGTCATTGGTCTCGCACGAACTTCGAACACCCCTGACCTCGGTGCTGAACGCCCTTCGAATGGTGCGCGAGGAAGAGCTTCCTAAACCAGAAAAACAAAAATTTCTCGAAATGGCCTATCGCAACGCTGAAAGGCTGAATGCGACCTTGAGCCAACTCTTGGATCTCTCAAAAATGGTTTCAGGCAGGCTTGTTTGTCGTTTTCATGAGGTTTCGTTGAAGAATCTCATGATGACCCAGCTCGAACATTGGGGGGCTGACGCCGAGACCATGGGTTTCACCCTTGAATGCGATGCCAAGGGCATTGCCGACCTTCCGGTTTTGTTGGGAGATGCTCCTAGGCTTGAGCAAGTTTTAAGGGCGCTGTTTGAAAACACATTTAAGTTTTCGCCTGCACAGAGCAAGATCATTGTGAAGGCCAAAGTCGGGGTGAAGCTTGGCGCCTTGCCCGAAGGCATGATGATTGAGGGGGCAAAACCAGAAGCCGTGTTCGCAGTCGTAGAGTTTAGCAACCCTGTGAAGGCCGAGCTTGCCGGCTCGCAAACGACCCCGCCCGGTGGTGCTGGGCAATCTGGGAGCGATGTTTTCAAGATCTTTTCGCAACAAGAGGCCGTTCTTGACCGTGTTCATGAAGGAGTCGGAGGCTCGCTTGCCATTGCGTCCGAGGTTTTGCAACAGCATGGCGGAGCTCTGCATGCTCAAAGGAAAGAGGGCATCTTTACGGTCTGGATGGCTCTTCCAATCCTGGATAGTGAGGATGCGCTTCGTAAAGTGCTTGAATCACGCATGTACGCGTTGAAAACAGAGATTGGCGCGCTTTCCCTGATGATGCTCGAAGTCGAGGCCAAGGGGATGAAGCAGATCGCGGATGCGCTCAAGAGCGCGCTGTTTCGCGCCACAGATACGGTTTATTGTTTGCCGGACATCGGTCAAATCGCCGTCGTCATGGATGATTGCAAGAAACAAGATGCGCCGAAAATCGTACGGCGTCTTCTCACCAATATCGGCGCTGAAAGCGGAAAGTTCCTGCAAGGAGCGAAGGTCGGGCTGGCGAGCTCGCCTGAAGACGCCACCGACCCAGAGAAACTATTGGGCGAGGCGAGATCAAACCTTGTTGCGCTAGATAAGTTCTAGAAGCGTGTTGCAAGCCTGCTTCTGAAATTTGAAAGAAACTCAAATGCAGAGACAATTTTTCATAGCGCTTTTTCCGCTCGTGCTCTTCTGGGTTGTTGAAGAGTTCTTTGGATTGAAGGTAGCTCTGATCGTGGGGCTCATTACGGCCATCCTAGAGCTCGGTTACGAGAAATACTCGCAAAAGAAAATTGGCTTCATGACCTGGGTGAGCAATGGCTTGATTTTAGGGCTGGGACTTGTTTCTCTGGCCATGAATTCAGGCACTGCCTTCAAGCTTCAGCCCGCAGTGATGGAGTTGGCGCTGGCGCTGGTGATGGTGGCGATGCGGTTTGGCGGGCGCGAGTCTTTTCTGGTGCGTTCATTTCGAGAGTTCCCGGCGTTTGACGCTAAAAAGCGGGATTTCTTGATGAACCAGCCTTGGTTCCAGGAACAGGTGCGAAAACTTGACACGCGCATGATCGGGTTCTTGGTGATTCACGGCCTGGCCGTGGCGTGGGCCGCGGTTTGGGGAAGCACCAGAATCTGGATTCTGCTAAAAGGGGTCTTGTTTTACGTGCTTCTTGTTCTCGTTATGGCTCCGATGTATAAGCGTCCTCGTGGAAACCCAGCCCAATAAGCA
>JBFMCE010000082.1:0-17286 GCA_040754655.1 Bdellovibrionota bacterium | reverse complement strand
GAACCAATAAAGCGGCTCGCGCAGTTTCAACTTTGACTCAAGCAGCGGGTGCAAGCGACCCAGCACCCCACAAGGGCCCTTACCTAAAGCGACTTGTACCGTTTGGGCCGGGTGCAGTCTCGCATCAGGTTTCGCAGAGTCTACAGGCATAAACCTCAAACCACGCACTCCGAGGTTCTCGACCGCGACTTCAAGCACGCCTTTGAAGTCATAAAAATCTACAACCCGGTCTCGAGCTGCAAGAGCATGGGAATAGCTTCGTCCCGAAGCCAATGCGGCCACGCGCCACTCCTCTCGAACACCCGTTTCCGCCTTCTCGTCCCTGAAATACACGGGGCGAACCTCAAATAAGCGCGTGTCTTTTTGCTGATGGCGCACAGCACTAAGCAAGTTGTCAAGCAACCCACCCAGCAGCGAAGTCTTTAGAGTCGTAAGGTCTTCATTGAGCGGATTTTGCAAACTTACCGCAAGCCCTTTCTCAGGCCCTCCCCACTCTTCGTTAGAGGTTTTCGAGGTAAAAGCAAAGTTCACGGCCTCAGAAAACCCCTGTTCAACGAAAGCGAGTTTCAATTTTTCTAAAGCTTTGCTTTTTGACTCATGAACACTCGTGGCCTCGGGCATGAAGTCAAGCCTCGGCACCCGCACAGGAACCTTGTCATATCCCCAGACGCGCAATACTTCTTCGTAAACATCTTCCTGCGTCTCAACATCGGGACGGTAGCTGGGCACCTGCACTACAAGTACGTCTCCACTCGCCTTCGCTGTAAAACCTAATTGATTGAGGCACTCATGCACTTGAGCCTTTGTGAGCTCAAGTCCTGAAAACTGATTGAACGCAGGCACCGAAACTGAGATCGTCTTGAGTTGGTCTTTCACCAATTGCTCACCCAAAGGAGAATACTGGCTCACCACTCCTTTAAGCGCCCGCCCACCTGCAAGCTCCACAATCAACTGCGTCGCGCGCTCCATCGCAAGAGTGACCGCTCTCGCATCCACCTGTCGCTCAAACCGATGCGAAGAATCAGAATGCTTTTGATGGCGCCTTGCAGACTTTCGCACGGTTGAAGGTAAGAACTGGGCCGCTTCAAGCAAAAGAGCCGTCGTCGTTTCAGTCACTTCAGAATTGCCACCACCCATGACACCAGCCAGAGCAATGGCGCGCTCTTGATCTGCGATGACAAGGTCTTCGGGATGCAAGGTCACTGTCGTTCCATCGAGGAGCGGTAGAACTTCGTTTTCTTTCGCCACCCGCGTTTGGATATGCGAACCTTTGATCTGAGAATAATCAAATGCATGAAGAGGTTGACCCCACTCCATCAAAACGAAATTGGTGACATCGACTACGTTATTGATCGGCCGCAAACCGATGGCCTGTAAACGCTTTTGCAACCATTCCGGCGATGGACCGATCTTCACGCCTTCGACGTATCGAGCATGGTATTGAATGCACAAATGGGGTCGGTCGGTCGGATTCTGCAACGCCACACGGACTTTCTCGGAAGTATTTCCGCCGATTTCATTGACCGAGGCTTTCGGAAGTTTCACCTTCTGACCTAAAATCGAAGCCAATTCGCGGGCCACCCCGATATGCGAGAGTGCATCACCGCGATTAGGAGTGATGTTGAGCTCAATCACCACATCATCCCGGCCCAAAAACTCAGCCAATGGTTTTCCGACAGGCGCATTCTGGGGCAAAATCAAAATGCCCTCGCTCTCATCCGCAAGCCCCAACTCTTGCTCAGAGCAAAGCATCCCGAATGACTCGACGTCTCTGATCTTTCCTTTTTGAATTTTGAGACCATTAGGAAGTTCGGCGCCTATCATTGAAAGCGCGACTTTATCGCCCGCTTTCATATTCTGAGCGCCACAGACGATTTGAAGGGCTTCACTGCCAGTATTGACCCGACAAACTGACAATCTATCCGAGTTGGGATGCTTTTCACGTGCGTCTAGCGAAGCAACGATGACTTTTTCAAATCCCTTCGCAAGGCTTGAGACGTTTTCGACTTCAATTCCTCTCAGGGTGAGCTTCTCAAATACGCCCTTCAGATCTGCGCGAATCGGAGCGACATCAATGTAATCCGCAAGCCAGTTCAAACTGATTTTCAAGCGTCACACTCCAAACTGCCGTAGAAAACGCACGTCGTTCTCGAACAATAACCTCAAGTCCGGGATATCGTACTTCAACATCGCGATCCGCTCGACACCCATTCCAAACGCAAAACCAGTGACCTCTTTCGGATTGTACTGAACGGCTGAGAACACCTTGGGATGAACCATGCCGCCCCCCAAGATCTCAAGCCAGCCCGTCTCTTTGCACACCCTGCAACCCTTGCCTTTGCACATCACGCAGGTCACGTCGACTTCGGCGCCGGGTTCGACAAAGGGGAAATAACTGGGCCGCAAACGGATTTGCGTCTGAGCCCCGAACATCTCTCGAGCGAAAAACAGAAGAGCTCCTTTAAGTTCCGCAAAACTCACATTGCGATCAACGTATAACCCCTCAACCTGATGAAACATCGGTGAATGAGTCACATCATAGTCGCTTCGAAAAACAGCTCCGGGAATAAGGATTCGCACAGGAGGCTTCTTTGAAAGCATCGAACGGATCTGAACGGGCGATGTGTGGGTTCTGAGCACCACGCCAGGTTTCAGCGAAGGAGGAAGATAAAACGTATCTTGCATATCCCTTGCAGGGTGGTCTTCGCGCATGTTCAAAGCATCGAAATTATGAAACTCCGTCTCGACCTCAGGGCCGTCGCTGAGTTCAAATCCAATGCGGCGAAAAATGGAAACGATTTCCGCCGTGACTTTTGTGATCGGATGCAATGAACCAACCGGTAGGCGACGCGACGGGAGAGAGAAATCAACGCGCTCCTTTTCCAGCTTCGTTTGCAAAGCTACCGATTCAAACTGTTCTTTCTTCGTCGTAATCGCTTGTTCGAGCTTCGTCTTCGCCTCGTTGGCGCGCGCGCCAACCTTAGGCCGATCCGCGGGGGCAACGTCGCGCAAAGCCTTCAGAAGTTCACTCAAATTTCCCTTCTTTGAAAGGAACTTGTTTTCAACTTCAATAAGCTCTGCAGCCGACTGCGCCCGCGCGATCGCGCTAAGACACTCCGACTCAACTCCGGCAATCTGCTCGATCAAGCCTGATGACATTGAAAGACTGTTTCTGTCGTTTCAGAACGACGTCTTTATGCTGCTGCGGTACCGACGGCGCGTTGAACGACGGCTGTAAATGCCGATGGATCAAAAATCGCGAGGTCAGACAAGCTCTTGCGGTCAAGGCGAATGTCCGCTTCCTTCAACCTTGCGATCAAGGTGCTGTAGTTCAAACCGTTTGAAACGGCTGCCGCACCGATACGAGCGATCCAAAGTTGACGAAAATCACGTTTGCGGGCGCGACGATCGCGATAGGCATATCGCATTGCTCGGTCTACAGCCTCTGCACCACGTCGGATGGTATTTTTACGACGGTGTGTGAAGCCTTCCGCTTTATCTAAAACTTTATTTCGACGACGACGGGCTTTAAAGCCCCGTTTTGCTCTTGGCATTCTTTACTCCTTAAAACTTTGCCTAGACTTATGCTTGATACGGAACGCAAGCGAGCGCGTGCCCAGCACTTGAAGGATGAACGTACCCTCCCTTTCGCAGGCGCAACTTGCGTTTTGCGCTTTTGCGATGGCCCAATTGGTGCCTCTTTCCAGCGCGCTTAAACTTTACTTTACCTTTTCCAGTGACCTTAAACCGTTTTGCAGCGGCTTTCTTGGTCTTCAACTTTGGCATATGTGCACTTCTCCTTCTTAAATCTCTTTATATCCGCTTTTGTCACGAAGACTTGTGGAGCGGAGCAATCACTACCGTAAGGCGTTTTCCCTCAAGTTTCGGAGGCGATTCCACGGTGCCGCAATCTTTCACCATCTCGATCAAACGATCGAGTAGTTTTCGACCGTTTTCAACATAGGCGATTTCACGTCCACGAAACATTACCGAAACCTTTGCCTTATCTCCTTCTTGGAGGAATCTCTGAACATGCCTGAATTTATAATCGAGATCATGTTCTTCCGTTTGAGGTCGCAGCTGGACTTCCTTTACGCTGATCACGGCTTGCTTTTTCTTCGCATCATGTTGCTTCTTTTTCTTCTCGTACATGTACTTGCCGTAGTCTGCCACCTTGCAAACTGGAGGATCGGCGGTCGGCGATACTTCTAGAAGATCGTAACCTCTTTCCTTAGCGAGCCGAATTGCATCTTGAATCAAAAAGACGCCCAACATTTTTCCAGTCTCGTCGATCACACGAACCTGGCTCACACCTCGAATACGTTCATTTACCCGGACAGAGTCGCGGGAGTTGCTTGGAGCAGCGATTCTGAGTTCCTCCTCAAATGATTTCTATTTACTAAAACCGAAACAAAAACGCGGGATTCCCGCGTTCAAAAAGAAACAGTTAGTTAACACAACAGATTTCGTCAAGCAAGAGTACGCTTCTCGCACTTTGCGATCAAAGACTTTCGAGTAAAAGCTTCAAAACGATCCAAGTATTTCGCATAAAACGCATAAATATCAATCACTTATATCTCGATTTCGTCCGTCTTTTCACCCTACGTACCCGTGAATTCTTCGTCGTATGCGAAGCTTTTTGCTTCTTAGTCTGAAAAGGCTCACAGGTCTGCCTCGCTTGCATCCAATCATGAATGCGGTCTTCCAGCTCAGACACGGCCAGCCTTAACAAAACCGGGGCAAGCTTTCGAACCCGGATAGCTTCGTAAGAAAGCCGCTCCCTACATTCTTCTGCGCGACTCACAATCTCAGTAAAAATCTTCTTTGCAACGTTTAAAATCATTTCAGTCACCTTTCCTGAATTCCCGAAAATCACGCATGGCAATACGCGCCTCTAATACGACTTTGCGACGGGAATACGTCTTCCTAAACCAAAAGCCTTGCTGCTGACCTTCAATACGGGTGCCGCCTGTCTGCGTTTGAACTCGGAAGTACGCACAAGGCTCAAGACCTTTTTCACCAGCTCAGCAGAATGGCCGGCTTTGATGATCTCACTCTCGTCAGCCAAGCCTTCAAAGTAGAGCTCAAGAATATGATCCAGCACCTCGTACGGAGGCAGGGTGTCTTGATCTGTCTGATTGGGGCGAAGTTCCGCACTTGGCGCCTTGGTTAAAGTCGACTCGGGGATCCAAGAGTGGCGCGAATTGATTCTACGGGCCAAATCGTAAACACGGGTTTTATAGAGATCGCCAATCGGCGCGAGAGCGCCTGCCATATCTCCGTAAGTAGTGCAATAACCCACTGCGAGCTCGGATTTGTTCCCCGTGGTCAATACCAACGCGCAACGTTTGTTGGCGAGCGCCATGAGCATCAATCCCCTTAGCCTTGCCTGCACATTCTCCTCAGTGGCGTCGGCCGCAAGCCCCATGAACGCTGGCTTCAACTCCATCAAGAGCGCGGTATAAATAAATTTCAGTGACAAGGTTCGATGTTCGATTCCCGTCGCCTTGGCCAAGCCTTCGGCGTCGGCAAGGCTATGAGAAGATGAGAACTGGCTTGGCATTGAAACGCCCAAGACATTTCGAGGTCCTAGAGCTTCCGCTGCAAGACAAGCCACTACAGCTGAATCAATCCCCCCTGAAAGCCCGAGGACGGCTTTTTTGAAACCGGTCTTGCGAAAATAATCGCGAATGCCCGTAACAAGCGCTTTGTGGATGAGATCGAGTTCATCATCAGTCGAAGGGGGCTTCACCATCTTGCCCCACTGGGCGCTCTGATCCGATTCCCTCACATAAGAAAACACCTCCGCACGATGAACCGCCGCCGTTTTGCCAAGATCAATCTCGACCACGGCCATCCCTTCACGAAAGGCTGGCATCTCGAACTGCACCGAACCGTCTTTAGAAAGGAATAGGCTTCCGCCATCGAATAAAATTTCATCGTTGGCGCCCACCTGATTCACGTAAACCGCCGGGGCCTGGATGCGTTTTACAAAGCGCGCCAGAAGCTCGTGGCGTCTCATGCGCTTATTCACTTCAAAGGGCGAGGCGCTCAAATTCAAAACCAGGTCTGCCCCTCTAAGGTCGATCGCAGGATCTTTTTCGTACAGCCTCCTTCCGGCGTGCTCGTCTTCAAACCATGCATCTTCACAAATGGAAATCCCGATCTTTCCCCACCTTGAACTCCACAACACGCTCTGGTCCGCAGGTTCAAAATAACGAAACTCATCAAAGACGTCGTAAGTCGGGAGCAAGCGTTTCGCCTGCCGATGAACTTTTTCTCCGTTTTGGTAGACGATAGCGGCATTTTGAATGGGCTTGCCTACAGGCTTGGGATTTTCAATGAGGCTTCCTAACACGATCGCTTCTGGAAGATTTTTAATCTGAGGAAACTTTTTTTCCAAAGCTTCCAGTGCCGTGGCATTCGCCCTCCAAAAGTCGGGACGATCCAGAAGATCAAGCGGCGGATAAGAGGAGACGCAAAGTTCAGGAAAAACAGCCATATCAACGCGACATTCCGCTGCTTTCTTGAGGAACTCATGGATTTTTTCGACGTTCGAGGTGAATGCCCCGACAGCCGTGCCGATCTGACAAATGGCGATACGCATTGCTCTTCAAACTACTCTTGGCTGGCGCTTAGAGCAAGATTTTGCACAGCTCGCCTCTAAAATTTGACGAGCAGCACAATCCGAGTTACAGCAGCCCCAAGGTATAGTTGGGTAAAAATGAACGGGACTTTCGTAAGGGCGTATACCGCCATTATTTTCTTCGTAGGGACCCTCTTAGGATTTTCGCCTGCATTTGCGGACGGCTCTCACGCACAAGGCATGGTTTTGCGTCATTTCACTCAAGCCCTCGTCGAGGCTACTTTGAAGGAAATCGCAAAACCAAAATACCAGGAAGAATTCAAAAGAAAGGTCAATCAAGCCAAAGCCAGAGCGCTCGTCACTAAACCGGATATCAGAGAAGAGGACTCGAACACCAAGACCCGACGGAAAGACTTTTACTCTGTTCCTTTTGGATTTGAGCTTCAGGCGAGCTTGCCAGAAGGACTGACGCTCGTGACTTCAATTGGTGCGGGTCCGATATCCCTCGAACTTGGAGGCGGAACCACTTTTGACTACACGCTCGCTGCCAAAGCTTCGGTTATCGTCGACTTTTGCTATGAATGGGAACTCTCGCCCTGCCTTGTCGCCATGAAATTCACTCACCTTCGATTTTTAGAAGGAACAGAACAAGAAGCCAACGAGATCATTCATGAGATGTACGGGAATAATATTCGGATCTCGGTCAAAGGTCGATGGATCAATATGACCTCTCTTCAATGGGGAGTGCGTTATCTCGATCCTGACAGAGGATTCTTCGCCACCTTTCGCGCCGGGGTCGTAGTGCAGGTCGACGAAAGCGGCGGCGGAAACGACCGCCGAGGCTCACTCGAGCTCACTCGTTGGGAAGGCCCTTCTGGGGATTTGGGAATCGGATGGCGCTGGGATTTGTCAGAGTTCATCCAGTGAAGTCAGTGTTCAGGGGGAACATGGGAATTTTTTTTCGAGTGATCTTAGCAGTGGCCGTAGTCGCGGCGAATTCAGGATGTAGCCAGTTTCCAGGATTCTCTGGAGGAGCCAGTGGCAAAAATTACAAATACGCCATCACGCCGCAAAAACTGCCCCCAGGAAAAATATCAGATTTTTTTTCGCTCATTGGCTTTACCCTTCCGTCACAGGAGATTTCCCCAAAGTTTGATTTTAAAAGCTCGAAGAACATCGAGTCGGTTACACTGAATACGCTTGCCTTGAGAACCTTGGTGCCGGCTGATTTTGACGCCTACGGAAATGCCATCGAAGAGCGCCTGCTTTCAGATGAGCCGTTCGAGAAATGCGAGCCAGGGCAAATCCAGGCAAACTTCATCGAATCGATGTCAGTCTGCCTACAAAAACAATCGGAGGATGGCCTGGATCACGGCTATCCACAAATCAGGGTTGCCCATTTCACGCGAACCAGCGATGAGCCCATTTGCGGTTTTTACATGACCATCGAAGATGCGCCTGAAGACGACTATCCGCCTACGCCGTGCCAGACGCCGATGGAGGACGAAGAGTCTGGAGTTTTAGAGATTCCTTCTTCTCATGAGGCTTTTAATTTAAAAAAACTTTTCTTTCCAAAGTACCTGGTCACGATCAAAGGAACAGGAACCCATGCTCCTTTTGGGATAAAACTTGGGGGTTACCTCTCGATTGATTTTGTCTCAAAAGACATTCGTGTGCCGCAGCCAGGCAGCAGTAAACCAAAGAGCGCCATCGGGCCCAAGGGAAACGGCGGATATAAGGAAAAGATCGATCCTTCATCAGAGGATGGGCGCTTGTTATGGCAAAAGGCAAATCCGAATGCTCAGCGAGAGCGCTGGTGAATTTCCGGTGAGCATAAAAAAGGGCCCGAATTTCTTCGGGCCCTAAAATAAAAAAGTCTGTTGAGCACTGCGCATTTGGGCGCCAAAGCCGACAGATTTCACTGCGTTCGAGCGCACTCGTCGATCAGTAGCGACCTACAAGCTCAGCCTTATCAAAGAAATAAGCGATTTCACGCTCGGCAGATTTCGGTGAATCAGATCCGTGAGCCGCATTGGCTTCGATATTGTCGGCAAAGTCTTTTCGAATCGTGCCAGGGGCCGCCTTCGCAGGATCCGTGGCACCCATGATTTCGCGATTGAGCGCGACCGCATTTTCGCCTTCAAGAACCATTAAAAGGATCGGACCGCTCGTCATGAATTGCACGAGCGAGCCAAAGAAAGGGCGGTCTTTGTGTTCAATGTAAAAACCTTCCGCCTTCTCTTTTGAAAGTTTGGTGAACTTTGCGGCAGCGATGCGAAGGCCTTTCTTCTCAAAGCGAGAGATGATCTCGCCGATGACGTTTTTTTGAACTGCATTGGGTTTAATGATTGAGAAGGTTCTTTCTATTGCCATTTTCTTTTTTAAAACTCCTATTCTTTGTAAATCTTAAGCCACAACACCGGACCCGCAAGACATCAGGCTTTCTGGTTTTCAGCCTTTCCAAACAGAGAGCAGGGTCTTTCCAATATCAGCTGGGCTGCGTGAGACTTTTACACCAGCAGACTCAAGTGCTGCAATCTTTTCCTGAGCAGTGCCCTTGCCGCCGCTGATAATCGCACCAGCATGTCCCATGCGCTTGCCCTTGGGTGCTGCCTGTCCCGCGATAAATCCAGTTACGGGCTTTTTCATCTCACGTTTGATATACTCGGCTGCTTCCTCTTCCGCACTTCCTCCGATTTCGCCAATCATAATGACGGCTTTAGTCTCAGGATCTCGGTTGAACGCCTCGAGCACGTCAATGAAATTGGTCCCATTGATCGGGTCGCCACCGATGCCCACGCAGGTACTCTGGCCAACGCCAGCCTGGGTGAGCTGAAATACCGCCTCATACGTCAAAGTTCCGCTGCGCGACAAAACGCCCACAGGACCCGGTTTGTGAATATGACCGGGCATGATCCCAATCTTGCAAGCGCCCGGGGTGATAATACCCGGGCAATTGGGGCCGATCAGCCTTGTTTTTCGGCCTTGAAGATATTTTTTAACCTTGAGCATGTCGAGAACCGGAATGCCTTCAGTGATGGCTACGACCAAGTCAAGCTCGGCATCCACCGCTTCACAAATCGCATCCGCGGCGAACGGAGGTGGAACAAAGATCATCGAAACATTGCAGCCAGTCTTTTCTTTTGCTTCAGCAACAGTGTCAAACACCGGAAAGCCTTCATGAGAGCTTCCGCCCCGCCCTGGAGTCACTCCACCGACCATCTTAGTGCCGTAGTCACGACAGCCTAAGGAATGAAAGGTGCCTTGCGAACCGGTGATGCCTTGGCAAATAACTTTTGTTTCTTTTCCGACCCAAATCGCCATGACTACTTCCCTCCTTTGGTTGCAGCCACTACCTTTTGCGCAGCATCGGTAAGATCAGATGCAGGCGTAATACGAAGTCCAGATTCTGAAAGAAGTTTTTTGCCCTTTTCAACGTTCGTGCCTTCAAGCCTTACGACCAGCGGCACCGAAAGGTTTACTTCTTTTGCAGCAGCAATGATGCCCTCGGCGATCACGTCGCATTTCATGATGCCGCCGAAGATATTCACTAGGATTGCTTTCACCTTGGGATCTTTGAGGATGATCTTGAATGCGGCTGTGACCTTCTCTTTATTGGCGCCGCCACCGACATCAAGGAAATTGGCTGGCTCCGCGCCATGCAATTTGATGATGTCGAGCGTTGCCATCGCAAGCCCTGCGCCATTTACCATGCATCCGATCGAACCATCGAGGCTGATGTATGCAAGGTCATACTTCGCTGCTTCGGTTTCCTGCTCGTTCTCTTCCGTTGGATCACGCATCTCAGCGATGTCTTTATGACGAAAAAGCGCGTTGTCATCAAAGTTCATCTTGGCGTCAAGCGCGACCAAATCGCCGGATGAGGTCAAAACCAGCGGGTTGATCTCGCAAAGACTGCAGTCTAAATCGACGAAAGCCTTGTAAAGTGACGCAAAAAAAGCTGCAGCCTTGTTCACGCTGTCTTTCGGAATGCCTAAAGCAAACGCAAGTTTTCTGCCATGATACGGTTGATAACCCGTCGCCGGATCAATGATGACCTTGATGATTTTTTCAGGGGTCTTTGCCGCGACTTCTTCAATGTCCATTCCTCCTTCGGCGGAGCCCATGAGCACTACTTTGCTCGTCGCTCGATCGACAAGAAGCGCGCAATAAAGCTCGCGCGCGATCTGACAGCCCTGCTCAACAAAAATTTTATGAACTTTCTTACCCTCAGGGCCGGTCTGATGCGTGATGAGCTGCATACCCAGGATTTTAGAGGCGTACTCTTTCACCTGATCCATGCTTTTCGCGACTTTCACGCCGCCGCCCTTGCCTCGGCCACCGGCATGAATCTGGGCTTTCACCACCCAAACTTCGCCACCCATGGCTTTTGCATTTTTTAGAGCCTCATCCACCGAAAAAGCGACTTGGCCCTTGAGAAGCGGAACGTTGTACCTCCGCAAAAGCTCTTTGGCCTGGTACTCATGAACATTCATGAACTCTACCCTCCTTAGTATTGCAGTTTCTTTAAAGCATCGACCAACTCTTGAACTGCGGCAGCCGACTTATCGAACATTGCGTTCTCTTCGGCATTCAGTTCGAGTTGCATCACTTGTTCAAGTCCTTTTGCCCCAAGTTTTGCAAGCACTCCGCAGAACAGCCCTTTCTTCCCGTACTCACCCTGCAAGAGCACGGCGCAAGGAAGCACTCGCTTCTTATCTCGAACGATGGCTTCTGCCATTTGAACTGCACTGGCTGAAGGCGCGTAATAAGCAGAACCTGTTTTCAAAAGATTCACGATCTCAGCGCCACCTTGGCGAGTGCGTTGGACCAAGGCTTCAATCTTATCTTTAGAAAGAAGCTGGGTGAGTGGTATCCCCCCCACGGTCACATAGCGCGGCATGGGCACCATCGTATCGCCATGGCCGCCGTAAACGAACGCTTGAACATCTTCAACGCTCACATCCAACGCTTCCGCGATGAACGAACGAAAGCGCGCGCCATCAAGAACGCCCGCCATTCCGAGCACGCGTTCGCGCGGAAAACCTGATGCATCGTGCGCAACGTGGCACATGGCATCGAGCGGATTGCTCACGATGATGAGCACAGAATTCGGTGAATGCTTCGCTACATTTTGGGCGCATTCCTTCACGATCTTGGCGTTGGTTGCCAAGAGATCGTCGCGGCTCATTCCAGGTTTTCTTGGAAGGCCCGCGGTAATAATCACGACATCGCTATTTTTAGTGAGCGTATAATCGCTTCCGCCTTGGATGCGCGAATCAAACCCTTCCACGGGGCTGGATTCAAACAGATCAAGAGCCTTGCCTTTGGCTGCCCCATCATTGATGTCGATTAAAACGACGTCGCCGAGCTCTTTTGAAGCCGCCCAGTGAGCACATGTTGAACCTACAAAACCTGCACCGATCACTGAAATCTTTGGACGCTTATTCATTTGAAGAAAACTCCTTACATGTTTCGGATGATGGCATCAGCAAATTCGCTGCACTTCACTTCTTTAACGCCGCTTTGACCCTCTGCAGTCATCAACCTTGCAAAGTCATAGGTCACCACTTTTTGAGAGATAGATCGATCCATCCCCTGAATGATCAGATCAGCGGCTTCATTCCAGCCCAAGTGCCTGAACATCATCTCACCTGAGAGCACGACTGAGCCTGGGTTGACTTTGTCTTGGTTGGCGTATTTCGGAGCTGTACCGTGGGTTGCTTCGAAAATCGCATGGCCAGTGACGTAATTGATGTTTCCACCGGGTGCTATTCCAATGCCGCCCACCTGAGCCGCAAGAGCGTCTGACAGATAATCGCCATTGAGATTTGGGGTCGCGATCACGTCAAAATCTTCTGGCCGCGTGAGCACTTGTTGAAGAGTGATGTCTGCGATGGCGTCTTTGACGAGGATTTGGCCCGCGCCGGGTTTTCCCTCGCAATCTTCCCAAGGCACTGCACTGCCCTTGAATTCCTCGCGCGTGAGCTCATATCCCCAGTCACGAAACGCCCCTTCAGTGAACTTCATGATATTGCCCTTGTGCACAAGTGTGAGGCTCTTGCGCTTATTGGCAATGGCATATTGAATCGCAGCGCGGATCAGCCGGTAAGAACCTTCTTTTGACATGGGCTTGATTCCGATTCCGCTGGTCGCAGGAAAACGGATCTTCTTCACGCCCATTTCTTTTTCAAGAAACTGGATGAGTTTCTTCACCTCAGCCGAACCGGATGCCCATTCAATGCCAGCATAGATGTCTTCGGTGTTCTCGCGGAAGATCACCATGTCAACTTTTTCGGGGCGCTTCACCGGGCTGGGAACGCCCTTGAAATAACGCACGGGCCTCAAACAAACATAGAGGTCGAGCATCTGTCTTAGAGCGACATTGAGAGAGCGAATTCCACCACCGACCGGAGTGGTCAGGGGACCTTTGATGCCCACCAGATATTCTTGGAAAGCCGTAATCGTGTCATCAGGAAGCCAGTTGTCGAACTTGTTCTTCGACTTTTCACCGGCATACACTTCGAACCAAACGATTTTCTTTTTTCCGCGATAAGCCTTTTCAACAGCGGCATCAAAAACGCGCTGTGAGGCCCGCCAAATATCAGGACCTGTTCCGTCACCTTCAATATAGGGAATTACTGGATGGTCTGGCACCTGAAGCGTCATATCTGAACGCATGGTGATTTTTTGGCCCGTAGTTGGAGGGGTGAGTTGCGTGTAACGCGACATAACGACGAGATCTCCTCATTGACTAGTTGTTCTTTTTGCAATGTTTCAGGGGTAACAAGAGAGAATACTACCGTCAATTCGAATCATTAGCGAGAAATCTAAACACAAGTAGGTCTGGCAAAGTGATTTGCGCAACTATTTAACGCACAGAGCCAAGCAAGAGCGAACGGGACTTACTTTTTTATGAAGAATTCCGAAAAGTAAGAGGATGCGCCCTATTCAAATGGTTATCTTCATTCTCGCAGTTGGATTGGCCATGGGGTTGAGCTCGCCGTCTTGGGCGATTTCCACAATCGCTCCCAAAAAGCCAGCGAGCCTTGGGTGCATCCTCAGGGCCACACTTCAATTCACAAACCCGGAAACTTATCCCCGGCTCATGCGTCTGCACTCTCTCTACTCGGAAATTACCGCGAATCATGGTGACGATTCGGTTGCTGCGATCATCGCGATTTTTCGTAACCGGGAATTCTTGCCCGAGAATGGCGTCTTGCATGTCGTGGGTCCATTGGTCGATTTTTATGAATGGGCTGTTCCGCTCTTGGTGAGAAAAGATGTTCGAATCATCGTAAGCGAGATCGCCGAAAATCAGATGCTAAGAAGGCAAATACGTTCGTCCTCGGGAAGGCGCCAGCTGTGGGCGCTGATGGGCGAAAACAATCCTCAGATCCTTGAAAAATCTGGCCTCAGCTTCGAAGAGTTTGAACAAGCGATCGCAAAACGTGTTTGGGTCAGCAGCGATGTCACTAAACACCATTTTGATCCCGATGACCCCAGTGAGATTCACCCCTTTAAACAAAAGACACCAGTTCCCGATGCCGACTTGTTGCTATCAAGACTGCCGCAGCCCAGCCAACTGCACCAGAGTGAGATTCTACCACGCGCGAAACCGGGCGGCCTTGTCTGGGTAGTGACTGAAACCGGAAGGATGCCTCGTCTTGATGGGATTCCGCTTGAAGGCGACGCAGGATTATTTGTTCCCGATCTGTACGATGGTGAAACGCAGAAAGGGCGTTTTCTTGGAATCGACCTCCCTGGATCAGAGGCGTTCTTGTACGTTGCTCCGAGTAAAAAAGAGTGAACTCTCGGTTTCTAATCGCTCCGCCGGAGAAATTGATCACTTTCCAAACACCCGCCGCCGGCAGACAAAGCCGTAGCAGAAAATACTTATGAGATGACTTCTAATAAGATCTTGCTTGCTTAGGTTGTATGCAACCCACTACTTATTGCTGGGTTGTGGCGCCACAATATACTCGCAACGCAAATTCGCTGTCACTTCAACCTTTTCCTTACCTCTAAGAAAACTCGCGTTAACCCAAAGCACAGGCTCTTTGAAGCTTCCTTCTCTCAGCAAGATTCGATCTTCAGAGCTCGTGTTCAATAAGGTCTGGCTGATCGCATCTTTAATTTGAAGAGACATTTTTATGGAAGGCTCAGCGTATTCATAATAGTTCGGTTGATAGTACAATTCTAAGGCAGCGGATAAGGAGCTCTCACCGGAACAGCGTTGACGTCGAGGTTCAAACCGAGGGTCTTCATCCGAGGGCACTGCCGGGGAAATTTCCAGATCATGAACAGGAATTGAAGGTACCCCGGGCACTGGCGTAACAGGAGGAGTAAACTGGGAATCAGACTCCAGACGACATCCCTTGATTTCTCGTTTCAGAGGCTCTGCTTGTCTTTCTGTCGACAACGAGAAGGGTTCTGAGTGAAACTGATCGCCATCCGAAGAACTTCCCTCGAACGAACATTGAATTGAAGTATTTCTTGCGAGCTTCTCATGTTCGACCACAGGATTTTTAGAGTTTATTCGAGCTATCTTCTCTTTCAAGGCCTTGTATGGCAACGACTGCAAACCCTTGTCATCAATAGGGCCATAGACCAGTTTTGATGTTGGATCAAAATCGAGGGCCTGTGTACCGCAAGAGCTTACAACAAAAAATTCGCCGTACTTCGTATAGGGAAGAAGAAAGACCCACTGTGAACCTATGGCCATGCTCTCTAGCCCAAATGGGCAGCTTTGTTCATCAGCAAGCACGATCTTCTTGGCCTTAAGTTCACCTGCAAGCACCTCAAGCACTTCGACTTCGAGTTCATACTGAGTCTGGGGTCCCATGACTGGAGCTTTACTCTCGATCGCGGCACCGCTTAAAACTTTGCCATTGAGTGAACTCCCAAGGCTCCCCTACTGAAGCTAAAGATGTCTGGCAAGGCGAAAGAGTTGCTTTGCTAAAGATGAAAAAAAATAAACTCTGATTTTGGGCGAAGCGACATCGCCCGAGCCGTTCGGCCCCTGATCGCCCCTACCCATCGTTTTTCCAGCATGCTAGTCTTTAAAGCCATGACAACACGACAAGCGACAATATTGGATGCGATCGACGGTCCCAAGAAGATCGGACCTTATGAAATTCACACCATCGAAACTGGCAGTTTCGCGCTCGACGGAGGCGCGATGTTTGGGATCGTGCCCAAAACCATTTGGGATAAAACGAATCCCGCCGATGAAGCCAATCGTATCGACATGCGCCTGCGCTGCTTGCTCTTGATTGAGCGCGATTCAAAGGGCGGCTTTAAACGGGTGATTTTGGTCGACAATGGTATTGGCACCAAATGGGCCGAGAAGTTTGTTGGCATCTATAAAATCGACCATTCAAAATGGGCGATCGATCGCGAGCTCGCGCGCCACGGGATCAAACTTGAACAAGTGACCGACGTGGTCGGCACACACCTGCATTTTGACCACATGGGCGGTACGACGAGAAGGCTCGACAACGGCGAGCTCATGCCAACGTTTCCAAACGCGCGGGTTTGGATTCAAGACCAGAACTGGGACCTTGCCTATCATCCTAATGAAAAAGACAGGGCCAGCTATCTTAAAGAAAACTACGACGTCTACAACCAAAACTCGAAGCTTCAGCTCTTGCACACCGAGTACGGCAAACGAGAAGAGATCTTGCCAAACATCTTCGCGCGCGTCAGCAACGGACACACTCGAGGCATGCAGCTTATTGAGGTGGCTGATGAGAAAAACGCACTGATCTATTGCGCAGATGCGATTCCAACGGCGACCCACACGAAGACAGCCTACATCATGGGCTATGATTGTTTTCCGCTGACAATGATCGAAGAGAAAAAGAAACTTTTGCGTGAGGCGGAAGAACGCAACATGATCTTGTTTTTCGAACACTGCCCGAGGAGTGAAGGCGTGTCAGTGTTTCATGATGGCAAGGATTTTGCTGTAAAACAGGCCTATCGGTTTTAGAAATTTATGGTGGTGGTAAATCAATTCTTGATCGGAGATTACCAAAACTTCGTTTACCTGATCACATCAGGCACGGAGTCGCTTGTGGTTGATCCGCAAGCGGATCTCTCGCCTTGGGTTGATCGCATGAATGAACTTGGGTCAAAACTCGTAGGGGTTTTACTCACCCACACCCACTGGGACCATGTGCGGGGCCTACCTGCGGTCGTAGAGAAATTCTGCTCTGGCCGTGATTTCCCTCCGATTTACCTGCACAAACTAGATGCCAGACGCATGCAAAGCAAGGCCGAAGAGATTCGCACACGCTTTCGATTCGTCGACGAAGGAACGCGCATCCCAGTAGGCTCGCATGCGGTTGAAGTTCTGCACACACCAGGCCACTCAGCGGGTGAGTGTTGTTATCTTGTACGCGATGGCGCTCAAAACCACCTGTTCACGGGTGACACGGTTTTTGTCGGAGACGTGGGGCGAACAGACGGGGAAACGGGAAGCACAAAGGAGATGTTCGCGAGCTTGCAACGGTTAAAAGAGCTTCCGGCCGATACGATTCTTTACCCGGGGCATGATTACGGAAAAACCCCTACCACCAGCTTGGCGCGAGAATGCAAAGAATCAGCCGCATTTCGGTGCCGTACGGTTGAGGAGCTCGATGCACTTCCTTGAAAAGAGCTCTGCAGGATTGCCGAGAGTGGGGGTGAGTTTTTACTCG